>DYEI01000059.1 GCA_020725765.1 Anaerolinea sp. | reverse complement strand
CCTGTCATTGCGAGGCGGCGTCAGCCGCCGAAGCAATCCCGCGAAACGGGAGGCGGGATTGCTTCGCCAGCCCTGCGGGCTGGCTCGCAATGACAGGGTGCTGGGCAGGCGCTGACCTCCCTGATGCGTGCACATGGCCCATCTGACGGTGGGCTTTCACTGCTGCAGGCGGCAGATATGCGGCTACCTGGCAGCGCAACCGGTGTGGCCCAACTATGGAGCCGACACGCACCGGTCAGTCCCGAAATGCACCGACGATTGTGGGATATACCCTTGTGCGGCGTTGCCCTCGACTTGGCGCCCCAAATCGACTATAATGAGTTCACTGGCCGCTCCGTCCGGGAGCGGCCAGTGAGTTCCAACGATTCCGTTCCGTCTGCCGGGTGCCCTGGTCGACGGGGCTCTCGGGGAGAAGCATGAGCAAGAAGCGAGCACGAAGGGAGAGGCAGCGCACGCCCAACATCGCGCCCCTGACGATGTTGCGCCCGCGGCTCGATGCGATGTTCAGCCGCGAGGACTGGGGCAGGCAGGAGGCGGATGCCTTGTGGGCAGAGTTGGACAGCGCTTTTGCGGGGTTGAAGGTGCATGAGGCGTTGCCCGTCCTCCTGCGTGCTTACGAAAAGGCGGCGGAGCCTGTGCGGCAGCGTCTCGATGAGGTCGTGCCCGCCTGGCCAGCAGCGCGCGGGTACCGGGATACCCTCTTCACCTCTCGAGCGGGGAGCGATCTACGAGGATGGCCGTCCGGCTGCGCGGCTCTGGCTGGAGCGCGCCGGGGTGGCGCGGGGCGCACTGGACGAGGTCGGCTCGAGTCAGGAGGCGTTCTTCCGCGCCTTTGCATATGGGAACATCTTCCAGGGAGTGGTTCAGGTCTACTGGTACACGGACCGTCGGCAACTGCGCGTGCGTGGCCTGACCTTCCTCATCGATTACAACCCGCCTTGGG
Source organism: Anaerolinea sp. (assembly GCA_020725765.1). GTDB lineage: Bacteria > Chloroflexota > Anaerolineae > SpSt-313 > SpSt-313 > SpSt-313. Next base: position 24,747 of record DYEI01000059.1, on the reverse strand, counting down.
AGGGCGCGGTCAAGGACATCGCAGTGCTTCCGGCCAGGGCGCCGGAGGAGGCCATTGCCCGCTCTGTCAAGGGCTTCCTGGCCCTGCAAGAGATCGAGGCTGCCGAGGCCAAGCGCAGGATCCTGATGGCGCTGAAGGCCAACCGAGAGCAGGGGATGAGGCTGCCGCGCGACCTCATTGCTGTGCGCGGTCTGTTCCTCGAGCATGTGCTCACCCTGCCGGATACAGAGGATACGCCTCGCTTTACCGCCGCCGATTTCGACGAGCTGGCGCGGACTGGCCGCTCGGCCGAGGCGCTGGTGCTCGACGAGCGGCTGCACGGTGGACGCACGCGGCTGCCGGATGGCAGCGAGGTGACCATCCTGCAAGTGGATCCGGACGAGTTGGACTGGGGATCGTCCCGGCTGTTGGATGGCGGGGACTGGGGCGAGTAAGGGAGGCGGGGGCTCAGGTGCGGGTAGTTGCCTGGGTTGCAGCTACCGGGACTCTGCCAGCACGGTACCCGCAAGGGCTGCCACGGCGGGCTCGACGCGACCTATCTACCCCTGGATGTGGCATGAGCCAGCACGACGCCGAATGAGGTGTCTCGCAGACCACCTCCGCCCGCCAACCCCCCACGCTCCGCACATCGCGGTCTATGGCACCTTGCCGCGGGCATCCTCGGTCAGGAGACCGTTGCCGGGATGCGCTCCCATCCCAGGGCCTCGGCCGCGCGCAGACGGTAGAGACCATCGACCAGGAGGTAGCCATCCCGAGCCCGCCGCACCTGGATGGGGGGCACGGTTCCCATCGTGCGCGCACGTTGCACGGCCTTCTCCAGCCTGGCCGGGTCAAGGTGCAGCCCCTGATGGTAGTAGCTCAGGCGGATGCGGCTCAGCGGGATTTCGACGACTGCGGCGTCCTCGATGGCCGGCTCTCCCGGTGAGGAGACGCGGCCCGGCTGCCGTTCCAGCGAGGATGCCGGCGCGAGGGTGAGCACCAGCCGGTACCCCGTCTGCTGGAGGAACTGCTGCGCCAGCGCCTCCGGGTCATCTGGCTGCGTCGCGACCGTGGCAGTAACCTCGGCCTTCTCGAGGTAGATGCTGGGACCCTTGATGACGGTCAGCCCGGCCCTGTTCAGGAGGGTGCGTGCGGCCTCGAGGATGGCGCCCTGATTAGGCTGCGGATTGATCCGAAGCGGCCAGCCAGTCTGCTCCTGCAGGGCGGCAATCTCTTTTTCGTAGCGCTCCCCTACCTGCGGCGAGATGAACGACAGGACGATCACGCCATCCTTCAGGCTGGTGCGGTAGAGGGTCGAGCCTTCCAGCACCGACTTGCAGAGCGCATAGGCGGCATTGATCTCCAGGCGTCCCCCGCCAGTAACCGCTGCAGCGGCCGGCACACTGGTCGGTCTGCTGGCCAGGGTGAGGTCCAGCGCCCAGCCGGTCACGGCGCGGAACTCGTCGGCGATCTGTGCTACCGAAAGACCCTCGGAAGGCGGTGCGACTGTCACTGCCACCCTTCTCTGGTCGCGGTGGATGGCCGGACCTTTGAGGACCTGCGAGCCCGGCGGAAGCAACTCGCGGACGAGGCCGTTCAGGGCGGCCTGGTTGGTTTCAGCCACGACCTCCACCGTCCAACCGGTAGCGGTCTGCAGCGACGCGATAAGATCGCCGTACCGCTCACGGGCGGCGTCGGGAAAGTCAAAGGTCAGCGTCAGAACGCGCTCATTGAGGCGGTAGCCGGCCTTGCGCAGGCGCGCCTCCGGCGGGAAATGCCGGTTCGCGGTGGCGAGCGCCTGGTTCGGCTCCATCAGCGTAGCGGCCGCGGCGGGCTCCTGTGGCCGGAAGGGTGTGAGCTCTTCGGGGGTGGGACGCGTCTCCCCAAAGACTGCGAGCACTGCCTCGGGATAGACGGCCTGTTCCAGGCCTGGCGCAACTTCCACCCAGAGATGGTCGGACGCGATGGCAAGGCAGCGCACCGGAGCGGTGCGATCGGTCGTGAGCAGGACCCACTTGCCGGCGGCGTGTGCCAGCCGCTCGATCGCAGCGCGGCGCTGACGCGCGAGTTCGGCCTGCTTGCGGCGCGGGTCCGCGGCCGCGTCGGCCTGCACGAACCTGTGCCCCTCGAACTGCAGCACGATTCTCTGACCAGCTTCTGGAAGATGGACGATGCGGCCACGCTGGGCCAGCGCGGCCTCGAGGCTTCGCCGCGCCGCCGGATCGCCGTGTACGATCAGGACGTGCTGAGGATTCAGGGTTTCGGTCAGGCTGATGAGTTGGGCCTCGTCGGCGTGCGCGGAAAGGGCGTAGGTGGCGATCTGGCAACGGACGTCCAGCTTGTCTGCGCCGAGGCGCAACGTCCCGCCTCCGCGCTCGGCAAGGCCCTGCAGGCGGCGGCCGGGCGATTCCTCATCCTGGTAGCCGGTGACCAGCACCGCGTGCTCGGGCTTGCCAACCAGATGGCGGGCATAGGAGAGGGAGGGGCCGCCTGCCAGCATTCCGGAGCTGGCCACGATCACCGCAGGGCCAGGCTCCCACAGGATCTGGTTGCGCTGCTCCGCGCTCTGCACCGGGCGGATAGGCGGAATGAAGAAGCGCGCCTGCTGCTCCTGAAGAGGCAGCGGTAGAAAGTCAGCGAACGTCGAGTAGGCCTGGCACACGGCGCGCACCATGCCGTCGGCCCAGACGGGGACCGGCGTCAACTCGCCACGCCGCATGTATTCGCCGAGGATCAGAAGAATCTCCTGGGCGCGCCCCAGCGCAAATGCGGGGATGAGCACCTTGCCGCCTGCCTCCGTCACCCGGGCGACGGTCTCCACCAGCTTGCGCTCTTGCACAGCCCGGTTCGCGTGCAGGCGGCCGCCGTAGGTGCTTTCCAGGACCAGGGCGTCGGGATGGAAGGCGGGAGGACGCGCCCCATCGACTGTGCGCTGTGGGGAGATGGAGAGGTCGCCGCTGATGAGCAACGAGCCCTCGGCGCTCTCCAGTCCGATCATCGCTGCTCCGGCAATATGGCCGGCGGGGAAAAAGGTCGCCGCCAGCTCTCCGCCAATCGGCAGCCGCACCTGGAAGGGGACCGGCGTCAGGGCCGCCATCAGGCGCTCGACGGCCACATCGTCGAACAGCGGCAGCTCGCCTTCTTCCTCCAGCCGCGACTGCATGATGCGACGCGCATCCTCGTGAAGGATGCGGGTCAGTGCCACGGTCGGCTCGGTAGCATACGCCGGCACATCGGGAAAGCGCTCCACGACAAGCTCCAGGGCTCCCGTATGGTCCGTGTGCGCGTGGGTGACGAGGATGGCGTCCAGCTTGCCCGATCCGCTCTCGATCTGGCTCAGATCGGGGAGTTGGTCCGGTGCCAGGCCGCCACACGACCTGGGAGAGAGGCGAATGCCGCAGTCGATCAGCACGCGCCTGCCGCCGGCTTCGACGATCAGGCCGCTGGCGCCGACCTCATTGGCCCCGCCGAGAAAAGAGATCAACATGCCACTTTGCTCCCGCAGCACTAAGCTCTTCAGCAATCCGGCATGAGTATACCACAGCCGGCGGGGAAATGCATCAGCGGTACGCGTGGGGCCCAGGTCTGGTCGCACCCATTCCGCTGCCAGGCAGGGCCATGTCTGTCACCTGCGGCGGGAGGTTCTGCTGATGGGCCGTTCGTGTGCGCTTGACGGGGAGAATGGGGGCCTCCCCGGTACCGGAGGGGCGGCTCGCGAGTCACCCGATGCCCGAACGTGCTTCGGCGGCTGCGCCGCCTCGCATTGACGGGCCAAGTCCGCGGCCATGGCCGCCTCCAGGCGACGGGTCACGTCAGGCGGATGGGTCCGCCGGACCGGGGCTGGAGGCCACAGCAAGAGCTCATGCCCCTCTTCGGAGCCTCACCCGCCCCTCCCGGCTCCGGAGGCGGACACGGCGCACCCCGTCGCGCTCGGCGATGCCCTCGGTTCCCTCGCACTGCCAGCCGCCAAGCTCAAGCTCGCCCAAAAAGACGTCCTGCGCCATGACGAGGACGAGGGAAGCAGGCTCCCGTACGATGTCGAGGACCTCGGCGGTGAGATAGCGCACGGTGAGGCCTTCGTCGACGCGCCAGTCGAGCGGCAGAATGGCGCCCTGCCGGGCAGGCAGCCGAACGGGGTTCCCACCGAAGAGCGGCGTGCCCTGCCAGGAGATGGCCGTCTCGATGGGGTCGTCCTGATAGTTGTTGATGAAGAGAAAGCTTCCGGCCTCCCCGCGGCTGAGGCGGACGTCGGCCCACTCGCTGAGGGTGAACGCGGGCGGGCACCCCATCCTGAGGGCCATCTGATCGATGATGTCCAACTCCTCGAGGGTGTTGGCGGGGAAGGCCGCGCCTAAGACGAGAGCCGCACCCTCTCCCAGAGCCTTGACAAAGCCGACCGTCTCCCCCGCACGCGTGGCTACGACCTCGTCGAACTCGCCCCGATAGGTTTCGACGAACGAAGCGGGCACGTCCCGGTGGCCGAACGCTTCGATGGCGCTGGGGGCAAAAGGCGGGTCGCTGCGGACCTCGCGGAGCCCGAGGGCGTCCTTGAGGAGGGTGCAGGGGGCGTGGTCCGCGTCCTCCAGACACATCCGGCCAATGAGGATCAGGCGCCCTCCCCGACGCACATACTCGACCAACCTGCGCTGGACCACGGCCTCGCACTGAGTTCCCATCATCATCCAGAGGAGCGGGACGCGCGAGGGGTCCGGCCCGGTGCGGGTGACCTCGATGGCGTCAAAGGGCCGCTGCGTGAGGGCGAGCCCGCGGGCGATCAGATCGAAGAGGACCGTCTCGCGCTGATGGGTGAGCACGTCGGTGAGGGGCTGGGTGAAGGCGTTGTTGACCTCGGTCTGAAAGTCGTCTAGGCGGAAGCCGATGGTGGTAACGGTGTGTGGGCGGGCGCGGAGCAGCGCTTCGCCGTAGGCGGCCAGCACCCCGGAGAGCCTCGCGTAGCGGCGGTAGTGCCGGCGCAGGGTGCCATCTTTGCGCACCGGGTGACCCCAGTCGTGGCGCTTGACGGGGCTGAGGAGGGGATCGTTCTCGCCGTCGAAGAAGAGATAGTGATTGAAGGCTCGCATCCCAACCGAGAGGCACAGCCGGCTGTGCAGGTCGTAGAGCGAGGACTGGCTGTTGGAAAAGTCGAGGTTTCCCCCGGCCTGGAACTCGATGGAGAAGAGGGGCTGACCGGCCGCCTGCAGGGCCTTGGTCATCTCGTTGACGAGCAGCAGCTGGTGCAGGTTGCCCTCGCCGATGGCGAGAGGATAGACATCGGTGGCGCTGATGGTGCCCGGCAACTGCATGGCCTCGGCGAGCTGGGAGAGGCCGATGGGGAAGGTCTTGCCGCCGTTGCCAAAGCCGTGGATGTTGATGACGCCCGGGACGTCCATGCCGCAGGCTCTCGCCTCTGAGAGCAGGAACGAGGCATAGTGGCGCAGGTAGGTACGGTGGAAGCGCCGGTAGTGCTCCACAATGCGGGCCCCGTGCGGCTCCTCGGGCGAGCGCAGGCGCTGCCGCAGGCACGCGGGCAGGTCCGCTGGGGCCGAGCAGCAGGGCAGGTAGTCATTGCCGGTGCCTCGGAGGTACTCCGCAAAGCGCGCGAGGGTATCCGGGTTCGTATCCATGATGTTGCGAACCCAGTGGGGCATCCCCATCTCGTTGTCGAGCTGGACAAGCAGAATGCGGCCGCCGCGGGTGACCTGCCGGGGCGTGAGGACCTGAAAGACGGCGCGGTACCAGGCGGAGACACACGCGCAAAAGTCCGGATGCAGGTAGCTGACAAGGTTGTGCTGGCGTCCGTGCTGGTCGAGGATGGCTACCTGGGGATACCGCTCAAAGACCCAATCCGGGATACCCTCGAACGTGGTCTCGGCCATGATGTACGGGCCCGGGCGGGCGATGATCCAGAGGCCCATCGCCGCCGCAAGGTCGAGGAAGCCGATGAGGTCCCGCATGGGATTGCTGTGCCCGTCGAAATCCGTCACGCCCTCGCTGATCTCGTGCCAGCGCCAGGGGATGTAGGTTGCCACCGCGTTGAAGCCGGCCTGCTGGAGCAAGCCGAGGCGGTGCTGCCATTGGTCGGGCGGCGTGCGAAAGTAGTGCAGCTCGCCAGCCTGCAGGAACAGCGGTCGTCCCTCCAGCCAGAACAGGCCATCCCGGCATTCAAAGGCGGCACTCACCTCAGCCTCCCCTCTGCTCCCTGAACCCAAGCACCTGCAGGCCAGTGCGGATCCAGGGGCTGGCGGCATAGACCTCCCAGATAAGCCCGGTCAGATGGTTCTCGATCATGATCATGGAGCATCCCTTGTCGATGCCATAGATCGCCTCGCTGTACCAGGGCGGCGAGACGTCCAGGTTGTAGGCATCGTAGAAGCCATACGGCCCCCAGGTCCGCGGCTGGTGATGGTAGAGGTAGTGCATCATCTCGAGGGTGGCCTCTGGGACGAACGGCAGCGAGGCAACCGCGGCATAGATGGAGACTGTGCCGTTATGGTGAGGAGCTCCCAGGCAGGGGGTGCTGCCGAACACGGCATAGCCCGAGGGGCTATCGCCGGCACTGAGGCCCCAGCTCCGGGCGTGATACGTCCGGTAGTGGGAAGAGTTCTCGATGCAAAAGCTGCGGTTGGCCAGGGCCGCGAGGCGGGTGTTGTCGAACCAGTCGACGCCATCCGGGTCGCGGTAGCGGGCGGTGTCGAGCCAGGCCTCGGTGAACTGGTACGCGAACAGGTTCCCGCCCGGGTTGATGATGATCGGGAGGCCGTCGTAGTAGCCGATGTCCCGGGAGAAGCCATGGTACAGCTCGCCCGCGAGGGCAGGGTCGAGCCTCGTGGCGGCCTGTAGATACATCATCTTCTGCTCGGCCGCCATGCTCCACTGGCCGATGAGGCCCGGCTGATCGCCGGCATAGTCACCACCCCGGTCGGGGTTGTAGGCCATGCGGAACAGCGCCCTTTCGCCACGGCGGAAGACCAGGAAGCCCCAGTCAACGCGCTCGATGAGCTCGCGGGCAAGGTCGGCAGTCTCGGCGTCCTCGTGAAAGTAGGCGGCGGCAGTGATGACCCCGTTCAGGCACAGGGCGGTGTCAATCGTCGAGTACTCGCACTTGCGGTAGCGTTCGCCGGTGCCCATGTGCATAAAGTGGGCAAAAAAGCCGCGATGGTGCGCGGCGGAGCGCAGCAGGGTTCGCATCGTCCCCCGCGCCATGTCGCGTGCCTGCGACCTTGGCAGGTATCCCCGCTCGGCGGCGATGACCCAGGCCGTGAGGGCAAAGCCGGTGCAGGCAATCGAGGCGACCGCCGGCTTCCTGGTGCAGTCGGCCGTGAGGCCATAGCCGCTGCTCGCCGGGTCGAGGTTGGTATAGTCCAGGAAAAAGCTGACGGAGCCCTGGAGCTCACTCTGCAGGAGAGCCCGTGAGTCCATTCTCTCTGGCCTGAGGGGCAAAGGTACGTGTCGAAGACTGTCTCTGGATGAACCTGGCCGGAATGCGACTGGTGTCGAACGGCTTCCGGTCCTCCAGCAAGGCGATCAGGCGCATGGCAGCTGTGAAGCCCCAGTCAACGCGCGAGACCCTGACCGTCGAGAGGCTGGGCTGCATGTACTGGGCGACCGGTATGTCGTCAAACCCCACGACGGCGATATCCTCGGGGACTCGCACCCCGCGCTCTCTGGCGGCCTCGATGAAGCCGATGGCCATCTGATCGTTGGCGCAAAAGACCGCTTCGGGCAGGTCGCCGGAAGCGATGATCTCCATGGCGGCCTGGTAGCCAGAGGGTCGGGTAAAGTCCCCTGCGTAGCAGGCCACGGAGAGGCCGTGCCTGGCTGCCTCGTCCAAGAAGACCCTTCTTCTCTCCGAGTTGTCGTGCGAGTCTGCCGCGCCGGCAATGAAGGCGAGCCGCCGCATGCCCTGGACGAAGAGGTGCTCGAACACCTCCCTCGTCCCCCTGGCGTTGTCCACGAGAAGAGGGAAGACGTGGTCGGCCTCAAGGTAGCGGTCGAGGACGACTACCGGGAAGTGCTCCCAGGCAAGCCTGGCAATGAGCTCGCTCGTAATCGTGCTATCGAAGACGATGGCCCCATCTACCTGGCGGTGGGCGAGGATGCGCCGTGTGGTCCGACACTCCGGGCAGATGATCAGCTCATAGTCTGTCTGGAGGATGGCTTCGTGAATGCCCTCGAGGACCTCCTCGTAGAATGAGCCGCCGAGGCGTGCGATAAAGACGCCGATCGTGCGCGTTTTGCGCTTCTTGAGATGCCGGGCGAAAGCGTTGGGATGATAGTTGAGCTCCTCCGCAGCAGCAAGGACGCGCTTGCGGGTGCTCTCGCTGATGCGCCCCTTCCCATTGAGCACGTAGGAGGCGGTGGTGATGCTGACGCCAGCCAGTCTGGCGACATCCTTGATCGTTACCATCGATGCCAGCCTGCTCTCTTGATGATCTACAGGCGCTCAAGGCCCTTCTGGATGTGCTCGTTGACCATCGTGACTCGGTGCACGGCGCCGCCCTGATGGCTCACGCGGATCTGGCGGGAGCCCCCTTGGCGATGCCGATGACATCGCAACCGCCCACAGCAGGAAGCAGCGACTGCGCAGGGGCACAGGCCTACTCTCCGGCGATACCCGTCCTCTCAACCGACTCGACGAACCATTTCTGCAGCAGCAGATACATGACCAGCAGGGGCAGGATGTTCAGGAACGTGCCACTCAGCTTGACGGCCTCGTTGATCCGGTCAAAGATGTTCACCATTCCGGGCGGGTACAGGTTCTCGTACGCCTGTACAAACCTGGAGAGCTGCATGGGCAGCGTCTGGATGCCGCCTTCGAGAAACGTGACGGTGAGATACGTCTCGTTCCAGTACCAGACGACGGAGAATATGAACGACACGATGTAGGAAGGCACTGCCGCGGGAACGGCAATCCTCAGAAAGACCATCGGGTCGGAGGCGCCATCGAGGCGGGCGGCCTCCTCCAGGACCCTGGGCAATGAGAGGAACGTCTGATAGAAGATCAGGATAAAGATGGCGCTCCGGAAGCCTTGCCCCATCGAAGCCGGCAGCACCAGGCAGAGGATATTGCCCAGGAGCCCCAGCCTCCTGTACGTGAGCATCTGCGGGATGACGGTGTTCTGTGGCGGGATGATGAAGGTGGCAAGGATGAGCGCGAACAGCAGCCTCTTCCCCCAGAAACGATAGCGGGCGAGGCCGTAGCCGACCAGCGAGCACACGGCCGCTTGGACTATTGAAGGTGCGACGCTCACGAGAATTGACGACAGCAGCGTCCGCTGGTAGCTCAGCACACGCAGCGCCTTCACATAGTTGCCCGTGTATAGCTCGGTTGGCACCCACTGGACCATTGGGTTCAGCAGGTCGGCCGGGCTCTTGAGGCTCGTGACCAGCATGAAGAGGAGCGGGTAGAGGTACACGAACCCAATGGCGACGAGCAGCGCGTACAGCAGCACCGTGAAGACCAGTCCATAGCTCGATCGCGTGCCGAAGAAAAGGGCCTTGATGCCATCCTGATGTTGCCTGAGCCACGAGATGCCCCGCCCCAGGTAGCCTGCAAGGCTGGCAAGGCGCTTTCCTTTCTTGAGGCGCTCGAGTCCCGCCGTCATGCTGACACCTTTCTCGCCCGCGACTGTAGCACAAGGTACACGATCAACAGGATGAGAGCAAGCACCGAGAAGTACAGGAACGACATGGCGCTGGCGTAGCCGATGCCGCCCTGGATGACGTAGGTCTGGCTGTATATGTACCGCACAACCTTGTTCTCGGAAAAGTGCGACAGCGTGATGATGGTGTAGACTGCAACCACCACGTTCGTCGTCGATAGCGAGGGTAGGGTGATCTTCCAAAAGGCCTCCCACGCGGAGGCGCCGTCAATCGCTGCCGCTTCGTATATGCTCCTGTCGATCTTCTGAAGGCTCGCAAGGTAGATCAGGATCTGCACACCCGAGAACCAGAGGATGAGGATGAAGGAGGTGAGCAGGTAACGGACGGGGCTCTGCAGGTAGGTTGGCAGCTGCTCTACGAACTCGACGAGCATGGTCGACTGGGCGATCTGGGGGACGGTCGTCGCACCCTGCGCCACCAATTCCTTGATCACCGGGCCGCTGGTGATCACGACGGGGAGGAAGAAGATGGTCCTGAATACACCCCTCAGCCTGAACTTGAGGTTGAGGAACAGGGCGATCAGCATTGAGAAGATCAGGACAATCGGCACGGATGCGAGGGTCTCGACGGCGTACTCGATGAGCAGTTGCACAAAGGTCGGGTCCGTGAAAAGAGCCCTCGTATAGTTCTTCCACCCCGCGGGCTGCATCGTGATCCCGGTCGCCTCGACGATTACATGGTGCATGCTGTAGACAAAGGTCTGGGCCAGAGGGGCCAGGGTGAAGAGGGCAAAGCCCACGACCCAGATGATCACAAAGAGGTAGCCGTACAAGGCCTCTCGGGCCCGGTGTGTGACACGCGGGAGGCGAGATGCGCGGCGCGGGCTCATGGCACCATCTCCCTCAGGATGGCGTCTCTGCCGCCCACTGTGAAGCCGTCGGCAGTGAACGGCCCCTCGTTATAGTTCACGATGATCTGTCTCCCGTTGCTGTATGTGGTCGCGAACACACCCTCGGCGAGTCGCTCCCGCGCGACGATGCTCGCCCCCCCGACCGGAGCGAGCAGTCGGCTCAACCAGGCATAGCTCTCCTCGATGTCGTCCTCGAGCTGGCCGATGGCTGAGAGGTAGATCCAGTTGGAGCGGGTGTTCAGGATGCGCGCTGTCTCCCCGTGGCTGACAATGAACGATGGGTAGGCGCCATAGTCGGCATGGCGCAGCAGGTCGCCACGCAGGTCGGCGGAAAAGTTCAGCGCCGGCCCATAGTACGGGACGTAGCCGGAGAGTACGATCTCGAGGAATGGGACCGCCTCGGTGGTGTACGTATAGCCGCTATCGCCGAGAGGCATGTCGTAGTAGGCGGCGGTACAGCCGAAGAGGTACGCGTTGGGCGTGTAGAAGGCGTGGTAGCCATCGTCCGCACACAGGAGTTCCCTATACCTCTGGATGGCCTCCTCGCGGTTCAGGACGCGCCCGCCCCTGAAATCGCTGTAGAGGGTATGTCCGATCCCGTCGAGCGCAAGGCCAGCCTGCAGCCTGGACCGGAGGTCCCGCCAGAAGACGGAGTAGCGGCGTTTGAGGGCCTCGTAGCTGAAGTAGTAGTGCCGCCTGCCGCGGGTGTTTCCCTCGAGGTACAGGCTGGCGATGGACATCGCGAGGTCGTGCCGCGAGGAGTATCCCCCTTCTCCTCTGACGGCCGCCAGGGGGTCCAGGTAGAGGCCGAAGTGGCCACCCCGGGATTGGATCTGCTCTGAGAGGCGCCGCAGCTCCGCGAGACTCCCAAGCGCCCCATCGAGCTTGAGACGGTCCGGAGGCATCGCCGAGGCTCCGCGGGGCTGCCAGCCATAGTAGATGACTTCGGGCTTGGCGACTTCCAGTCCGGCGAGGATGTCGCTCATCTGTCCGATCGTCGTCATGGGGATGGTGCGGTGCCAGAAGAGAATCCGCTCCTGCTCGGCACCGAGGAACTCGAGGCGGATGCCAATGTCCCCGCCGGGCTCCACGCGCTGCTGCAGGCCGCCTCTCTCCAGCAGATACTGCTGATAGCTCCGTGCCATGCCGACATAGCTGGCATCCTCTCCACAGAGGAAGCGGTAGTGGAGCGTGACGTCAAAGGCATTGGTGTGCCGCTGCAGCGTTGTAACCCCATCCCCGGCGCGATTCGTGGGCTGGAAGTAGCTCTGGTTGTAGATGAAAGCGTTGTAGAGGAAGTTAAAGTTGGTGGTGACACCCGAGGGGTGGGCGCGGATCTCGGCGTAGGAGGCCCCCCTCTCGAGCACGCCGATGTAGGCGTTCTGTTCGGCGCCGTGCACCATCCCTATGACCGGGATCGTCATCTCGTAGGGGCGGCGGATGGTCGGGTCGTAGGGCAGAGTGGCGATCATCCCGAGGTCGGCCCCATAGTACCGCCCGTAGAACATGTTCTCGGCCCTGGTTGTGGCCGCAAAGTGGATCAGCGTGCCGCACCCATCGGGGAGAAACATGTAGCCCTTGACGCTGTCGGCGCGGGTGGCACCCATGAAAGGATAGAGATGGAGCAGCCCGAGCCTGTACTCGCCTTCCTCGGCGATCGTGGTGAAGGGTACTTCTACACAGAGGCCCGCCTCCTCGAGGCGCAGGCTCAGCCCGAGGGAGATGGCCGGTTCGGTGAAGGTGAGGCGCGCCTCGATGCCCTGCGCCACGGGCCTGACGTCCAGCGAGTGCTCGCTCATGGTGATGGAGGCGCGCCGGCTTGTGGCCTTGCTGTCCAGATAGTCGATGCTCACGCCGCTCTGAGCAAAGGCTCTCCAGGTCTTGTTGAGGCGGTCGCCCTCTTCGATCTCATCCAGGTTCGAATGCCAGATGTACCCGTTCCGCTTGTCGACGACCTTGAAGGCCAGCGTCGTGTGGTTCACATAAAGCCGGAAGGTGGCGTTCTCGGCGGCGAGGACGTAGGAGGCCGGGATGTCGCCGCGGGGAAGGTGCGGCGCAGCCTCGGCCCGCGCTGCCGCCGCCGTCAGCGGGCCCTGTGTCAGGATCAGCCCGCTCAGGGCCAAGACCAGAAGCGCTCTCCGCATCTCAGCCACGTAGCCTCACCTCATGGAGGATCGTGAGCACAAAGTCAAAGAGCTGATTGAAGAGGACGTAGAGAATATACCCCGTGAGCACCATGACCGCCATCGTGAACAGGGTCAGGAGCACGATGCGGAGTGTCTCGGAGAGGGTATAGTTGTGAATCTCCTTCACCATGATGAAGAGCATCAGCACCGTCCAGGCCTGAATGAGGTTCGCCGAAAAGCTGTAGATAAAGACCTCGTTCAGGGTGAGGAGGTTGGAGACGAGCGCCAGTGGCAGGGCAAACAGCGCATAGGGGAACAGGGCGTAGGCCGTGCCGATCACCACATCGCGCACGCGCCCCTCGCCATCCGAGATGGTCGAGACGAGATAGTTGGCGCTGTTCCAGAGGAAGATCAGCATCACGATAAAGAGCAGCTCCTGCTGCGGGCGGATGGCCGACGGGTGCGCGTACGGGCTAAAGATGAAGCCCGTCAGGTACAGAGCCGCCAGCCGGCTCGCGATCACCCAAAGGTAGAGCAGCAATGCGAACGCGAGGCTCCCCCGCAGGCCCTGCTTGATGTAGTAAAAGCTGTCCGCCGGATGCCTGATGAAGCGGAACATGAAGACGAGGTCGTCCACAAGGCGCAACTGCTGCAGGCCCCGGAGCCATCGTCTGATAGGTTCGGACCAGCGCGTGCGCCGGTCGAGGCGCTTGAGGGTGCTCTCAGCCAGCCACAGGACGGTGAACGCGGCAAGGACGCTGCCGAGGTACCGCTGCAGCAGGCTGTTGCGCAGCTCCCAGAAGGCCTCGGAGTAGCCGTTCCGGTCCTCGGCGTAGCGATAGTTCACAAAGGCCCCGGCATAGTCCTCTTCCCTGAAGCAGGCGTCGGCAATCGCCTGATAGGCCATGCGGTAGGAGGCGTTATGGTTCAGGACCTGCTCAAAGTAAGGCCTCGCCTCCCGGTAATAGCCTTCGGTATACAGCCGCACGCCCTCGTGGACGAGCGTAGCAAAGCGGGTGGCGCGGTACACGATGATGGCGTTCTTGTCCTTGTCCAGTACGTAGAGGCAGTCCCTGTAGCGAGCGATGGCGGTCGGGTTGCGAAGCGAGCCGAGGCGCTGCTCACCCTGATCGAGAGCACCGAAAGCGAACAGCAGCATTCCCTGGAGGTCGTACTCGCAGATCATCCCGGTGGCGTCTACGGCCACGACGAGTCCGGCCTCCGAGACGTCGATATCCCTGAAGGTCGTGAAGCCAAAGGTGTCGGGAAAGATGTTGTCACCGGCGACCGTGAAGCGGCGGATACTCCGCGATGCTGACGTGCCAGCCGTCACCGTAAAGACCATGGATTCGGGGTCGATGGCCACGTTAGATGGGGAGGCCGCCTCGCTCTTGACGAACTGGGCGAGTTGCTCTCTGGTCAGGAACATCCGCTGCAGGATCATTTTGAGCGACATCGACGCGCGGTTGGCGCCAAAGTAGCCGATAAAGTTGCCATTGAGATTGAGCTTGACCAGCCCGTTCACCGAGCCCTCACTGACGACATAGAGGTTCTTGCGGGCATCAACGGCGATCTTGCGCGGGAGGAACTCCCGGCCCTTGCCGAAGAGGGGCTCCGAGGGCCGCCCGAACTGCTTGAGGACGTTGCCAGCCGGGTCCATGATCACGATGGTGTTGGACCTGGCGTCGGCGACGTACATCACCCCTTCGTCATCGACGTGGATCCCCGTCGGCCCCTTGAGAACGCCCTCGCCATATGAGGCGACGACGGACCGATCCCTCACCGCGGCAATGCGGGCGTTTCCCGTGTCTGCGATGTAGATGGTGCCATCGCGGGCGAGGAACATGTCCTCCGCTGCGGAGATCGGCAGGTCAATCTCGGCCACGGGGACGTAGGCATCCTGCGTGCGGTGCAGGTGGCCGCCCGGGCCCATCGCCCAGGTGACGTAGGGCGGGTCGGCGCTCACGTCTGCTACCAGCAGCAGAAAGAGCAGCAGCGATACGAGAAGGCCGGTGGCTCTTTTCATCTGATACCCGAGTGCGACATGGTGCTCATGACCTGGCTCTGCAGCAGGATGAACATGAGCAGGTTCGGCATGAACATGATCAGCGTCGCGGCAGCTGCCATGCCCTGCCCGGCAACCACATTGGCCCCCGAGGCGGTCGAGGTCAGCGTGGTCAGGTAGAAGGCAAAGGTCTTCAGGCTCTCGTGGTTGATGTACAGCGCCGAAGTCTCGGCGTTGTTCCAGGTTGCCTGGAAGGTCAGAATGGCGATGGTGGCGATGGCCGGCCGGATCATGGGCAGGATGATCCGCCGGTAGATGGCGAGGTCCGAGGCGCCGTCGATCTGGGCGGCCTCGATGAGCTCATCGGGGATCCCGTCGGCGAACTGCTTCATCAGGAATACGCCTACGGGCATGGCCAGCGCCGGAAGGATGTGGACGGCAAAGGTGTCGATCAGACCCAGCCTCACGATGACCAGAAAGCGCGGGATGGTCACAGCGACCGGCACGAACATCAGAGCGACGGTGTTGATCGTGAAGAGCGCCTTCTTGAGGCGGAAGCGCTTCTTCGACAGGGCGTAGGCCGCGGTTGTGGAGACCAGGATGGACGCGCACACCGATACGGCGGTGATGGCAACGCTGTTGAAGAAGTAGCGGCTGACGGGCACATCGGAGGTGGACATAAGGGCGAAGAGGTCGACAAAGTTCTTCAGCGTGGGGTTGACCACGAAAAAGCGCGGCGGATAGGCGAACAGCTCGGCGAGCGGCTTGAAGGCATTGGATATGATGAACACGATCGGCAGCAGCATGAACAGGACGAGTGGCAGCAGTATGACGTAGAACTTGAGCTGGCTGGGGTGGTATCCCGCCGGGTTGATCATGCTGTTGCGGAGGCTGTAGGACCGCCTGCGAACGCGCTGAGCCATGGTCCCCCTACTCTTCATGGAACATCCGGTTGGCGAGCCTAGAGAAGAAGAGCACCATGAGGAGCAGCACGACCGACACCGCCGCCGCGTAGCCCATCTCGTAGCGCAGGAAGCCATAGTCCTCGATATGGTTGACGATGAGCTGCCCGGCGTACTGCGGGGTTGGGTTGCTGCCGGATAGAGTCACCCCGATGGCGCCCGCCTGAAAGCTTCCGACAATCGACATCACCGCCCCAAACAGCATCTGCGGCTTCATCGAAGGGATGGTGATGTGGAGGATCTCCTGCCAGCGGCTAGAGATGCCGTCGATGCTCCCGGCCTCGTACAGCTCGGGATTGATCTCGAGCATGCCGGCGAGCATGGCGAGGAAGCCAACCCCCATGCTGCTCCACAGGGTCACAATGACCATGATCGGCATCAGGTACCGGGGCGACTGCAGCCACTGCACCGGCTCCTGGATGAGGTTCATCCCGAGGAGGAAGGCGTTGAGGTACCCGTTCTGATCGCCGCTGAAAAGCGTCTGCCACACTGCGGCCATGGTGACGCCCGAGGTCATCGAAGGCGAATACAGGATGAGGGCCAGGATGGTCCGCGGGATGCGTGGAAGCTGCGCCAGCATCCAGGCGAGCAGGAACGACAGGATGTAGCCGCCGGGCCCGGTGATGACGGCAAAGGCGATGGTGTTGGGCAAGACGTACTTCATAAAGACTTCGTCTTGCGTGATGAGCATGATATAGTTGCTCAGGCCGATCGGCCTGGGCCGCTGGATGGTGTCAAAGTAGGTGAAGGAGAGGAGCGCCGCCATCCCGACCGGGACGACGATGAACACGATGAACAACAGCGCGTAGGGCGAGAGGAAGGCATAGGCGCTTCCTTCTCGGGCAAGCGACTTGCGAAGGGCGCGCTCTCGGCGCACTTCCACTCGGGTGATCATGTCGCCACGCACCTCACAGGTCCTGCCGGGCGGATGGCCCGGCCACGGCCGTCAGGGCTCTGCCCCCTGCATCCACCCCCGGACCGTGTCGATGGTCGGCACCTTGATCTGCACGATCCTCTGGCCGTTACGGGTGTATCCGAGTTGCTCCATCTTTCTGGCCATCTCGCGGTTGATGGTGATGATGGCGTCGTCGATGGCCACTCGGGGGTTGGCGCCCTGGAACACGATCCTGTTCCAGACGTTGCTCAGCTCCCGCTCCTGAATGTAGCTGCCGGGGAGCTTGACTGGCTCCTGAAGCCACTCCCACTGGGCAAGGATGACCTCTTTGTGCTCCTCGGGGATGGCAAGGGCTCGGAAGGCCTCGACGTTGGCCGAGTTCCACAGGTACTCCTTGCCATAGTTCATCATCAGTTGCTCCTGGAAGACCGTCTGGGTCTCGGTGGACATCCACCACTTGAGGAACTGCCAGGATTCTTCGGGCTTGTCGGTATTGGCGAGCATGATGCAGGCCTGGGCGGATCCGGTCGCATAGCGGCGCTGGGTACCATCGGGCAGCACGGTTGCAGGGTACAGAGCCATGCCCCACAGGCCTTCGATCTCGGGTGCGGCCGTAATCAGCTTGACGTAAGTTTCGCAGTTGGAGATGCCGATGGGGATGGTGCCGTTGCGAAAGCTGTCGTAAAAGCTGGAGACCGTGAGGGGCATCCCGTAGACGGTGAACTGCTCGGCCATGAACTTGATGGCGGTGATGGCCGCGTCGCTGCCGAGGCCGGTTGCGTACCCGTCGGGGCTGTAGAGCTGTGCACCATGGTTGAATATGTAGGGCGCAGTGACCAGGTACCCCTTGAGACCGGCGCCGCCGGAGAGGGGCGTGCCATAGTTCATGCCATAGAGCTGCAGGTCGGGCAGGATGCGAATCACCTCACCCCAGGTCTGCGGCACCGGGAGCCCGAGGGATTCCATGATGTCCCGGCGATAGTAGGTCACCCAAAAGTCCTGCGTCTCGGGGATGGCATAGACCGAGTCGTTGATCACATAGCTCAATAGTGACCCCGGCGAGTAGATGCGGATGAAGGAGTCAAAGTCGTCGAAGGAGCGCAGGTCCTTCAGGGCGTTCCGCAGCGCCAGCTCGAAGGGGATGTTGGTGCTGATGCCGAGGGCGACGTCGGGCTCGACATCGGCGGCGATGGCAAGGGCGAGCTTGGACTCGTTGGGCATGAGCGAGAACTTGACGCGGACGCCCGTCCGGGGGGTGAAGGTCTGGTCGGCCATGGTCTGCATCAGGTCGACGTATTGCCGCGGCCGGTTGACCCAGACCTCAAGCTCGTTCTCAGGCGCGCCGATGGAGTAGTAGGGATTCTCCCCGAATGAGTGCACAAATCGCTTTACACCCTCGGTAAAGGAGGCCAGAGGCGAGGTCCGCGGCGGGGGTGGCGGCGTATCTGGCGAGTGGATGTAGATCTTGTCCAGAGCCAGCGGTTGTTTCTGGAGTGAGGAGAGCACATTCCCGAGCAGCTGAGTGGCCGACTGTGGCCCCTCCGAAAGGCGGTTCATCCGGATGGGGATCTTGTCCGGATCGCGGGCGAGGAAGAGGATATTGTCCAGGGCCATCTGGTAGTTCATCGTCTCCTGCGAGTTCAGGCCCTGATTGATGGCGACGAGTGCTGCCCGATCCTCTGCGAGCGCGGTAGCTATGGCGCTGAGCTGCCCTTCGATGTCGGGGATATAGTCGGCGATCTCCCATTCGCGGTAGGGGTCCGCCTGATTGCCAGTTAGCCGTCTGACCTGCAGGGAGAGGGCGTTGATATCGGCGATGCTGCGTTTGATGTTCTTGATGGCCGTATCGTAGGGCGAGCACGTCGCCTCGAGGGCCAGAGTGTTGGTCCCCTTGTGCAGGAAGATCCGGTATGGTGTTTCGCCCCCGAGGGTGATATTCCGCCAACGTGCTGAGTAGGGGAAAGGAACCTCATTGAGCTCCTCAAAGGGCACCAGGCCGTTGATCGTGATCCTGCGAAAGACGGTAAAGTTGTTCTTGTAGCTCTGCAGCGCGTGCAGGGTGATGCAGTACAGCCCATCCTCCGGTACGTCGAACTCGTAGAACAGGGTGCTCCCGCTCTGCTGCCAGCTCTCTCCGCCGATGGTGTTCAGCAGGAGGCGATAGGTGTCGTAGGGCGTGACCTCGAGACCGCGGTCGTACAGTGGGCGAATCGAGGCATTGTCCTTGTAGGCCGGGCGCTCCGCCTCGAGTGTGATCAGGACCCCGGAGGAGTCGGTGGCCGGGTGTTCTTGCAGGTACCGCGCGTAGGAGGGATAGGGCGAGGACGGCTCGACGTAGATGCTGCCAAGCAGCATGGTCTCCTTCGTAAGGGTGAACTCGAATGCGTGCTCTCCTGCAGTCAGATGCACCCGAAGGGGATAGGGCTGGCTGAGGTTCACGTCCCGCATGGGGACCCTGGTCCAGCGCACGTACCGCTCCTGGGGGATCAGCACCTGATTGCCGTAGCGGTCGAGCGGGAACTCGTCGGTGCTGTCTCTGTAGTAAAGCGGGAAGACGATGCGGCGCGCGTCAGGTACAGGGAGCTCGCCGTCAATCAAGAGCTGCCCCTCGGGAGGGCTCACCGAGGCATCGGTCGGAGGTGCCATGTCGAAGGAGATGGTATAGTCTCCCTCAGCCTTGATCGTGGCACCAAAGCGGACGGTATCGCCCACCCCGAGCCGCACACAGGGCCTGTCGTACAGGCGCGCGACCTCGTCGGGAGCGAGGGGCAGCCCGAAGGAATCGGCGCGGATCTCTATGGTGCTGGCAGCCCCGGCCTGTCCAGAGGGAGCCGTGCGCTCCCGGGGCAGACCCAGGGCAGGTCCAGCTCCTGCCGCCGGCGGCAGGCCGCCGATTGCCAGGTATGCGACCAGTGCCCATCTCAGCAAGCCCAGCGCGGGCTGTGGTCTTCCGATCCCGCTCATGGCCATGGCTCTGTCGAGGCAACCCTGTGAGAAGGATCAGGGGGCTGTGGCGAGCACAGCCCCCTCCCAATCTCCGGCTCTACTTTGGCAGCTCGGCTGCGGCGTCATCGAGGAGCTTGTTGGCAAACTCCTCAAGTCGCGCCGCATAGTCCTCGTACTTGTACCTGCCCTCGTTGGCAAAGTTGAACATGTACCACATGTTGACGTCCTTGTCGCTGTCGATGTCGATGCCCGGCTTGCCCTCCCAGCGGGCAGCCACGTACCCCGGGACGACCTTGGCCAGCGACTCGAGGAGGCTGTTGTCCAGGTTCTGGAGCGCCTTGATGACGCCCGGCTTGTCGAAGAAGCTCTTGTACAGCTCGAGGGAGGCATCATCGACCGAGACGGGCATCTTGGGCGCCGAGCCTGCTCCCCTCGCCAACTCGGCCTCGACGGCATAGGCTTCCTTCGAGAAGGTCATCCATCGGGCAAAGTTGTAGGCCTCCTGCAGGTTGGACGCGGTCTTGGAGACGACGATGATGTCCATGACGAGGGCCTGACCGCCGCCGGGGATGCCGACAAAGTCCCACTCAAAGGTAGCATTCTGGGTGTAGCCCGGGATCATCCAGCCGCCGTCCCACCGGAGGCCGACTTCCTGGTTGAGGAATAGCTCCCAGGGTCCCTGGGACTTGAAGTTGGCCTTGTTCTCCTCGGTGAGGCCCTGCCAGGTGTAGGGCTTGAGCTGCCCGGCTTTGGCGATCCCTTCCTTGAAGGCTGCAGAGTTGTAGTGCATGTGCTGGCCGTCAAAGCTGAACCACTTGAGGCTCTTGTCGACGGTGTGGGGATACCAGCCCATGACGAACTCCATCTCGTCGAGGCCGAGGATGCCCTTGGCCGGGTTGTGCAGGGAGGCGACGGCCCTCATGAACTCGTCGACGGAGAGGCCGTACTCGGGTGCGTCGAGGTTGGCGGCCTCATACAGGTCCTTGTTGACAAAGTACCCCATGACGAACTGCGCTGCCGGCAGGCCGAGGACCTTCCCGGAGTAGGTGGCGCCATCCCTGAGGACCTGCGGAACGTCCCGCCAATCCGGATCCTGGTTGACGAACTCGGTGAGGTCGGCCAGCCACCCGTTCTTGACGTAGAGGGGTGTCTTGTCGGCCATGAACACATCCGGCAGCTCACCTCTGGCGGCGAAGGCGGTCAGCTTGTCATCCCAGGTACCCTCGCCGGACATGTCCACGAACTGGATGGTGACGTGAGGGTTGAGCTCGATGTACTTCTTGATGAGCTGGCGCTGGATGTTGTTCTCTTCCTCCGTGCCCAGGTTCCAGTTCGCATACCTGATCGTGACCTGGGCCTTGGCGGGCTCCACGGCCGGCGGGACCGGAGTGGGTGTCGGCTCGGTGGTCGCCTCGACCTTGGGCGGCTGAGTGGCCGGCTGTGTTGGCGCCGGCGTGGGGGCGGCGCACCCGGCAAGGCCGGCGATCACCACGATGACGACCAGAAGGTGGATCAGAGTAGAGGTCTTCATCCCTTGGCTCCTTTGCTCTCTCTTGTCCGGGTATTCGTGATAGAGACGGCCAGCTCCAGGGGAACGTATCGCAGTGTGACCACCTCCTTTCAGCAGACCTATCCCAACACAACCTTGACCGAATGGCTCTGCCCGTCACTAAAGGCAGGGACGACCTGGCCATCGAGGGGGCGTCCGTCGACCGTGATCGACCGCACGCCCCGGTTCACGTGATCGGGGTTGCTGACCTCAATATGGTACACGGCGTTTCGGAATGTGCGCCGCACCCTGAAGCCGGGCCAGTGTGCGGGGATCGACGGGTCGATCAGGAGCCCATCCTCCTGCGGACGTATGCCCAGAATCCAGTGGGTGGCGACCCGGTGCAGCCACTGCGCCGAGCCAGTGTACCAGGTCCAGCCGCCGCGCCCATAGTACTCGGAGGCGGGCCCATCCACGTTCCCCGGGGTGACGTAGGGCTCGGCTTTGTAGGCGTCGATGTCCCTGCTGCGGTTCGGAGGGCAGATGCGACGGTAGACGTCGTAGGCCAGCTCGGGCTGGCCGGCCAGCGTGTAGGCCCAGACTGCCCAGGTGGCCGCATGGGTGTATACTCCGCCGTTCTCGCGCAGGCCCGGCGCATAGCGGGTCACATAGCCGATATCCGGGCGGGGGCGGGTAAAGGCCGGGAAGTTGAGCAGCGGGCCATAGTCCTTGAGGAGATAGCGGGTCACCGACTCCATGGCCCGATTGGCCTTGTCGGGCGCGCCGGCACCGCTGATCACTGCCCAGATGTTGGGCATCAGGAAGATCTGTCCTTCGTCGTTCTCCTTCGAGCCGACCGGCAAACCCTCGTCGGTTGTGGCCTGCAGATACCATTCGCCATCCCAGCCGTGCCGGTTCAGGGCATCCTCCAGACAGTCGCGCACCGTCCGGCAGCGATAGGCAAAGCGCAGGTCTCCCCGGCGCTCTGCCAGCGGCGCAAAGCTCCCGAGGATCATGTACAGGAACTCGGCAACCCAAAAGCTCTCGCCCTTGAGCAGCGTGCCGATGGCATTGAGGCCGTCGTTCCAGTCGTGGTCGCCCATCAGCGGGATGCCGCGCGGCGAAAAGCGGGAGAAGGCCCGCTCGAGGGCGCGCTTGCAGTGATCGTACAGTGGCTCGGCCGGCCCGTTCAGGTAGGGCACCATCTCGTCAAGGATGGCATAGTCGGCCGTCTCCTTCAGGTAGGAATCGAGGACGAAGGGGAGCCAGAGCAGGTCGTCGGAGCAGTTCGTGCGCGGACCCCCGCCGCGGATGGAGAACCACCAGTGTAGCACATCGCCCTCGGTGAACTGCTGAGCGGCATGGAGGAGAATCTGCCTGCGGGCGTAGGCCGGCTCGCCCACCAGGAATATCTGGCAATCCTGGAGCTGATCGCGGAAGCCATATCCCGCCGATACCTGATAGAAGGCCGACTTGCCCCAGAGCCGGCAAGAGATGGCCTGGTATTTGAGCCAGTAGTTGGTCATGTAGTCCAGGGCAGGGTCGGGCGTCTCGACCCGCTCCGGCTCGATGAAGCGCGCCCACAGCGCGTGGACCTCGTGCAGCGCCCGGTCGCTGGCCAGTACGTCCGTGTAGCGCTCGATCAGCACGTTGGGGTCCTCGCGGCCGTTCTCAGCGGCGCCGAGGGTGAAGACGATCGTCTTCGTCTCGCCCGGCGCGAGGCTGACGGCAACCTGCAAGGCAGCGATCGCGTCGCCGAAGCGGCCGCTGCGGCGGGCCAGCTGGCCTTCGGCCATGGCCTGGGGGCTATCCTCACGGCCGTAAAGGCCGATGAAGGACTCCTTGTCGCAGTCGAAGGACTTGAGGGATTCGCTCACGGCCATGAAGGCCGTATAGGGCCAGTCGATGTTGTTGTAGCGGCCCTTGTCGTCGGGAAAGCCCCATAGGTATTTGCGGGCATAGACGGCCCTCTTGGCCTCATCGGCCCAGGTGTCGATAAAGAGCTTGTGGAACTCGCGATGCTCGTCGGGAGCAAAGCCGAGCAGCCACTCGGCGTAGGAGGTGACGTCCAACTCACGGGGTGAGGCCGACGTGTTGGTCAGCTGGAGCTGAAAGATCTCCAGCGGGTCACCGGCAGCGACAAAGACGGTCAGTTCGCTGAGGATTCCGTGCACTCGCTGGGTGAAGCGGGAGTAGCCAATGCCGTGGATGACGCGGTACTCGTCGCAGGCGTGCATGACCGGCTTGTAGGTTGCAGACCAGAAGGCGCCGGTCGACAGGTCGCGGATGTAGAGGTACTTGCCCCAGTTATCCTTCACCAGGTCCTGGAAGGCTCGGGTGACGCGGTTCTGGCCGGCATTGCCCCGCCAGCTATAGCCGGAGCCGGTCTGGGAGACCATGAGGCTGTAGTCACCGTTGCTGATGACGTTGCCCCAGGGCCTGGGGGTGAGAGGCGTGGTGATGACGTACTCTCTTCCATCTTCCGAGAAGTAGCCGTAGGCGCAGGAGACACCCTTGTTCACTTTTCGCCTCGTTTGGGTTGGGAAAGTCGTCCGTCATTGGGCGAGAGGTGAAACGTTTTACCCCAGTATTATACGCGGAAACCGGTCTGGCGTCAAGATGGCCAGAGAGTGTATCTGACCAATATGGCGGCCTCTTTGGGGGGGTCCGCCGTCGTGGCGCAAGGGCGTGTTCGGGTCTACGTTTGGCCGGCGGCTGCTCCGCCCCCGGGGGAGGCACCACGTTGATGGGAGGTGGACTCAGCGGCCGGCGGTCCCTTCTGGCTTCTCGGCGCTGTCTGGCAGGGATGCGAGCGGTGGTCTGGGCGCTGCGAAGAGCCCGGGCCTCGTTGGCTGCACTCCCGGGGCCTGGTTCTTCTCAGGCCGTCGTTCTTCTCCTGCCATGGGCGGCAGGCCGTGCCGGTTCGCCCTGAAGGTGGCTGTTGGAGGGGACGGAGCAGGGCGTCGGGCAATGGGGAGGTGACAGTACCGCAGTGATCGCGCGGTTCGCCTTCGTTGAGATTCCGACCGCCCCTCCGTCCGGCAAGAAGCGCTCCAGAATCCGCCTGCCGCCGGCTTCCGTGTGCGGATGGGCCTGCGGGCGGGGGCGCGCCGCTCCGTGCCGTGCCTGGCGCCGACACAGGAGACCGCGACGAGGCCGACGCGACGGGGAGTTGTGGCGCTCGGGGTAGCGGTGTTCGTGCTTAGCGCGGCACTGGTGGGATGCCAGGGCCGGAGAGCCAGCGACGCCCGCGGCGACGACGGTGGTCGCCGGCCCCCCTGTCCGACGCCGAGAGTGCCGCCATCTATGCCGCCGTCGTCCGGCACCTGTTCGCAGGCGAGGACTCCTCTGGCCGCCGGCACAGGCCGGCGGTTGTCTACCTGCTGCAGTGGACCGATGAGCGGGCGGGCGATACCCGCAAGACCGCGGCGGAGCGGGCACCGATCCCGGAGACAGTGCAAGGCCGCGGTGAATGAGGTGCCAAGACCTGCCGGTGCGGGTCGTAAGGGGCGAACCTGGGAAACAGGTGCCACCGGAGTCGGGGCCCGGCGCGGTGAGGGGTCCGGGCGCGGTTGTGATCCTCGGATGCACTCGCCCGCAGCCGGAGGGGGCCGTGCATGTGGGGGGTGAGCATCTACGCGGCCAATCTCTCGGCCGCCGGCGAGACCTGCGTGGTGGAGCGGAAGGACGGGGCCTGGGTGGTGACCGGGATTACGGGGGTGAGGTGGGTGAGCTAATGTGACGCATGAATATTCTGCGGAATGCGGCGCAGAAGGCGCATGCAATCCACCGAATGAATTCGGGGCTACGGGGCCTTCGGGCTGCCCGCGGG
>DYEI01000058.1 GCA_020725765.1 Anaerolinea sp. | reverse complement strand
GGCTCCGCTGGCGCGCCGCGGCGCGCCAGCGGAGCCCAAAACACCCTGTAATGTCTTCTCCCTCCCCGGGGCGGACGCCGCGGCGTCCGCCCCGGGGAGGGGGCGAGGGGGTGGGGCATCTTGGGCACGGCATGGCTGGAGGTTATGTCGGCGAGTTCTGGGTGGTACCGCGGGTTGCGCTCCGAAAGGCCAAAGTCGAGCCCCTCCATAGCATAAGACGCACTCTTCCCCTGGCGCGCCGTGGCGTGCCACCTGAAAAGCCAAGCTCGAGGGGGCGCATCCTCACACGTAGGGCCAGAAGCCGCACTAAAGGCGATGGACGCTGCCTGGTCATCCGGGGAGGCCCCTGAGTGGAGCGACTGCAACGGGGCGGCGCTAGCCGTTCCACCCCTCCAGGAACTTGAGCCAGGACTGGTTGGCCTGCAGGTGCGGGCCAAAGAGATAGAGGTTGGTCGGCCGCGGCTCGTAGGGGACGTGCAGGAGCTGCATGCGCGCCTCCTCGGGGGTCCGGCCGCCCTTGCGGCGGTTGCAGGCGGGGCAGGCGGAGACCAGGTTCGTCCAGGTGTGCTGCCCGCCGCGATGCCGCGGGACCACATGGTCCATGGTCAGCGAGTGGGTCTGCACGCCGCAGTACTGGCAGGTGTAGTTGTCCCGCCGAAAGACCTCCCGCCGCGTCAGCTTGACGCGCGGCCGCGGCCGGCGGATCAGGTAGGAGAGACGGATCACCGATGGGAAGGGGATTGTCAGACTGGCACTGTGCAACTCCCCCCGCCCGTTCTCGACGATCTCGGCCTTGCCGCCGACGAGCATCCCGACGGCGCGTCGCACGTCGCACACGTTCAGGGGCTCGTAGTTATGGTTAAGCACCAGTACAGCAGAGTCTGAGCCTTGCATTATCGTCACCTATCGGGAGTATAGCACTTTCGGGCGGCCCCGTCAATCTTCCCGCCTGCGCAGCCGCCAGTACGCCACCCCCTGATAGTACGCCACAAGAATGCTCAGCAGCAGTCCATGCCCACCATCCCGATACCCCTCGAGGGTCACAAAGCGGCGCCAAAACTCGCGCGCCGGCTGCCCGAGCAGGCTCCGCCACCGCGGGCGCACCCCGGTAGCACGGAGCGCGCGCGCATGCAGTGCCGCATAGTGGTCCTGCTTGCGCAGAAACTCGCCAACCGTGCGATAGTTATAGTGCACCAGAGCGTTCCGCAGATGCCCGGCCTCCCCATCGAGGATCACCAGCTCGTGCACGGGACGCATCGGATCGTACCGGGCCCGGTCCCGGCGCATAAGACGCAGCTGGTAGTCGGGGTACCAGCCGGCATGACGGATCTCCCGCCCCCAGATGATGTTATGTCGAGGAACCCACCACCCCACCGGGGACTCCCACTGGATGACCTCCCGCACCTCCTCCGCCAGCTCCGGAGTGACGCGCTCATCGGCATCCAGAGAGAGCACCCAATCGTAGCGGGCGAGCGAGAGCGCCGCCTGGTGCTGATCGGCAAAGTCGGTGAAGGTGCGCTCGACCACGCGCGCCCCGGCCTCCCGGGCCAGGTCGGCCGTCCGGTCGGTCGTGCGCGAGTCAAGGACGACCAGGCGCTCGTCCGCCCACTCCACACTGCGCAGGCACGCGACGATGTTGTGTTCCTCGTCGCGCGCGAGTGTGACGGTCGACAGCCCGCTCACGGCGCGCTCCTCCCCAGCTCGAGGACCCGTGTGCAGGCCGCCAGCCGCCTTTGGGCCATTTCGGGATCAAGCTCGCCTCTCTGTGCGGCGCGGCGAACCCGGGCCATCTCGCGGCGCAGCCCCAGCGCCACAATACGGCGCACCGCCCAACGGTACAGCGGCCCATTGTGCTTCGCGAAGAGGCGGTAGCGGCTACGCCATAGGGCGACGAACATCTCCTCCCGGAACTGGCGCGCCGAACGCCCCTCAAGGTGCACGATTTCGGCCCTGGGCACGCAGTAGATGTGCCATCCCGCCTTCTTGATGCGCCGGCACCAGTCGATCTCCTCGCAGTACATGAAAAAGGCCTCGTCGAGGAGGCCAGCCCGGAGCGCCGCCTCCCGGCGCACCATCATCGCGGCGCCGAGGGGGTGGTCTATCTCGAAAGGCCTGCCGCTCTGATACAGCCGCCGCGGGTACCGGCCATTGAGCCGGCTGTCCAGCAGCCGGTGATGGGGCAGAAAAAAGTCAAAGAAGGCCATGCACAGGGTGGGGTAGCGAAAGGCCGAGTGCTGAAAGCTGCCATCCTCATAGACGAGGCGGGCGCCGGCAACCCCAGCTCGCGGGTTGCGGTCCATGAACGACAGCATCTCGGCCAGCGCCGCGCCGCGGACCAGCGTGTCGGGATTGAGCAGCATGCCGAAATCGGGCCCGCCCTCCTCTGGAAACCCGAGGGCGCGCAGGCCCTGATTCGTGGCAGCGGCAAAGCCGGCATTCTCCTCGTTGGCCAACAGTTGCACCTTCGGAAACTCGGTCCGGACCATGTCGACCGAGCCATCCCTCGAGGCGTTGTCGACGACGACCAACTCCGCATCGAGGCCGCTCGCCTGCACGCTCGCCTCGACGGCTCCGAGGCATCGGCACAGGTGTTCGCGCACGTTGTAGCTCACGATCACAATGCCGAGTCGCACCACGTCGGCACCCTCCCAGGCCGGCGACCTCGCCGGCTACAGCTCCTGCCGTCGGAAGTGCAGCCACGCACCGACGAGCGCCGCCCCGAGGATGGCCACGGACACCCCCAGGGCCAGCCACTCCCCTTCGCCGGGCAGGCCTACCCCCAGCCGGCCCGCCCAGCTCAGCAGCGCCGTCGGAGAGGCGCGCCCAATCCGGGGCAGCGCGCCGAGGATCAGCAGCAGGGCCCAAAGGCCAAAGGCCAACACCCCTGCCATGACCGTGCTTGCAGCGAGCGTGCTCGCCAGGAAAGCCAGCGCCAGCACCACCAGCAGATACAGCCCGGCCAGCAGATTCATGAGCACAAACCCG
The DNA here is from genome assembly GCA_020725765.1 of Anaerolinea sp. Lineage (GTDB taxonomy): Bacteria > Chloroflexota > Anaerolineae > SpSt-313 > SpSt-313 > SpSt-313. The sequence continues at coordinate 3,255 of DYEI01000058.1, read as the reverse complement.
CCAGGCTCCGGCCCATTGAACAGGAGCAGGGAGTAGTAGTAGGCCGATACCATGCAGAGCCCCAGCGCAAGCGCCAGCGCGAGCGCCAGCCCCAGGAACTTGGCGCCGAGGAATGCCCCCCGCGAGATGGGCTTGGCCAGGACCATCGGGAGCGTGCCCCGCTCCTTTTCCCCGCTCACGGCCCCCATGGCCACCAGCAACACCACCAGAGGCAGGGACTGAGCGAGGTTCTTGATATACTGGGACACGACGTCAGCTGCCGATGGAGGCGGCAGCTGGAAGACCACCCCCGGAGTCGTCTCCGCCAGCCATCGAAGCAGGTCCGGAGTCAGCTTGGCCGTGATCGGGGCCAGCAGGCCAAAGAAAACAAAGACGGCGCAGAGCACCCACAGGCGTCGCGTCCGCCACTGCTCGACAAGCTCTTTCCGAATCAGGGTCTTGGTCCGCATGGCCAGCTCACTGGATCTCCAGGAGGCGCACGAACACATCCTCCAGCGTCGGCAGCACCTGCTCGTAGCGCACCAGGTTGCCGCCCAGTGTCCCCAGTACCGTCGGCAGCTCCTCCCGTGCCCGCGAGGCATCGCGGGCCATCAGCCGCAGGAGATTCCCCTCCTGCACCACGCGCTCTGTCCACGGCAGGCTGCAAAGGCGCTCCGCAAGGCCCGGCGCCTCGGCAGCCGTCTCGATCTCGAAGACGGGCGCTGCATAGCGCTGGCGCAGGTCCTCCTTCCCGGCCTGCGCCAGAAGCCTCCCCTGGGCGATGATCGCTACCTGCTGGCAAACCCGCTCCACATCCGCAAGGATATGGGTCGACATGAATACCGTTGTCTCTTCGGCCAACCGGTCGATCAGGGCGAGCACGTCACGCCGCCCCAGAGGGTCCAGTGCCGAAGAGGGCTCGTCCAGGAGGAGCACCTCCGGCCTGCCAACCAGCGCCTGGGCGATGCCGAGGCGTTGACGCATGCCCCGCGAAAAGCCTCCGATCCGCCGACGCGCCGCCTCGCGCAGGTCGACCAGCTCCAGCAGCTCGTCGGCCCGGCGGCGAGCCTCCGGACCGCTCAGCCCCACGAGTCCCCCCACGAACGCCAGGTACTCACGCGGGGTCATCCAGCCGTAGAAGGCGGGCTCTTCCGGCAGATAGCCCACCGAGCGTCGCACCGTCGGGTCTTCGCGCGATACCAGCCGCCCGGCGATTCTGGCCTCTCCGGCGGTCGGCGCGATCAGCCCAACGAGAATCTTCATCGTGGTCGTCTTGCCCGCGCCATTGGGCCCGAGGAAGCCAAACACGACCCGGCGCGGCACCTCGAGGTTCAGGCCATCGAGGGCCATCACTGCGCCATAGCGCTTGGTCAGGCCCCGGCATTCGATCGCCAGCCCGGCCATCCCTCACTCTTCCCGACCGAACAGGAAGTAGACCACCGGCCCGACGATGTTGAAAAACACGATCACAAGGCCCCACACCCACTTGTTGCCCCCGCGTACCCGATCTCGGTGCACGAGGTCCCACAACGCCGCCGCCAGCAGCGCGAGCTGGAGGGCGATCAGCGGGAGCAAGAGTAGCAGTAACCTCCCCGTATCTGAGCTCATCGTTTTGGCCTCCTGCAGGCAGACCGCGCGCACCCAGGGTAGCCGGACACCGCGGATCCGTCAGAACTCGATCGTGATCTGCGTGTTCTCGACGCGATCCATGACGATCCAGACGCTCTCATGGATCAGGCCCGCCCAAAAGTAGGGCGCGACACGGACCGTCTTCTGGGTGATGCGCAGCCCCCCGGTCACGGTGACCGTCTGCCCGGGCATCAGGTACTTCTCCCCGTCGATGATCGTCAGCTCATCGTCGCGGCCAAGCTGCCAGCGGAAGGGGTACGTGCGCCCGGCCGAGTTCCCCTCATAGTCCAGGCCCACGCGAAAGATACCGGGCTCCTCCGGCATGTCCACGGCGTTAAAGTTCTCGTCCATGCTGTAGACGTAGCCGGGCTCCGGCCCTTTGGTCCGCACCGGCACGGTGCCGGTGTTCCGCACGGTACAGGTAAAGGTGAGCGTATCGCCGAGCCTGACGATCGGTGCCGACCACTCGACAGCGCTGTTGACGATCTCGACCTGCGGCACGCCACCGTTGACGATGGTCAGGGGCCCGCTCACCTGCGCCTTGTTGCCGACGGCATCCTCGGCCTCCACCACCACAGTATAGGTGCCATCTGCGGGCGGCTGCGCCCCAAGATCCACCCCACCGTCATAGTCATGCTGATGGCTTCCCGCCGAGCCCATCTTGCGGATCTTGTCCTCGGGGACGGGGTACCGCTCACCCGTCTTGCTCAGCAGATAGACATCGACGCGGGTAGCCTCCTTCGTGAGATAGTAGCCGATGGTCACCCGGTCGCCGATACCGTCGCGGTTGGGGGTAAAGACGGGCGGGCTGATGGAGAGGTTCTCGATGCGAAGCGCCTCTGGGTCTCCGCCCTCAATCCTGAGCGGCTGCTCGAGGCTGGCAACGTTGCCGGCATGGTCGATGGCCTCGATGACACAGGAGTAGGTCCCATCTGGCAGCAGCCGGCCGTCGACGGTGCCCCCGAAGAGGACCTGATAGGGCTCCCGCGAGTAGGCCCGCGGACTCTCCTTGCGGAAGTAGTGCCGGTTCCCGGCAGCGTCGACGAAGTAGATCGACACTCTGGCCGAGCGCCCGAGCCGATAGCTGATGAGCGTGACGTCGTCTCTGCCGTCGGCGTTCGGGGAGATCTGCGCCGGGTGCACGGTCAGGTCCGAGAGCCAGGCTCTGCCGCCGCAGCCGACCACGCCAAGCTGCAGGAGCAAGACGGCAACCACAAGCCCACGCACGAGCGACACTCTCACAGCCATTTCTCCTCAGTGCAGGACGGAGGCCCAGGCCGCAGCGCGCCTGCAGCCCGACCTGTGCGAGCTCAGCCGCTTTCCCTGCCCGTCGGCGGAGCGCTCTCCCACCGGGCGGGCAGTGTACCACGGTGAGAAGGGCGGCGTCAAATGGCGTGGCGGCCGCAGGTGTTCAGACTCGCATTCAGCGCATGGGACGGAGGCGGGCTCCTGGGAGCTGTGCCCGTCTGGATCGGCTTTGCACCGGCTCGTCGGGGGACTCCCTCCCCCTGTCCCCTTTCAGGGGCGGACAGGCAGCTTTATCCACCGTCCTTCAGCCCTTGGCAGAGGTTACCCCATCCCCCCGTGCCCCTTCCCCCCCGCCTCGGCGGCGGGGAAGGGGCGTCCTATGTTATGGAGGGCCATTCC
>DYEI01000057.1 GCA_020725765.1 Anaerolinea sp. | reverse complement strand
GGGGCGTGGAATACAGAATGAGAGGGGGTGTTCGCGGGCGGCTTCGCCGCCCGCGAACACCCCCTTACCATATAGAGAGCACCCCCTTCCCCGCCGCCTCGGCGGCGTGGAAGGGGCACGGGGGGATGGCGCACCCCTCCGGCAAGGGCCGAGGGACGGCGGCTAAAGCAGCCTGTGCGCCCCTGAACGCCCCGCCCCGATAGGTGCTAACCTGACGAACGCCAGCGCGCTTGTTTCTGTAGGTTCCCCCACCCGGCAGCCGGCGCTGCCAGGATCCAGGTCCGACCAGTTGCTTCAGCCCCTCAGCACTCTGAACGTGCGACCGATTTGCTCGAACAGCGGCCGGTAATGATCGAGCTGCCCCGGCGTCGTGGCAAAAGTCAGCACATAGCCATCCTGCCCCTCGACAAAAAGGAACTGGGTCAGGCAGAGGCTCGCCCGGTGACCGCCGGGAGTGTCCAGGCCGATTGTGTACCGCAGGCAGAGCGCCCGCCCGGCAGGCCACTGCACAGCCTGCTGCTCAATCGGCGTTGAGAGGTCCGTGAGCTTTTGGAGCTCGGCCACGTTCGACTCGCCAAAGCTATCAAGCGTGGTGCCGCTCTCCAGCGGCTGGTACAGGACATTGAGGCTGGTGAGGAACCCGCTGGCGACGCTATCTGCGCTCATGTCGAAGGCGACGAAGCGCACCCCAGAGCCCTGCAGACGCGCGCTCGCCGATTCCACCAGCTCTGCCAGCTCGGGGTTTTGCTGTCGCAGCATCTGGACAACATTGGCAAGGCTCGCCGGGTCGGGGTTGATCTTGCGCCAGGAGCTCGGAAGCGCAATGGCGAAACCATTCTCAGGCTGCTCGTACTCCATCCATCCGGGCAGCGGGGTAACGGCCACGGGAAGTGTGGGTGTTCCCGCGGGGCTTGTCGGCTGGACCGGCGAGGGATTGAGGGATGTGCCCCCATACGGGGCAGGACTCCCACCCGCGCCGCAGCCCGCAGCCAGCAGACCCACGATGGCCGCCAGCGCCAGGCGGAGAAGGCGGCTGCTTCTTTCCGTCATGTGACCCTCCACTAGGACCATGCGCCCCACGGCCAGCAACATACATGCCAGAGGCAGCCACCGCGGCCATGGCCCTGGCGCACCTGTGTTGGCTGTACCCCCCATCCAGCGGGCTTGCATCGGCGCTCCGCCCGCAGTATCATGGCGAGAGTTCATCCGTCGGTCAGGCGGCTCGCAGCGGAGGCAGGCTTGGAGCGACTGCCCTTCACCGTGCGCCGGGATGTGGAAGATGGCCACGAGGTGTGGGTCCTCGAGGACGCGGCAGCGCGGGCTGCGGCCTGGGTCGTGCCGGACCTGGGCTTCAACCTCTACCGGCTATCGGTCGAGCCCAACGACCACGAAGTAGCCATCATCGACCCACCCCCAACCCTTGCCGAGCTGCGGCAGGAGCCCTGCGGCTTTGGGATGCCGGTGCTCTTTCCCTTCCCGGGGCGCATTCCGGGGTGCGCCTTCACCTTCGGCGGACGCACCTACCGGCTCACGCCCCGCCGCCAGCCGGCGGCCGGCCCGGAGGAATGCCTGCACGGCCTGGTGCTAGACCTCCCCTGGCAGGTAACAGGCCACGGCGTAGACCCCGAGGAAGGCGCCATCCTGGTCGGGCGCATCGAGTCGCAGGCATTCCCCGAGCTTGCCGGGCAGTACCCCTCAGCCTTCCGTCTGGAGATGATCTACCGCCTCCGGGGTTGGATGCTGACGGCCGAGGCCCGGGTGCAGAACGTTGGGAACGAGGACCTCCCCGCAGGCTACGGCCTCCATCCCTACCTCCACGCCCCTATAGACCACGAGACCTCGGTCGGTGGCTGCGTGATTGAGGTGCCGGCGACACGGCGCTGGGAGCTGGTGGGCGCGGTGCCGACCGGGCGCCTCCTGCCGCTGGAGGAGGACGTGGCAGGCGGCGTATCCCTCGAGGGACGTACCTTCGACGAGGTCTACACCGGCCTGCTGCTTACCGAGGGCATATCGCGCTGCCTCCTCAGCGATACGCGCGCACGCCTCGCCACCATCGTCGAGGCCGACCGCTCGTTCCGCAACTGGGTGGTCTACACCCCGCCACGGCCGGCAGTGTGCCTGGAGCCGTGGACGACCATCCCCAATGCCCTGAACCTGGCGGAGCGAGGGATCGATACCGGGCTGGACGTTCTCCATCCTGGCGAATCGCGCACCTGGACGGTGCGGATCAGGGTGAAGAGAATCTGAGGAGACACCGCTAAACGACGTACCTGGATTGGAGGGCCACCATGCCAACGGTCGTTGACGCTCGGGGCAAGAGCTGCCCCGAGCCGGTCATCCTGACCCGACGGGCGCTGTCGGAGGCGGCCGAGGTCACCGTCATCGTGGATAATGAGACGGCGCGCGAGAACGTATCGGCCATGGCCAGGAGTCAGGGCTACGAGGTGCGGAGCGAGCAGCGGGCGGACGGCCACTACCTGCACATCTCCCGCAGCCCCATTGCCCCCGGGCCGGGGCCTCTGCCCGCCGCAACGGCCGCCGCCGAGGTGGCAGCGCCATCCGCTGCGGGGCCAACCGTCCTCCTCATCGGCAGCGACACGATCGGGCGCGGCCCCGAGGAGTTGGGCGGGATACTGATGCGCAGCCTGCTGCACACCCTCACCGAGATAACGCCCTGTGCCGCAACGCTGGTCTTCATGAACAGCGGCGTGCGCCTCGTCGTCGAGGGCTCGCCGGTGCTCGATGACCTGCGCCAGCTCTGCGAGGCCGGAGTGCAGATACTCGCCTGTGGCACCTGCCTGGGCTACTTTGGGCTGAAGGACAGGGTGGCCGTCGGCACCATCTCCAACATGTACACCATCGCCGAGACGCTGCTCCGCGCGGGCAAGGTCATCTCACTCTGATCCGGAGACCGGCGGATCAGGGAGGATCTGCGTCGCCCGCATGATCTCATCGTGGCGCGTGAAAATGTCGGCCTCGTCAAAGCTCTCCAGCGACGACTCGATGCACACAAACCCCGTCGGCCCGGCCACGACCAGGTGCGGCGTGTTACATGGGAGCAGAAACGAAGAGCCCACGAGACCCTGCGTACCGTCGACGCCCAGTTCGACAGCATAGCGCGAGAGCATCGTGCCCCAATCCTTCTTTGGCGGACGGTAGCGGCCGGCGGAGGCGGGCTTGACTCCTGAGGGGTCGCGCACGTACTCCGTCTTGCCATCGCCGCGCAGGATGTGGTCCCGGGACGTGTAGAGTGTGGCTTGGCCGTACATCGGCGTGAACTTTTCCCACTTGCCGCGGAGAACCCTTCCCGCCAGCCCCTCCGGAGGTACCTCCTGGCCAAAGCCGTCGGTTGGGAACAGGAAGAACGGGTCGGCAGGCACGACGTAGAGGCTCCCGGGGGGATCGGCCGGCCGTGGCCTGAAGCCGCGCGCAAAGCGTTCCAGCGGCACAAAGCCCTCGGGGATGGCCGACCCCGGCGGCAGGACGAGAACGCTCTGGTGCCGGTGCTCGGGGAGCGTATCGAGGGGCAGCCAGCCCAAAAGCTTCATACAGAACGGGGCGAGGTGCACCTCAAGGATCCCCAGGCGCAGGCTCGAATCCCTCTCGCCCGGGATCGAGAGCCCGAAATCGGCCACAGAGATCGCCCGCCGGTCAGGCACGCTCAGAGGAAAGCCGGCTCGCCGGAAGAGGTCGTAGTAGGCGTCCTGGAACTGACGGTACTCGCTCTCGTACAGGGGCATGGGGTCACTCCTAGGCAAGACTGTGCTCGCTGGCGTGCGTTCGGCAGCAGAGTATGCCGCGGAAGGCCACCTGCTGTCAAAACAGGGGTGCGGGGTGAGGGCTCGGAGATGAGGGCGCGCCCTCCCCGACCCATTGGCCGCGGACCATCACCCGCCAGGGCGTGAGATCGGCCTCCAGCACCACCAGGTCCGCGTCCTTCCCCGGCTCGATGGAGCCCTTCCGGTCCGCAACGCCGATGATCCGTGCCGGCGTCAGCGAGGCCATTCGCACCGCCTGAACCAGGGGTACGCCTGCCATCTCCACAAGCAGCGCCACCATCCGGCTCAGAAAGGTCACGCTGCCGGCAAAGGCCGTGCCGTCCGGGAGCATGCCTACCCCGTCCCGCACCTCGTACTCGTTTGCGGCCAGTCGGAAGCGGCTGCCGTCGGGGAGGCCTGCGCCGGCGATCGCATCCGACACCAGGCAGAGCCGCTCCGGCCCCTTGCAGCGGTACGCCAGTCTCATGAGGGTAGGCGGCAGGTGTCGCCCGTCAGCGATGATCTCGGCGGTCAGCCCATCGCTCACCAGCGCTGCCTCCAGGAGGCCCGGGCGCCGCCACGGCCCCTCCCGAATGGTCACCGACTGCCCACTCCAGAGGTGGATGGCATGGCGCAGGCCGGCCTCCATGGCCGCGTACACATCGGTGTCTCGGGCCGCCGAATGCCCGGCGGCCGGGACGATCCCGAGCCCAGCCAGCCTCCGCGTCAGGTCCAGCGCGCCCGGGAGCTCTGGCGCATAGGAGACCATGCGAAGGATATCGCTATAGGCGAGCAGCTCGTCCGCCGAGCCATCGTCCGGGGTGCGCAGGCTGGCCAGGTCCTGCGCCCCGCGCTGAGCAGGGCTGAAATACGGCCCTTCGAGGTGAACGCCGAGGACCTCAGCACCCGGCTGCGGTGCCCTGCACCAGGCACGGCACGCCTCGAGGCAGGCCAGCATAGCGGGAAGGGGCGCAGCGGCGATGGTGGCCAGGAGCGAGGTAGTGCCATGCCGGGCGTTTGCCTCGGTGATGGCGCGAAAGGCCCCCGGCGAGGGCTCGTTGAAGCTGTGGCCGGCCGCACCGTGGGTGTGGATGTCGACCAGCCCCGGCGCAATGTAGCGGCCGCCGACATCCAGGCACTCTACGCCCTCCGGCAGCTCGTCCGGGGCAACCAGACCTGCGATCTGCTCGCCCTCTACGACGACTGCTCTGCCAGTGACGATCCCATCGGGCAGCACGACCCGCCCGTTCAGCAGCGCGATGGCTGCCTCCTCAGCCTTTGGCATAGCCTCTGCCGTCATCGGCGCCCTCCGAGCCTCAATACCCGCCGCACTCAAGAGCCGTCTCGATGAGGATCATATAGTTCCGCTCGGTCACAGGCGAAAGCTCCGCGTTGATGGGTGCTGCGGTCGGCATCAGCACAAAGCCCCCGCCCGGCTTGCCGGCTGCTACCGCCTCCCCCACGATGCGCCGCATCTCCTCCGGCCGCGCCGTCTCCAGGTCGCGGAGCTGGATGTTGCCAATCAGGCACAGCCGGTCGCCATAAAGCGCCTTGACCTCCCCGAGGGTGATGTCGCCGCTCGGCGGGGCCTCAACCGGGTCAATGGCGTCGGGACCCATCTCCACAATCATAGGCAGCACCTGGCGAATGCGCCCATGGCAGTGCAGCCGGGCATAGCAGGCGTGAGCCTGGATGCGCTCGATCATGGGTGCCGTGTAGCGCACCACAAAGCGCTCAAAGAGCGTGGGAGGCAGGTAGGGAGGCGTGGCATATTCGGCGCCGCAGATGCGGTAGAGGGGCCCTACCCCGTGCTCGAGGAGATACCCCAGCTCGCGGTAGACCGCCGGCGCAACATGCTCGAGCAGGGCGTCGATCTGCTGCGGCTGCGTGATAGCCCGCGTGAGAAACTCGCCAAACTCGAAGAGCTCTGCGACAACACAGATAGGGTCCCCAACCGATATGAGCGGTATGCCCCGGCCGCCCTGCAGGCGCTCTTGGGCCACAGTATAGGCGCTGAGGTCGGGCGGCCCCGGATCGATGGGCTGCGAGAGAAAGCAGGCCACGTCCTCATCGGTCTTGAGCAGGCGCTCAAAGCGCCAGGCGGTATTCAGCCCATTGTCCCAGCGGGTGCAGCAGGTCAGGTCTCCACGCGGGGTGTGGAGCGTCTCCCGGCGGTAGTGACTGGGGCCCTCGTCCCACTCGGTCACCGTGACCCGGGCCGCCCGGTTCGGTGCCGGGAATCCGAGCATGTACATGCAGTCGGTATGGGCGCGGATGGCATCCATCAGGCGCCGGTAAGATGGCTGCCGGTTCTCCCACGAGTCCCAGTCCCAACCGACCAGCTCATAGGTTGAGATGGGCACACGATCGACCGGCTCGCGCCGCAGCGCGCGCAGCAGACGCTCACGGGAGTCCATCGCTGCCGCTCCTTTCGCCTCCCCTCAAAGCGTGGACCACGGGCGGCAAGAGTCGTGCTGTTCACTGGCCGCGCTTCATGATAGCCCCCGGACCAGCCCCGGGCGTGAGCAGGCAAGACCTTTCACAGCAGCGAGGCCGACTCGGCGTCCAGGTACAGCACCGCGTGCGGCTGCCGCTGCAGGATGGAGGCCGGGCACTCGGGCGTGACCGGTCCCTCAAGCGCCCTCTTGACGGCGGGCGCCTTGCGCCGCTCCGGCACGACCACGAACAGCCGCTCCGGGACGAGGAGCGCGGGGACGGTCAGCGTCAGCGCCTGTCGCGGCACCTCGTCCAGGGTGGCAAACCAGCCCTCCCCGAGCTGCTGCCGACGGCAGGCCTCGTCGAGGGTGACGATGCGCATCGTATCCGGCGTGTCGAAATCGGCTGGGGGATCGTTGAAGGCCAGATGCCCGTTCTCGCCGATACCCATCACGCAGGCATCCGGGCGGTGCTGGTGCAGGAGCTGCGTGTAGCGGGCGATCTCGGCCTCCACATCGGGGGCGTCGCCCCGGATGCCGTAGAACGCCCGCGGGCGGACGATATCCACCAGCCGCTCGCGGATGTAGCGGCGAAAGCTTGCGGGGTGGCCCTCGGACATCCCCAGATACTCGTCCAGATGAAACACGGTCACCCGGCTCCAGTCCACCTCCTGCCGTTGGGTCAGGGCCGCCATAAAGGCGAGCTGCGAGTTGCCGGTAGCGACCATCACCGCGGCCTCACCGCGCTCCCGGATACGCTGCGCCAGGAAGGTCGCCACGTCGTGGGCGGCCCTCGCCGCCAGGGCGGCGCCATCCTGGAACACCAGCACCTGCAGCCGGTCGTACGTCAGTATGCGCTCGGGCGCAAGCTCGACCATGGGGACCTCCTCCGATGGGTAGCTGAGGCCGGCACACGGCGCCGTAGGGCGCCGTGTGCCTCCCGTCGTCTGATACCTTAGCCATCGCGGGGGAGACGTCAAATGCGAGGGCGGGATGTAGCTGTTCAGACTCGCGTTCAAGATTCTGGGCCGGGCAAGCCACGCGTCCCACTGGCGGGCTGATCCGGGCTCGCACAGGGCCCGACGCCCCACTTGGCCGCAAATGGCACCAGAATGAGGGATCACGCAACCCAGCCGTTCTTTTTTACTCTCGAATCTGAACAGTTACGAACATATGGTCTATTGACTCTGTGCGGGAACTCTGATATACTGGTGACGAAACGCGAAAACGGTTTCGCCACACGTGATGCTGCGGCAGACCGTGTCGTAGCGGGTACCACCAACGCAGGCACGAAAGAGAATCCTCGTTTTGACCGGGTAGCGAAATCGATTTCGTCTCTTCGGAGAAAGAAGTCCCATATCCATGAAACGCGCCTCGATCAAGGATGTGGCAACCCTGGCCGGTACCTCGCCGGCGACCGTTTCCAAGGTGCTCAACAACATGCCCGGGTCGGGTATCCCCGAGGAAACGGCCGAACGCGTGCGCTTGGCAGCGGAGCAGTTACGCTATGTCCCCCTCTCTTCGGCACGGCACTTGCGCCAACGGCGCACGGACACCATCGCCATCGTGCTACACGATCTGACAGCCTTCACCTCCGAGATCACTCGGGGCATCCAAGAACAGGCAACGGCCTGCGGCCTGACAACAGTGCTCGCCTTGCACAATGAGGACAACGAGGTCGAGGCGCAGCAACTGCGCATGGGGCTGCGCGGCCAGGTCGACGGCCTGATCATCGCTCCCGCCCACTATAACCGCAATCAGATCATTTACGACGAACTGAAAGACCGTGGTGTCCCTTTTGTCTTTGTCGACCGCTACATCCCAGGCTATGCGGCCGACTATGTCGGACTGCGCAACGAGGAAGCGGCTTGTCGCCTCACGCGTACCCTGATTGCCCAGGGAGCCACCCTGATCGGTGGCATCTTTGGTGGTAGCGAAACCGACGTGGAACATGGCGGGAACACGGCACTCTATGAGCGCTTCCTGGGCTACCGTCGGGCCCTTGCTGAGGCTGGCCTACCGGAAGACGAGGATCTTTATGTGCCCCGGCCCGGCGAAAAACCCGAGGACGTGGTGGCCCGCTTGCTGACTCGCCGGCCAGCGGCCAACGCCATTGTATGGGCCAGCTACCAGTACATCCAGAACACGCTGGCCAGGCTGGCGGCGCGCGGCATTCACGTGCCTGGCGACCTGCGCTTTGCCGGCTTTGACAAGGTCCTGCTGGCGCTCTCGACAGCGGCAGACTACCAGGGCTTGCAGGCGATTCGTGGACCATGGCCAGCAGCGATTCAGCCGGGCTATGAGATGGGGGTACGTGCCCTGGAGCTGCTCGTTCAGGCTATGGGCAGGCGCGTAGCGCAAGCGCCTGAGCACGTCCTGTTATCTCCCCATTATGAATGGGTGGAAGGGGGCTAGCGGGCCCCCGGGCTCGCGGCCGCGGTTTGGGGATCAGTGGATCCGGCGTCGGTTCCGGGTTCCCAGCCATCACCGATCTGCTGGTCCCCAAATCGCGGCTGGGAACCGACCCTTCGGTTGCTGGGGTGGTAACGACCGTTGGGCTGGCAGGTCTATCGCCAGCCATCCCGAAAGGAGGCGATGAGCGCAGGAGAGAGTGTCGGTCACATCCGTCGACGCGTTGGGCACATGCCCTATGCCAGCCGGCTTCCCTGCCGGCCAGGTCCGCACAGCGAGCAAGGAGGAAAGCAATGACTCACCCGTTTCGGGTAAGCCGCCGGGCGCTCTTAAGCCGTGCGGCGTTCTCTGCGGCATCACTCACCGCCATGCCATGGCTCAGCGCCTGCCAGCACGCGCCCACGGCCACGCCACAATCGGCAGCGCCGACAGCTGTTCAGGCCACGACCGAGCCGGCCACGTCGGCTCCTGCACCAACCCAGGCTCCCTCGCAGAAGGTTACATTGCGCTGGTGGTCCTATTTCAGCCCGGATGACCGTGGTGGCCTCTTCGAGCCCATCTCCCAGGAATACATGGCCAACAACCCGAACGTATCCTTCGATTTGGCCCACGGTGTCGCCTCCTACAATGAAAAGGTTGCCACGGCCTTTGCTAGTGGCGATCCACCCGAGTTGTTCGGCATCCAGCACTACCAGTTCATGCTCCTGGTCAATGAAAAGTCAGTCACGGATCTGACCGAATGGTACGCACAGAGTGGTGCCAAAGACAGGGTACACCCAGCCGCTCAGGCCTGGTGCTCCATCGACGGCAAGCCTTACGGCTTCTCGGCACATGATCTCTTTGCGGACGACTGGTACTACAATGCGGCCCTCTTTGAGAAGGCTGGTCTCCAGGAGCCCAAGAACACGGAAGACTTCTTCGCCCTCACCGAGCCACTGAGGGCGGCCGGGGCGCATTTCCCCTGCATTCTGGGCGCTGCCGATACCTGGACCTGGGTCATGCTCTACTCTATCTTCCAGGCGCAGACAGCCGGCCTGAGCGCGCTTCTCGAGGCCACCGACAAGAAAGACTATCATCTACCGACTCTCAAAGAGGCTTTCGACCTGATTGGGCGTATGTTCAGAGAAGGCATGCTGCCTCAGGACACACTGGCTGTCGACTATGCCGGCGCCGAGGCCAGCTTTGTGGGCGGTGATGCCGCGATGTACCCGGCCATTACAGCGATCTATTCAGGACTGAAGAAAGCGGCGGAAGGGGCCGACCCTGAGAGGTTCGAATTGTCCCTCTTCAAACAGGCCCCGCTCTTCACCGAAGAGCCACTGAGCCCCTGGGCTGCCGGCTATGGCATGGTCTGGGCGGTAGCCGCCAACAACAGGAACATGCAGCCGACGTTAGACTTTCTGACCTACTATGCCTCACCCGATGTGCAGAAGCGCCTAGTCGAGATCAATGGCATCCCTCCCCTGCCGGAGACTTGGGATAACATCAAAGATCCGCTCCTGCGGGTGAGTGTGCAGCACATGAAGGAAGCTACCGCTGAAGGTCTGTTCATCTGTGACTTCTTGCATCCGATGGTGCAGGAAGCGATAGCCGCTGGCCTGCGCAAGCTTGGCACCGGCGAGGGCACCTCAGAGCAGATCCTGGATGCCATGACCGCTGCCATCCGGGCTATCTGATCGCGGTGCTGGTCCGTGCAACCCCCTTCTTCTCCGCAAGGGAAGGGGGTTGCACTCTGCTGCTGCCACGTGTAGGGCCGGAACCATGGCTGCACGAGGTGAGAGATGCTGTCAAGGAAATTGCGGCGGTGGGCCTGGGCCTTCCTGACCCCTGCCCTGGTTGTCTACACGGTCTTTTGGGTCTTGGCCCTGGTTGCCGGCCTGGGTCTGGGCACGACCAAATGGACAGGCTATGGCCCGATCACCTTTGTTGGGCTCGACAATATCAAGAACATCCTGCGCGACGTGCACTTTTGGCAGAGCCTCGGCCGCAACGTGCGCTATGGCGCCCTCAATACCATCTTTGGCTTAACGATGGGGCTGGGGACCGCCCTGCTCATCGATCGAGTGCAGCGCCTGCGCCTGCTCTTTCGCACGGCAATTTACCTTCCGGTGGTCCTCTCGTGGGTCATTGTGATGTTTCTTTTCCGCTGGCTCTTCAACCCCACCTTTGGCCTGCTGAACCCATTGCTTAGAGCGCTGGGATTGGGAGCGTTGGCCGTCAACTGGCTGATCGACATGCGCTCTCTCTTCTACCTGGTGTGCGCCATCGCCATCTGGAAGAGCTACCCGGTGAGCACGATCACCTTCTACGCCGCCTTGCAGAATGTGTCCAAGGAGCTGAAGGAAGCTGCCTACATCGACGGCGCGGACGAGCTTCGCTGCACCTGGTATGTGGTGCTGCCAATGCTCAAGCCCGTAGCCGCCGTCGTTATCTCCCTGTCGCTGATGGATGCCTTCCGCGTCTTTGAGCCATTCTTTGTGTTGGGTGGGGCCGGCGGTGGGCTTGGCAACCTCGATCTCGATGTCATTGCTGCATTGCTCTACCGCCGCGCGTTTGGCCAGTTCATGCTTGGCAACGCCAGTGCCCTGGGGTTCATCCTGTTCATCCTGACCATGACAGTATCAATCGTTTATCTGCGCACCCTGGGCCGCTCGGAGGATTAAACCATGAGTCTGCAAACTGCGCGATCGATGCCCGTGGCACGATCCAGGAAACGCATCAGCCGCGCTGCCCGGCTGACCAGCAGCGGACTGGCCTACGCAGTGCTGATCGCCCTTTCGTTCCTCGCCATTGCACCGATTGTGTGGATGCTCATGTCTTCCCTGAAAGGCTACAGCGAGTTCAAACTGAATCCCTGGCTGTGGCCACGCGAGTGGCAGTGGGGGAACTATACCAGGGTCTGGAAGAATGCGGATTTCGGCCTCTATTTTACGAACAGCCTGATCATGGTTACCGGCTCGGTCTCACTGATGGTCATCGTCGGCTCCATGGCTGGCTACGCCCTGGCGCGCTACCAGTTCAAGGGGCGCGAATCGCTGCTCTACTACTTCATCGCCGGCCAGATCGTGCCTGGCCAGGTCGTACTGGTGCCCTTGTTCATCCTTATCCGTTTCCTGGGCATGCTCAATACCCGCCACGGGCTGATGCTGGTCTACCTGGCAGCCGCCATGCCCTTTGTCGTCTTTATGATGCAAGGCTTCTTCCGTTCGATTCCAAAGGAACTGGAGGAGGCAGCGCGCATCGACGGGGCCAGCGAGCTGCGCATCTTCTGGCAGATCATGCTACCTCTGGTGCGCCCGGGCATCGGCACCCTGGCCATCTTTCAGGGCATGTGGATCTGGAACGAGTTCCTGTTCGCCTTGCTCTTTGCCAACAAACCCGAGCTGCGCACTCTGCCGATCGGCATCTTTAGCGTTATCGGGCAGTATTTCACCGATTATCCCGTCTACTTCGCTGGCCTGTCGGTAGCCACATTGCCGGTCGTTGTCCTCTATGTGCTCAGCAGCAAGTACCTTGTCCGAGGTGGACTAGCCGGCGCCGTGAAGGGTTAGCCATACTCAAAGCGCAGATGCCCCCAGACCCAGAGAGCTTTCGCAAACCTTCGGGTGTGGAAAGCGATGCCATTTGCACTGGCAGAGGAAGCCCGAATGCTCAAGTACAAGCCGGATTTCGATCAGGCCAGGGTCTACTGGCGTGCCTTCTGGCAGCGAGAGATCATCGACAGGCCGTGCGTCGCCGTGACGGCGCCGCGCGTGCCGGGCTCCGAGCGGCCGCACGTCCCCTACATGGCCGGCTTCCGGGATGGTTGGAGCCATGAGGATGCTCTGCGCGCCTATGAGGCCTGGGCAGCAACGACTCATTTCGGTGGCGAGGCAATGCCCTACTACGAGCTATCGTTCGGCCCGGACCAGTTCAGTGGCTTCCTCGGCGCAGAGCTGGTCATGGCCGAGGACCGCCAGACCTCGTGGGCCAGACCTTTTGTGACCGATTGGCGGACGGCCAACATCCAGTTCGATGCGCACAATCCTCTCTGGCGGGAAATGCTCTCTTTCCTCCGTGCTGGTGCCCGCTACAGCGAGGGCAAGTTCCTCTTGAGCATGCTGGACCTGCACAGCAACCTCGATTGCCTCGGTGCCATTCGTGGGGCCGAGAGGCTATGCCTGGATATCATCGAGCGCCCGGACGAGGTGGAGGCAGCCTTGCACACGGTGCGCGGACTGTATGTGCCCATCTACGAGGGCCTGTTCGCCGCGGGAGATATGGGCCGGCGTGGTTCGATAGGGTGGGCGCCATTCTACTGTGAGGGCAAGTTCGCGACGATTCAGTGCGACTATATCTGTCTCATCAGTCCCGAGCAGGCGCGCCGCTTTGCCCTGCCTGCTCTCGAAGACGAAGCGTCGTACCTGGATCACTGCGTGTATCATCTGGATGGCCCAGGAGCGCTGGTCCACCTGGATGCTATCCTGGCAATTCCGGGCATCGACGTGATACAGTGGGTCCCTGGCGCTGGCAACCCTCCCGTGGTGCAGTGGATGGACCTGCTCAGGCGGATCCAGCGGGCAGGAAAGGGGCTCCAGATACCGGCCACGGTGGAAGAGGTCAAAGCCTGCCATCGAGAGCTGCGCCCGGAAGGGGTTCTATACGTGGTCGACGCAGCATCGGAGAAAGAGGCTGACGACCTGCTGGCCTGGCTGCGCCGGAATACATAGCAGGGCGTTTCGATCTTCATACTCGACTTGCAAAGGACACGCTGCTCCATGAAACGGATCTATATCTCCTTCCTGCTCCACGGGAACATGTGCTACGACCGCTACACCAAACAGGAAATCCGGGACAAGTTCCCGGTCATCTACGCTGCCGGCATTCGGGCCATGCACCGGTTCCCCCAGGTCACAGCCCATATCGACTTTCCTGGTCTCACCACGCTCAGTCTGAAGCGATATGCACCCTGGCTCATCTCCGAGCTCAAGCCGTTGGTGGAGCGCAAGCAGGTTATCCTGGTCGGTTGCCAGTACGCGGCCAGCCACGCCCTCTGTGCGGACGAAGAATCCGACCTCTTGGCCGCTCACCTGGGTATGCAGATCATGCGTGATGAGTTGCAGGCCGATACGCACGTCTTTTTTCCCCAAGAGATGGCGTTTCACCCTCAGTCGCCGCTCATCATGCGCCAGATCGGCGCCACCAGCCTCATTGTCTCCCCGGGTGAGTGGCAGCGCCCGCGTCGCGTGCGGGGGGTCGAGGGCAGCGAGGTCAACGTCTACCCGGTGCTCCCGGGCGGCGGTAGCCCCGACCTCCTCGAAGCGCTCTGGGACGCTCTCGATGATGGCGATTTCGTCCTGGTGGGCGGAGATTTCGAGATGCTGGGGAGCGTGGCCGCGTATGTGGAGAGGATCGCTGCGCTGGCTATTCAGGGCAAGATCATCGAATGGACAACCGTCGACCGCTATGAGGAAGAGGTTGGCACGTGGCAACAGTTCATCGCTGCCAGCCCGTTCGGCCATTCCAGCGACGATCGGCCCGAGAGCCCCAGCTTCTCTCGTTGGGTGAGCGATCCAGCGGATATCGCCTGGCACGGGCAGGCCCTCGCAGCTCTGGACGCTCTCCGCACGGCTGGTATGGCCAAGGCGGCCGCACAGATCCACGGCTTGGAACCCGGCACGGTGGACGCCAGGCTTGCCGCAGCCTGGACCACCGAGCCCGATAATGTCTGGGATCACTACTTTGAGCACGTGCTCGAGTACCCGGAGGTCGAGGAACGCTATCTGACCCCTGATGGGCAGCCGACGATCCTCTCGCGGGCGTGGCATCAAGCACTGATCGGCCTCAATTCCGATGCTTCTGGCTGGGTCCCCTGGACGCCACGCACCCGACATCGTGTGGTGGCACTCCAGTCGGCGCAGGCCCTGGCACAGGAGGTGATCGCACGCTTTGCCAGGCAGGTGGCGCAAAGAACAGCACGCCTCCGTCGGGCGGACGGAGGGTGTGTGCTAGCGCTCAACGCAGCGCCAGCACGCACGGCCGAGCTCGCTGTCGCGACTGATCGACCCATGGCCCTGACAGAGCCCGACGGCACCCCGATTCCCACGGCCACCCTGCTGCAGGAGGGCCACTGGGTCGCGCGTGCGCGCGTGGCGTTGCCAGCCTACGGCTACAAGCTGCTGGGCCTGGTGCCCACTGACAGCGTGGAACGATGGCAGTGGCAGCAGGGCCACACCGTCGAGTTCGCCGGCCGGCGCGCTGCACTGGAGAACGGCCTACTCACGATTTGCGAGGGTGAGCAGGTCATTACGGTTTCGCTGGCCCCTTTTGCTCTGGCCGATCCCGCCGGCCTGGCACCCGAGGAAGTGGTAAGGCCATGCTGGGACGGTGCCCGCACTCGCATCCGCCGCACCAGCCTGGGCCAGGACTTGGAGATCCTCGTCGAACTGGCATGGACGATCTGGCTGCGCCTAGTAATCGGCTTGCGGAACGACCGGGTAGACCTGACAGCGGATCTGTTCTTCGATATGCCGCGCACCATTGGCCGGCGTCGCTTCGACCCTGAGGGTGTGGTGCTCCAGCTCACTGGCCGGCCTGGCACGGTCTACTATGATATACCCTTTGCCACCATCCGCCATGCCGGCGTGGAACCCGCGTTCGTCGCCGTGCAGCGCTTTGCAGCCCTGCTTGCCAATGACCCTGATGGGCCATCGTTCGGTCTGATCGCGCTGAGCGGAAACCAGTCGTACAAGGTGGCGGGTGGCGCGGGCACGATCAGCGTCGGCCTGGGCGCGTCGAAGCAGGCGCGCCCTGCCATCCGCCCAGCATGTGTGGTTGCGGCCGATGGCACCGCGCAACACACGGTTGTAGCGGCGCCCGATCCGTTGTACGGCGCCTCGCAGCACCGCTTTGCCGTAGTTTTTGGCTGCCCCGCCCAGGTCGCCCTTGCCGCATACAAGCTGCGCACGGGGATACCGGTGGTACATGTGGAACCTGGTCATGGTAACTGGCCAGGAGAGCAGAGTCTGTTCACCATCTTGCCCGACACCGTCCGCGTGATCGCTTTTCGCACCGGTCAGAAAGGCGTCGAGATCGCCGTCAACGACCTGAGCGGGCGGCCAACAGTGGTCTCTTGCCAGGGGCATAGCGTGGAGATGGGAGCCTACGGCCTGGTGACAGTGCTGCTGTAGACACAGGGTATGGGACACTGCTCGCCACCAGGCGGTCAGGCGAACGGAAGAGTGCAGAGTGACAGACGCACCCGGCGCAACTCGGACAGCAGCAGCCTGCCTGCCTGCATGTCAGCGCCTAGTGCAGGGTCAACCGAGGTGCTCGGTAATGTGGTATAATATCGGGCATGAGGACTCCTATTCATGTGCGTCCGCTGACGGACGCCGAGCGCCAGGTCTTGGAGGCTGGCCTGCGCTCGTCAGATGCTTTCACCCTC
>DYEI01000005.1 GCA_020725765.1 Anaerolinea sp. | reverse complement strand
CGGTTTCGGGCGGTCGAGCGCGCCGCGGCGCGCTCGACCGCCCGAAACCGCCCAAAAACAGTGTTCCCCTCCCCCGGGCGGACGCGACGCGTCCGCCCGGGGGAGGGGTCAGGGCAGGCGGCAACTCCGCGAGGTGCTGCGCAGGCCGCGGGCGGCTGCGCTCCCCCCAGGTCACTTGTGGGTAACGGATAGCGCCGCGCCGCGCGCGGGCCCGGGCCGACTCTGCCCAGTGGACAATGCGCGGAGCGCCCCGCGGATCCCAGTGCCGAACCGGGTGATGCCCCGCTCCGGGGGCCGCGGCCGACCTCCGGGGGGAGGAGCGCACGCTCCTCCCCCCGTATCCGCCCTACATGCCGAAGGGCTCTTCCTCCTCTTCCTCTTCCCCAACAAACTCGGCCATGTCCTCAACGTACAGGTCCGGATCCTCGTCGAAGGCGCGCTTGCACTCGGCGCTGCTGAAATAGTACGTCTGGCCCTCGTAGACCGACTTGTACTTGGTCTCCTCGGGCACCACCTCCACTCCGCAGACCGGATCGATCACGGTCCTTCGTCGCATCACACACCTCCAGATCCTGTAGCTCTCTGTCGGGGCGTCTGTCGGCCGCCCCATCGCCGGCCCCCTCCGGACCGCATAAGCCACTCCCGGCGCCCTCACTCGCCCCCGCCTGGCAAAAACCGTGCCCGCGCGTCCACGAGAAAGGGGAGACGCCCTCGCCACGCGTCTCCCCTCCTCATCTGCCGGGCACGCGCCGGGAGGCTGCCTATCGCCGCCGGCTGCCGCCTCCGCGCGTCCCCTCGCCTTCGCTCGAGCCCACGACTCCGGGCATCTGCTCGCCCACGTAGGCCTCCGGGTCCTCGTCAAACATCCGCTTGCAGTCTGGGTCCGTGAAGTAGTACGTGTGACCCTGGTAGGTCGAGGTGTACGGCGCCTCGCGCGGGTCGACCTCGAGGCCACAGACCGGATCGGTCACCATCTGCTTCTGCACAGACAAACCTCCCTGCCCCGTGTCTGGGATGCGCTGCACACGGGTACCAGCGCGCAGCCAGCAAGAATCGTGCCCCTCAGCGCGGCCGCCCCCCGCTCTTGACATTGTACGCAATCCCTGTAGAATGGAGAATGCAGAATCGGTCCGGGCTGCGCGCGCCGGCGTCGGAACAGACCGTACCGAATCCGGCCTCGCGCCACCGTACTGCACACACCGCCCCGGCAGGTTCCGGGCCGTGGGGAGCCGCCCCGCTGTACCTAGAGCGTGAGGAGCAGGTGCCATGACCCCAGACCTCATCAGGTTGGACGGACAGGTCGCCCTCGTCACCGGCGGAGGAACCCCCCTCGCCCATGCCGCTGCGACCGCCCTTGCCGAGGCCGGCGCCGACACGGCGCTCCTCTACACCACCGGCATCGACGAGACCCGGAAGGCCGTCGCGGCCCTGCGACGTCGCTGCATGGGCCTGCAGCTCGACCTCTCCAGAGCGACCGTCCCACAGCTCCAGGGCGCCGTCCAGCAGGTCGGAATCCAGCTCGGACGGCTCGACATCCTCGTGAACTGCGCCCCCACGGCGGACGCCGTGCCAGCCCTCGACTGCACCGAGGAGGAGTGGGATCAAGCCCTCCGCGTCAGCCTCCGCGCGTCCTTCTTCCTGTGCCAGGCGGCCGGCACCTACTTCCGCAAGCAGGGGCGCGGCAAGATCATCAACGTCGCTCCCCTCCAGCCGGCTCTGCCCCAACGGGCCAGCATCGCCTACGCCACCTGCAACAACGCGCTGGTCGCACTCACGCACCTCCTCGCCAGCGAGTGGGCGCCCCTCGGCATCGACGTCAACTGCATCATCCTGGGCCCTCCCGGCACGAACCCTACCATGGCCATCGAACCACAGGCCTCCGCGCCCGTCGAGGCCGCCAGCGCCCGGTGCCCCGCCACGGCGGACAGCCTCCCGGGCGCCCTCGTCTACCTGGCCTCGGCCGCCTCTGATGGCATCCATGGCGCGTCGCTGCTCGTGGACATCAGCTCGCTGTTGGCCTGACCACGCTGCAACGTTGCGGGGCTCACATCGGTTATGTTGACCGGCCCCACCCTCGTCCGGTGGCTGCTCCGGTGCTCCCTCTCGACGATAGGGCCACGCGCAGCCGGCCCCCTCGCGCGGGCGAGTTCCACGCGGGTCCGTCATGTATTATGTAGAGCCCGAGTCGACCCGCACTTCCCGCTCTCCGCCGCGATCCCGCATGCGCCAGGCTGAAGGTCTGACCCGTGCGAGGCTGGAACCGACCAGACCGCTGCCACCCGCTGCTCACAGATAGCAGGAGGCAACCCGCTCCCTCAGCAGGTTGCCTCCCTACCAGGCAGAGCTGTGTGTGCTGTGCTCAACCTACGAGACGCTTCCAGCGTCTGCGCCGTAGGTGCCCTCCGGTGTCCCCTCTACGGGGCGCCACCACGGGCGCCCGCGTAGCGACCTTGCCGCGCGATGCGGCATACCCGTCCTCCGGCTGCCCCCGGCCACACGCCACCACCCTCACCGCGCAAGGGCGTCGCCATCCTCTCCGGCCTCCCGGTACGCACGGTGCGCCACGCGCTCCACTGCGGCAAGGATCGCGCCGAGCCTCGCCGGATTCTCGACAAACTCGCACACCCCCTCGCGAAACGCCTCCGCCACGGCTGGCGGCATCTGGCACGACGCATCCAGCCGCAGCACCGACGCCTCCGCGAGCTGGCGGGCCGCGCGCCGACTCAGCGGATCCGCATACTCCTTCAGCTCGATGCCACACCCCGCAGGTATGAACCCACCCCGCCGCACCCACACCACCTGCGCCTCGACGCTCGCGAGGTGCCTCAGCAGCGCCACCGACTGCGGCGTCACCCGCAACAGGGCCAGCGCCTCCACATCGGCCACCACGGCAGCGCCCTGCCCCTCCCCAAATGACGGCATAGGGAAAAAGTCACACTCCCGCCCCGGTCCCCGCAGCGGCGCTCGCTTCGCCACCCGCGGCACCACAGCCGACCCCTGGAGGTGCAGGTAGGCCTCCGGAACGGCCGCGTAGAGCAGCCCCATGGCCTCCTCCCCGTCCATCTCCAGGGCTCTGCGCACCCCGCCGCTCACATGCCTTGGGCGCCCCACGATCTCGCCCCATCGCTCGAATGCGTCGCGCACAGCGGGGTCCGTCCACGGGATCGAATGGCGCACCCACCGATCGTAGGCCTCCGGCCCGCTCGCCCTCAGCAGGATGTTCTCAATCCAGTCTGTGCCTGCCTCCCCACGAGCCGCGCCTCCATCCAGGGCCAGCGCCCACGGGCTGAGACCGCTCGCGGCGATCTCCCCGCTCAGAGCGACCAGCTCTTTCCATGTCAGGGGGATAGTCCATTTGCGCCTGCGGAACTCCTCGGCGTTGTACCAGACGATGCTCTCGTTGGTCGCCCGGTAAGGGAGCCCGAACAGCTCACCACCGACGCTCGCCGCCTCCAGCCACCCCTCCGGAAACCCGCCCCGTGCCAGCGAGGCTCCCAGCAGCCCGCCCAGCCCGGCAAGATGCCCCTCACCCGCCAGCCTCCTGACCAGGCCGAGGCTCGGAATCACCGCGAGGTCCGGCGCAGCGCCCGCAGCAATCCGGGCGACCAGCACGCTCGACACATCGGGGGTCGACTCGAACGTGACCCGTACATCATATTGTCGGCAGAAAGGCTCCACGACGGCCCAGAAGCTGTCCAGGTCGGGGCCCGTCCACGGCCCGAGCAGTGTCACCTCCGTGCCCGCCAGCTCTTCGGGCCGTATCTCAAGCACCGCCGCCGGCAGTTGACTCCGCACCGGGACAGTGCCCGCTCCCGAGGGAGCTCCCCGCCCCCGGGCACCGCCGATCACCAGCACCGTCAGGCACAGGACAAGCAGGGTCCCACGGCAACGACGCCCCAATCCCCTCGCGCTCCTCTCCCCGCGGGTCAGACCCGTGGATGAGTGTGTTGGCACCGCCGACGAGATCAGAGCCCTGGCAGCGGGTCCCTTCCCTCCCTGCGACCGCCCCCAATCCCACCGCACGACGGCAACAGCCATCCCGGGCTGCGCGCGTCGAGGGGGATCATCGCCCTGCAGTTGACCCAGGCACGGCAACCGAGGGCAGGCGCACCTATCCGGAGCAACTCCGGGCCAGCGCCCCGACCGAGGGCACGGCCTCCCGCTTCGGTCTTGCCCCGGGGCTTCATCCCACACTCTCCCCTGGGCCACCCAGGCCGTGCTTCCCCCGCGGACGCCCGCCTGCAACCCTCCCGGATAGGCTCTGTGAGCCGGGGCAGCGTGGGGCCGCCTCGTGCCGCCGGGACTCGATCCGCCCGACCAGCCCGCA
This sequence comes from Anaerolinea sp., assembly GCA_020725765.1. Taxonomy (GTDB): domain Bacteria; phylum Chloroflexota; class Anaerolineae; order SpSt-313; family SpSt-313; genus SpSt-313. The sequence goes on along the minus strand of DYEI01000005.1, from coordinate 1,785 downwards.
GCCTGCCCATGCTGCCCGGCGCTTGGCGCAGACAGGCCTCACAGCCTGCCTACGGAATGCGGCCCGGCGTCGGCCAGGGCTTTCGATCCCCTGCCGCGACCCGGGCCAGGAGGTGATCGCAAGCTACCACAAGGGGTAGTGCAGCAAAAACCGTGCCACCCACTAGCTTCCAAAAAGGAGCCGCCCCAGCCACGGCCGGCGCAACTCCACCGCCAGCTCCGGACACAGTTCGTGGCAGCAGTAGCAGCGGATGCAGCGCTCGAGGTCCATCCTTGCCCGCCCGTCCACGACGGTAATCGCCTCCACCGGACAATGCCGGGCACAGTACCCGCAGCCGGTGCACCGGCTCCCCGCCTGCGGGGAGACGAGCATCTGCCCCATCGCCCATCGGCGAAGGGGCCCCGGCAACGTCCCGACATCATAGGCGGCGGGCGGGACCTCACCCCCTTCCACCGGCACGCCATCAGCAGGGCGGACCGCCAGCAGCGGCATCACGTGACGCCGCAGCCACCGCGGCACCAGGCCCGGATCGACCTGTGCAGCCGTCCCCGCCCTGAAGCCCTGAAACAGCAGCGCCTCGATTGGGTCCCCGCGCAGCTCGATATCCTCCAACCGGCCGCTTGTCAGGCCCCGCTCCGTGGCCACCTGCAGCGGCGGGCTCGACAGCGGCTCCCAGCCCGCGAGGGACATCGCCACAACATCCTCCGCCACCGGATCGGCGCTCGCCAGCACCACCCGGCCGGGGAAGGGGTCGCCGCCGGAGGGTCCGTTGCCGTCCATGGCCACGATCCCATCCATGATCGACAGCGCGGGTCTGACGCACAGCATGATATCCACCAGCCCCGAGGAAAAGTCGAGCGCCTTTGGCAATCGGGCATGGTATGCAGCTTTCAGCACCCCGGGCACGACGCCGAAGAGGTTCTTCACCGCGCCGGTCAGCCGCGTCAGGTTGTGGGTCTTGAGCTTGGGCAGGTTGATCACCACGTCGGCCTCGGTTACGGCGGCCATCACATCGATCAGCTTGAGCAGTGCGCCGTTGGGGTTGGGCACCTGGACCCCACGCAGGTCATAGCTCAGCTCCGCGCCAGTCTGCTCTGCGACCTCGACCATCCCGGTGCGCCGGTACACCCGCTTCAGGAGCGCCGTCGTCAGCCCGCCACCCGGTGCATCGGCGATCACCGGGGTCGCTCCCGCCTCCTGCACCAGCCTCACGGCCGCCCGCACCACCGCCGGATGGGTTGTCGCTGCTGCCTCCGGCGGCGACGGCCGCAGCAAGTTCGGCTTGAGCAGCACCCTCTGGCCCGGACGCACGAACTGCCCGAGGCCGCCGAGCAGCTCCACGGCGCGCCGCACCGCAGCCTCGACGCGCTCAACCTCATAGTCCTCGCACCGCAGGATGGAGACAACCGGCCTCTGGTCCATAGCACCCCCCGCCACGCGCCACTCGAATTGCTGGCTCCATTCTACTATGCTTGAGCGGCGGCGCAAAGGGCGGAACTCCACCAGGGTGTAGCTCGCCCCAGGGGCAGATTCATCCGCGCTGTTGGCAGGGCCCCTACGCCAGGTGCCCCCTCCCCCGGGCCGGCCCGCGAGCCGACTCGCGCCAGGAAGCCCTTTCTCTATGGGCTCGACTTTCCCCTTTCGCAGCGCAACCCGCGGCACCGTCCATAGCCGCCGAGATGACCTCCAGCCATGCTGCGTGCGAGATCCCCCTCATCCTCGCCCCCTCCCCGGGACGGACGCCGCGGCGTCCGTCCCGGGGAGGGGGAAGAGATTACAGGGTGT
>DYEI01000056.1 GCA_020725765.1 Anaerolinea sp. | reverse complement strand
CGCCCCCGCGGCGCGGGGGCGGGGTTAGGGGTGGGGGTTCCTCGATGGGCAAGGCCCTCGCCCTACGAGCGACGAAAGCTGTCCGCCCTTGAACCGACCCGGGGGAGGGGCTGATGACGGCTGGCAGAGTGCGAAATGCCCCAATACTGAACTGCAAACGGTGAGTGCTCCGCCCGGCTGTCCGCCCGCAGCAATTGTGGTACAATGGCGACACCCAACTGGCCAATAGATCCGACCCTGGAGGCTCCCTTGTCTCTCTCCGTCGATATTGCTCTGGTTCGCCGGGCGCTGCAGCTGCCGCTGCCTGGTCCGGCTGCGCAGGCGGCGATGGCGCCGCGTCCGCGCGCGGCCGGTGTCGCCCCGCCGGAAGAGTATCGCGATGGCGCCGTGCTCCTCCTGCTGTACCCGCGGGACGGCGCCCTGCACATCGTCCTTACCCGCCGCTGCGACCACCTCGCGGCCCACGCCGGACAGGTCTCCTTCCCGGGCGGTGCCTGCGAGGCTGCGGATACCTGCCTTGTGGACACGGCCCTGCGGGAGGCGCAGGAGGAGCTCGGCCTGGACGTGGGCAGCCTCGAGCTTCTCGGCCCCCTGTCACCCGTGGAGATCCCAGTCAGCGGGTACCGCGTCCATCCCTGGGTCGCCTACTCGCGGGTCCCTCCCCCCTTCCGTCCAGACCCGAATGAGGTGGCCGAGCTGCTGGAGGTTCCACTGGCACAGCTCCTCGACCCGACGACGGTCGGCGAGGAGGAATGGCTGATCCGCGGCCACCGGGTGCAGGTGCCCTTCTACCGACTGGGCGGCCACAAGGTCTGGGGGGCAACGGCAGCGGTGCTCGCCGAGTTCATCGCGCTGCTACGGATGGCGGGCTCTGCGGCGTCGTGAGTGCTCCACGACCACCGCACGGTATAGCTCGGCGGTCCTTCTCGCTGTCTCCTCCCAGGTGAAGCGTCGGGCACGCTCGAGGCCCAGCGCCGCCAGGCGCTGCCTGAGGCTTGCATCCGCGGCCAGCCGCCGCAGCGCCTCAACCCACGCCCCCTCGTCCTCCGCCGGCAGGAGCAGGCCGGCATCGCCGATGACCTCCGGCAACGAGGCGGCTGCCGCCGCTGCGACCGGGGTGCCGCAGGCCATCGCTTCGAGCGGCGGCAGGCCAAACCCTGCGTACCGCTCGGGCCAGGCATAGATCTCAGCGCCGCTATAGAGGGCCGGGAGGTCCTCGTCGGGGACGTGCCCGATAAAGCGGCACCGGTCGCCGAGGTTGAGCTGCCCGGCAGTCGCAAAGACGTCCTCACACAGCCAGCCCTTGCCTCCCGCGATGACGAGCTGATGCCGGAAATCCGGCTCGCGGCACAGGGCCGCGAAGGCGCGCAGGAGCAGGCCAAGGTTCTTGCGCGGCTCGATCGCCCCGACGAAGAGGATGTACGGCTCTTGCAGCCCGTAGCGCTGCCGCACCTCTGCCAGCCGTGCCGGGTCGCGCACCGGCCGAAAGCGGGGATCGACCCCCTCGTGGATGGTATGCACCTTCTCGGGCGGCACCTGCAGCAGGGATATGACCTCCTGACGGGTGAACTCGGACACGGCAATGATCGCCTCAGCCCGCCGGGCAAAGATGGGCATGGCCGCACGGAGGTAACGATGGTTCCACGGAAGGTGCCACTCCGGGTGCGTGACATAGACTACATCGTGGATGGTGAGGACGGTCGGGACCCGCCGCAGGGGCACGAGGAGATGCTCGGTGCAGTGCACGAGGTCCACGCCGGCAAAGCGCCGATCAAAGGAGATGCCCAGGAGGTGTGCGGCAAGGACCGTCCCCCGCCAGCGGCGCGTGCCCCAGGCCCAGCGGGTGCGCATGCGCGGCCAGGCATAGTCCGGCACGCGCTCGGGCCTTGCGGTAGCCACGAAAAAGCTCGCATCGACATCGGGACGATCGAGGAGGTGACGCCCGAGGGCCTCGGCATAGCGCCCGAGGCCGGTACGCGTGTTCGCCACCGGCGAGTAGTCTAGGCACACCCGGAGGCGTTCCTCAGCCATGTCGTCGCTCCTGCTCGCGGGGCGCTCAGGCCTCGCGCACGATGTCTCTCCAGGCCAGCTCCCGCGCCTTCCGCCGCGCCAGCCGCCAGGCCCAGCCGACGGGGTATCCCGCCATCTTGGCCAGGTCCCCGGTCACGCGGATCACCGGCACCCAGGCGACGGCCTGCAGGCGCGCAGCCGGCGACAGCTCGCCCCAGAGGTCGATCAGCCGCCGATAGGGCGTACGCAGCATCGCGGCACCGCCCGCCACAAACCCCAGCGCCCACCAGGGGCTCGCCCAGAGGGCCAGTGCAAGAAGCGTCGGCGCCGCCCCGAGGTAGGTCAGGTAGCGAACGGCATGCCGCCAGCGCCAGAGGTCGGCCTTGCCGTCCCCCCGGGCGTACCGGTAGTACTGCCGGGCAAAGGCAGGCAGGTTTGGGCGGGGGCGAAAGGCCACGCGAGCCTCCGGGGCAAAGGCAAAGCGGAACCCGGCCGCGCGCAGGCGCAGGTCAAAGACCAGGTCCTCGCAGTAGTCCAGCCACTCCGGGTATCCGCCGACCGCCTCCCACGCCGCTTTGCGATAGGCGATGGAGCGGCTCGAAGGGAGAAAGCATGCCGGGCGCACATCCCGCAGGGCAGGCAGGGTGGTTGCGGCGAGGGCCACCTCGAAGATGGTGCGCGCGTCGGGCACGAAAAAGCCGCTCACCACGTCCGGGGGGTCATCCCCCTCAAAGGGGGCGATGAGCGCCTCAAGCCACCCGGGCTCCAGCCGCACGCCCGCGTCTGTACCGGCGATCAGGGGGCCCTGCGCTGCCTGCACCGCTGCGTTGCGCCCGGCCGAGATGTTAGCACCCGGGCGCTCGAGTACCCGCAGGGGCAGGCGACGGTCCGCCTCGGCCCGACGCAGCCGCGTCAGCGTGTCGTCCTGCGACCCGCCATCGACGATCACTACCTCGTCCGGCGGGCGGGTCTGATGCATGAGGGAGTCGATCAGGTCGTCGACGGCCGATCCTTCGTTGAAAACCGTCGCAATGACCGAGACGCGTTCTGGCTCCCTGTTTGGGGTTGAGCCACACTCTCGCCCCATGGCACTCCTCCAGCCTGTGGCCGCAGGCGACTCTGCTCAGCGCGGCCCCGCCCCCGGCGCAAGTTCCTGCGCCGGTGGGTGCAGGGATTATAGCGGGAGGAGAGTGTGGAGGCAAGGACGCTCTCCTTACGGGGCGCAGCCGGGATGGAATGGGGATGGATGCCGGCCTTAGCGACCGAACCCCCATTCAGGGGCGGACAGGCTGCTTTGGCCGCCGTCCCTCG
>DYEI01000055.1 GCA_020725765.1 Anaerolinea sp. | reverse complement strand
GGGAGCGCGGCTCCAAAAGTTGGCGCCTATGGGGGTTAGGGGTGGGGGTCCCTCGATGGGCAAGGCCCTCGCCGTACGACCGAAGAAGGCTGTCCGCCCCTGAAGTGCGGCGGGGAAGGGACCCCGGGGGGTGCGGCAGAGCAACAGAGGAGCGACCCCAGGGGTTGGAGACAGGAAACCCTGCGGACTGCAAGGGCGACGGCTTGGACGGGAGGCCCTTTGTGAGCTGCGAGACCGTCAGGTCGGCGCCCATGGTGGCCGGGGGTGGGGGCGTTACCCCACGACGCGCGCCACACGAGCGCAAAGGAGCCACGGAGATGGCGGCGAGGGACGAGGACCTGAATGGGGGATGCCTCGGGGGCAGAGCAGCGCCAGGACCAGACGTATCGCCCGCCTGGGCGGGCAGGACCCTCAGCGGCCTGTGTGCTCGCATGCGCCGAGCGTGAGCCTCAACGCATGCCTGTTTTTCGATTCTGGGCCGTCCGGGTCTATAATGGGTGTGAACGGACCTGGCAGGGCGCGGCAGCCCTGCTATTCCCGTGCCGCTGCCGCATGCGTGACATAGGGGGCAGGAAATGGCGACCATCTTCCCGAACGGCTTTGTGTGGGGCGCTGCCACTGCGTCCTATCAGATCGAGGGCGCCGCCAACGAGGATGGCCGGGGCGAATCGATCTGGGACCGCTTCAGCCATACGCCCGGCAACGTGCTGAACGGCGATACCGGAGACGTGGCCGACGATCACTACCACCGCTGGCCGCAGGATGTCGCGCTGATGCAGTCCCTCGGCCTGAAGGCGTACCGATTCTCCATCGCCTGGCCGCGCGTCATACCGGATGGCATCGGTGCGGTGAACGCCGCCGGGCTCGACTTCTATGACCGCCTGGTAGACGGGTTGCTTGCTGCGGGCATCGAGCCCTTTGTCACCCTGTACCACTGGGACCTGCCCCAGGCCCTGCAGGACCGGGGCGGCTGGCCGAACCGCGACTCTGTCGCCTGGTTCGCCGACTATGTGGCGGTCGTCTCCCGGCGCCTCAGCGACCGCGTGCGCTACTGGATCACCCATAACGAGCCCTGGGTCGTGGCGTTTGTCGGCCATCTGATGGGGGTGCACGCTCCCGGGATGCGGGATCCGAAGGCGGCGTTGCAGGCGGCCCATCATCTGCTGCTCTCGCACGGGCAGGCGGTCTCGATCCTGCGCCGCAACGGGAATGGCGCCCAAGTCGGCATCACCCTCAATCTGAGCTGGGTCGATCCCGCCTCCGATCGCCCCGCTGACATCGAGGCGGCCCGCCGGCAGGATGGCTACGTCAACCGGATGTTCCTCGACCCGGTGTTCAAGGGCAGCTATCCCTCCGACTTTATGGAGCTCTGTGGCGACCTCGCGCCCCGCATCGAGGAAGGCGACCTCCAGCAGATATCGGCTCCCATCGACTTCTTGGGCGTGAACTACTACAGCCGGTCCGTCGTCGCCGACGACCCCAATATCCCCATCCTGCGGGCGCGTGCGGTCCTTCCCCCGGAGGCGGAGTACACCGAGATGGGCTGGGAGGTCTACCCCGAGGGCCTGTACAGGCTTCTGCGGCGGCTGCAGGAGGACTATGCACCGGGCGCGCTATACATCACGGAGAACGGCGCCGCCTTTGCGGATAGGGTTGAGGACGGTCGGGTCCACGACGAGCGGCGGGTGGCCTACCTCCGGGAGCACTTTGCCGCTGCGTGGCGGGCGATACAGGAGGGGGTGCCGTTGCGCGGCTACTTTGTGTGGTCGCTACTGGATAACTTTGAGTGGGCCTATGGCTACAGCAAGCGCTTTGGCATCGTGTACGTGGACTATGCCACGCAGGAGCGCATCCTGAAGGACAGCGCCCTCTTCTACAGAGACGTCATCGCGGCCAACGGGCTGCCGTAGCCGGCTGGAGGGCAGATCCGCCGTGCGTTGGACCTGGCCCTGCGCTGACGCCTGGTGCCCCTCCCCTCGGAAGGCATGCTATGCCCTTTCGGGGTTCAGGGGCGGACAGGTAGCTCCACGGGTGCGACTAGGCACTCGCGGGGCAGTGCCCCATCCCCCCCGACCCCCTTCCCCGCCGCTGAGGCGGCGGGGAAGGGGGCGTTGTTTCTTATGGAGGGGGTGTCTGCGGGCGGCGAAGCCGCCCGCAGACACCCCCTTTCAGTAGGTTTCCCCCTTCTTCCCCGCGGCCGCGGGGAAGGGGGCAGGGGGGTGGGGCGACGGTACAAGAGAGCGAGCCGGGCGCATGGCCAGCTACCGCGTCTGGCCGGGTGAGGTCGACGGGAGCGCGGCTCCTAGAGTTAGCGCCTATCGGGGTCAGGGGTGGGGGCACTCCGGAGTTGCAGCCCATCTTGGCTGCCGCCCGGCGTGTTCCGAGCGCGAGTGGGACCGGCGGACGGCGCCCTTGGATAGGCGCCAGAGGGCTGTCCCATGCGCCGTAACACTGCGACCCCATTTGTGGGTAATGCAAAGCGCGGCGCGGGGGCGGGGAATCCAGATTGGGAAAGGGTGCCCGGACGAGCCGGCACAGAGCCGATCCCGACCCACAGAGCTACCGGCAGCCTGCCTCCGTGCCATGAGCTGAACGCGAGCCTGAGCACGTGCTCAGTCGCCAGCAGTTGACATATCCGTCTCAACCTGATATAGTCCTGAGGCAATCCTGTTTTGAGGAGCGTGGGCCCCATGGCATCAATCCGGGCGATCCTTGCCGATGACCATGCCGTCGTGCGCAAGGGCATACGACAGATCCTCGAAGAGGCGGGTGACATCGAGGTGGTGGCCGAGGCGGGTGACGGCGAGGAGGCGCTCGCCCTGGTCGCCGAGCACAACCCCGATGTGCTGGTGCTGGATATCCGCATGCCCAGGCTCTCCGGCGTGGACGTGACACGCCGGGTGGCTGCCGAGTTCCCCGGCGTGCGAGTGCTCGTGCTGACGGCCTACGACGATGACCCCTACGTCTTTGCTTTGCTCAAGGCCGGGGCGGCCGGATACATCCTGAAGACTGCAGATTCGGACGAGCTTGTCCGCGCGGTGCGGACGGTTGCCGCGAACCGCAGCGCGCTGGCCCCCGAGATCGCACAGAAGGTGCTGCAGCAGCTGTCGGGAGCAGCACGCAGCGTTGGAGACGAGGTCGTGCAGGAGCTCTCCGAGCGTGAGCTTCAGGTGCTGCGCCTCGCGGGCAAGGGCCTGACCAACCGCGCCATCGGCGTGCAGCTCGCCATCAGCGACCGGACGGTGCAGGGTCACCTTGCCAATATCTACAGCAAGCTTCACGTGACCACGCGGACCGAGGCAGTCCTCAAGGCGGTCAGGCTGGGATGGCTGACGCTGGACGAGACACAGAGCCGATGACGGAGGGGAGACCCCTGCGCTGGAGCCGCCTCCGCTCGTTGCGTGTGCAGGTTCTCCTGTGGACGATCCTGCCCATCATCGTCTTTGTGCTCGGACTCTCCTTTGTCGACGTATATGGCCATCAGCGGGCGATGCGCCTGATGGTCGAGGAGCGGGACAGAGCGCTCCTCGAGGCGGTCGCCCAGCGCATTGCGGATAGCCTTGCGCACTATTCCGGGCTCCTGCAGGCGGTTGGCTGCCGAGAGGCACTGCGCCGGGGCGATCCGGAGGCTCAGGCCCGGGTGCTTGCCACGGTTGAGGAGCAGTTCACCGGGGGGATTGCCCTGCTGGACGCATCTGGGGCCGTGAGGGTGGCCATCGGGCCCACGGATTCCTGGGTGCGCTCTCCGAAGGCGGGCGATCTGGCGAGGGCCACGGCTGCGAGTGGCAGGCCCGGCTTCGTCATCGGGCCGGATGCGGGCCTTCCTGAAGGGCAGCTTGCGGTCGCCGCCAGGCTGCTTACCGGAGAGGGAGCTCTCGTCGGCGTGCTCTCCCTTCACCATACAGCGATTGTGGAGGCGGTCGACGGGCTTCAGGCGGCGCACACCTCGAGCATCGCGACTCCTTCCCACCCCCCTTCTGGCGGGTCGATCAGCCGGGCCACGCTGGTCAGCGGGAGCGGGCGGCTGATCTACGGCGCTGGTCCAGCCCCAGCCGATAGTGCCTCCTCTGAGCAAGACGTGGTCACGACGGTCACAGCCATCCCCGGAACGGACTGGCAGCTCATCTACTCTGAGCCGTGGCAGCATCTCCTGCCCATCGTTCTGCGCTATGCGCAGGCAACTGTCCTGGTGGCCGTCGCGGCGGTGCTCATATCCCTGCTGGCCGTGTACTCGGCCGTGCGCTATGTCACAGCGCCCTTGCAGGAGCTGGGGCAGCGCGCCCGCCGCATGGCCTGGGGCGACTTTGAGGCGGTCGCCGCGCCCATCGGCGGCGTGCGAGAGATCGCCGACCTGCAGAACACGCTGCGGCAGATGGCCGCGCAGGTGCGCAGCTATCAGGCGGCCATGCGCAGCTATGTCGCCGCGATGACGCGCGGGCAGGAGGAGGAGCGCAAGCGCCTGGCCCGGGAGCTGCACGACGATACCGTGCAGTCCCTCATCGTCCTCGGCCAGCAGGTTGACCGTATCCACAAGGCCGGGTTCCGCGATCCAGAGGCCTGCCACGGGCAGCTTGCGCTGGTTCGCCAGGGCATACGCGACCTCGTGCACGGCATCCGCCGGATGATCGGGGACCTGCGGCCGAGCTACCTGGACGATCTGGGATTGGTGCCTGCATTGGAGGCGCTGCTCCAGGCGGGCTCCTCCGCCTACCAGGGAGAGTTCGCTACGAGCGGCGAGCAGCGGCGCCTGCCGCCGGATATCGAGCTTGCCATCTTTCGCATCGTTCAGGAGGCGCTGCGGAATGTCGAGCAGCACGCGCGGGCGCGCCACGTCAGCGTGCGCCTGATCTTTGAGGAGCAGGGCGTGCGCGTGCTGGTCGAGGACGATGGCGTCGGGTTTAGCGTGCCACCCTCGCCCGACGATCTGGCGCACAAAGGGCACTTTGGGCTCCTCGGCATGCGCGAGCGCGCCATGCTCTCAGGGGGCTGGCTGGCTCTGGCCTCGATGCCCGGAAAGGGTACGAAAGTGGAGGCCTATCTCCCTGTGCCGCCGGCCGGCCCATCGTGAGCCTGAGGTCACCCATGGATATTCTGCGCGCCTGGACCCGCGCGGCCCGCAACTCGCAACGGACGCGTGAATCCCGTCGGGTCACCCAGGGTAGCGGGCCACGTTTGACCACCCGCCGTTCGCCCTCTATACTATCGCCCATCGCAGGGCATGGCCTGGCCTGTACTATCCCTGGTTGATGGAGAGCTGACCCCTTGGCCTACACCCTCGTCATTCTCGCGCTGATCCTTGCCCTTGCGGTCGCCATCTACCGCTTTGGCGTGCGCGAGCTGATCGCGCCGCGCTTTGACCGGACCACGACTACCCCGGCCGACCTGTGCCTGCCCTACGAAGATGTGTGGTTCACGACCTCGGACGGGCTGCGCCTCCACGGCTGGTATGTCCCGGCGGAGCGGCCCCGGGGCACGGTGATCTTTCTTCACGGGCACGGCGGCACCCCCGCGCCGGACCTCATCTACGTCCCCGCTTTCCGCGAGCGGGGCTTCAATGTCCTCCTCTTCGACTTTCGTGCCCACGGCCAGAGCGAGGGGCGCTTCACCAGCATCGGCTATTTCGAGCGGCGGGACCTGGCCGCGGCCGTCCGCTATCTGGAGGAGCGGGGCGTGCGCCAGGTGGGGCTCCTCGGATTCTCCATGGGGGCGGTAGTGGCCATGGCCGCCGCTGGCGACCTGCCGAACGTGGCGGCGGTCGTCGCCGACTGCGGGTTTGCGGAGCTCCAGAGTGTGGTTGCCTTTGGGGCTAGGGCCCGGGGGATCCCGCCTTTCCTCGCGGGCATCGTCGGGTGGCTGGTAGTGCTCCTTGCGAGCCTCCGGCTCGGCGCGCCGTTGTGGACTGCCAACCCCATCCGCCATGTCGGCCGCATCAGCCCCCGGCCGCTGCTCTTGATCCAGGCCGGGCGCGATGCCTATGTGCCGACGCGCGACGGCCTGCGCCTGTACGCCACTGCAGGCGAACCGAAGGAGCTCTGGTCGGTGCCCGAAGCGGAGCACCGGGCGGTGGACAAGGTGTGCAAGGAGGAGTACATGGAGCGGGTGCTCGGCTTCTTTGAGCGGTGGCTCGAAAGCTGAGGAGATACCATGGTCATGCCATCCCGTGCACGGCTGGAGGCGGTATTTCACGGGCAGCTCCCCGATCACACACCCATCCTCGGCGGCTGGATCGCCTGCCCGGAGCATATCCAGGCGCTGGCCGGGGCCAGCCCCGAGGAGTACTGGGCCGACCCGATTGACGTCTCCATCCGCGCCTACCATGCCCTTGGCGTCGACGGTCTGATCGATATCTTTGTCCCCAAAGGCCGGGAAGACTTTCGCTGTGTCGACGCCAGCACCTACATCCACGCCCACAGCGGGCTCTCCCTCGAGGAGGCGCTCGCGCGGATCGATGCCATGCCCTCGCCGGAGGAGATCGAGGCGACCTTCGACTTCGACGCCGCCTACCAGGTGTTCCGTGAGGAGCTTGTGCAGATGCAGTCCCGCTGCGGCGAGCTCGTGTGGATGCCCGCGCAGTGGTCGGCGGGGGCGCGGATCAGCTGGTATGGCGATTTCGGCTACGAGTGTTTCTTCCTCATCATGGGCGGCTACCCGCGCCAGGCGCACAAGCTCCTCGAGGTCGGCGGCGCGCAGGGGCGCTGCCGCTCCCGGCTGATCGCCCGTGCGGTACAGGAAGGGCTCTTCCCGCATGCCGTGCTGCTTGGCGAGGATATCTGCACCCAGCGCGGCCCCATGCTCTCGCCCGCCTTCATGGAGCGCTGCTATGCGCCCCAGCTTCGCTACGGCCTCGAGCCGCTCCTCGAGGTCGGCTGCAAGCCGGTGTGGCACTGCGATGGGGACGTCCGCCCCATCCTCGACATGCTCCTCGACTGTGGCGTGCAGGGGCTGCAGGGCTTTCAGCCTGAGTGCGGCATGACTATCGATTGGGTCGTGCAAAAGCGCACCCGCGAGGGGAACAGGCTGCTCATCTTTGGCCCGCTCGCGGTGACGACCGAGCTGCCGTGCTGCACGCCTGAGGAGATACGCGCGAAGGTGCGGCACGCCATCGAGGTCTGCCGCGGCAACGCCGACCTGGTGCTCTTTACGGCCAACACCATCAACCCGGATGTGCCACTGGCCAACATCCGGGCTATGGTCGAGGAGGCGCGCCGGGCCTGAGGCGCGCGGCGTGCCGCGCCTCAATCGGTAGCACTCCCCCCGCGCCCCCTCCCCGGGGCGGACGCCGCGGCGGCCGCCCCGGGGAGGGGGCGAGGGGCATAGGCGCGAACTTGAGGAACGCCAGCACACTTGTTCCTGGGGGTGGCTCCCTCCGCAAGATGCTGCGCAGGCCACAGGCGCCTACGCTCCCCAGGCCACTTGTGGGTAATGGAGAGCGCCGCGGCGGGGGC
>DYEI01000054.1 GCA_020725765.1 Anaerolinea sp. | reverse complement strand
TGAGGGGCGAGGACCTCAAAAGGCCAAACTCCACCCCGCTCCAAGTATCCCCCCCGAAGTGAGAAGGGTCGAGCTTTGCCGGGCTGAGCGCAGCTCAGAGGCCCCTTCTCTACGGCAGTATCTTTACCGGCGTGCCGATGTCGGCCCACTCGTACAGACGCTGGGCGTTGGGTGTATCCAGAATGATGCACCCAAAGGAGACCGGCCGCCCCAGAAAGCCCGCCCACAGGATCTGGCCGTCCTTGAGGATGGGCAAAGCGTGGATGCCGTTCTCCGAGCCGCCGGCCCAGTAGATGCCCAGCCAGTAGGGCATGCGCAGGCCCCACACGGACGACCAGGCCTCCGGGAGCTTGTCGAGCACCTGATAGTCACCCGGCCGTGTGGGGCGCCCCGGCTCGCCGGTCGAGCAGACCCAGTCGAAAAGCAGCGCCTCGTTCTCATACGCCCGCAGCCGCTGCTGGGCGATGCTGATCTCGATCCGTTTACGCGGCCTTGGCGTCGGCGTTGGAGTCGGTGGCGTGAGGACACGTGTGATCTCCGCCAGCCTCGCCTGCACCTGTGCATCGCCAGGCCTGATCGCCGCTGCATGGGCGTACGCGAGGCGGGCCGCCTCCAGCTTTTGCGCGCTGTCAAAGGCCAGCGCTTCGTGGAGATAGGCCGAGAAGAGCAGCTCGGAGACGTCCCGAAAGTCCGGTGCCACCGCGTACACGGGCTGCAGGTGATCCACCGCCTCTGCCCATCTGCCCGCCTCCATCGCCTCCCGGCCATCGCGATACCCGATGGCGATACGCCGCGCCATCTGCAGGTCGGTATCGTTGGCGTAGAAGCGGATGGCCGCGTCATAGTGGGCAATCGCCTCATCCAGCCGGCCCTCGTTGGCCAGCTGCAGCCCGAGGCGCAGGTGGGCCACGGCGAACTGCTGCCGCACGCCCTCGTCCTCCGGAGTCAGCTCCCGCATGCGCTCCAGCAGGGGGATCAGCCGCTCCCAGTCCTGCTCGGCCACAGCAGCGCTCGCCAGCTCGCGCAGCGTGGCCATATCCGAGGGCAGCGATGACACCGTGGCCGAGGGCTCAGGCACAGGTCCCATGCCGGGGGCAGCGTACCGCCGCGCCAGGGCGGCGATGAGCACAGCCAGGATGGCCACACCCACGAGCGCCAGGCCAGCCGCTCCCACCTGCGGCCGCAACAGCGGCCGCCGTTGCGCCCGGCGCCGGCCCGCCCAGCCCATCGGCACCGGGATACCCTGTGGGGCGGATGCACCCCCCTCCATCCCCTGCCCCGGCGCATTCAGGAAGGCCTCGGACGGCTCCCCCACGGGCCCGGGGACCCCGCCCGTCACCTCCCGCAGCCGTTCCTCGGCCCAGGCAATCGCCTCCCGGACGCGGGGGCTGTTGGGATGCGAGGCCCGCGCCTGCAGCAGGTACTCCAGGCTCTGCTTCGGCGATCCGGCAAGATACCCCAGCCAGAGCAGGGCGTCCTCGCACTCGGGGTCAAGCAGCAGCGCCTGACGGAAGAGTCTCCGGGCCTCCGCGCGTTGCCCGCGACGGGCCGCCTCCTCAGCGCGCCGCAGCAGGCTGCGCAGCCGTCCCTCGGTAAGCTGCTTGCCGGGGCCGCCCGCCCCCCGGTTGAGGCTCCCAGAGTCCCAGTCGCTGTTCACGGCAGTGGTCTTGGCATCAATCCCTGGCGCGAGGCGCTCATTGGCGCGTGGCGGATTCCTGTAGCCGCTCCTTCAGCAGGTCGATCGCCCCCATCGGCGTCGGATCCGTCCCATACAGGGCCGCGAGATAAAAGCTCAGATAGTCGCCGAGGTGCACGGCCGAGAGCATCTGAGCCAGCTTGCTCTCGCCATGTGGCTCAATCGCCTGATGATCGACTCCGGCGCGGGTGAGCACCTCCCGGGTGACGTCAACCCGGCGCCTGTTCCGGCCAGAATACAGCCGCGAGTCCAGGAGCACCACGAAGGCGCTGCTCGTGGTCTCGTCCGGCTGATCGTAGCCGAGGACGGCGTTGTGGTTCATCTCCGGCAGCACCTCGTAGAAGGCCCAGGCCTTGGTGTTCTCGTTGAGCTGCGTCTTCCAGCGATGGGCCACCGGAGCGAGGAACCCGGCCGCATAGATGATGGCGAGCCGGCCTTCGAGGCTGTGCGCAAGCTGCTTGGCCAGGTTCGTGCGCGCCGATACCTGCGCACCGATCAAATCGCGCAGGCCCCTGAGGGTAGCCACGGCATCCTGGACTGCAGCCTCCTGCTCGGGGAGCAGGCCGAGGCGCTGCAGCAGGTTGAGCAGGGGGAAGAACGAGTGCGCCAGCGCAGCCCGCGGTTTGGACTGGTAGCGAATCACATAGTGCCCAAAGCCTGCCTGAGCGGCGAGCCTGGCCAGCTCTCCGCCGGTGCTCAGGCCCACGACCGTCGCCCCGCGCGCCAACGCCTCCCGGGCAGCACTCAGAGTCTCCTCGGTGTTGCCGGAGTAGCTGGACGCGATGACCAGACTCCGCGGGCCAACAAAGGCCGGCACCCCATAATCGCGGTGCAAAATGATCGGCACCGCGCAGGTTTCGGCGACGAGATGCGCCAGCAACTCGCCAGCGATCGCCGAGCCACCCATCCCGGCGATAACAATGTGCTGCAGCCCCTCGGGAGCGCCCGGCCAGGCGAAGCTGACCGCGCTATCCCAGGCCGCTGCACACTGCTCCGGGAACTCTTGTATGCGGTCCAGCATCTGGCCGGTGTCGAGCCGCCCCAGGTAAGCCAGGTCGTCCAGTGGGTCCATGAATCCTCGTATCCTCCCTGCGCGAGGCGGGGCAGCGCCCGGCCTCCTGTTGTCAGTCTGGTGTTTCTTGCTTCAGCTCGGTGTAGAGCTGGTAAACGTCCCGCACCCTCCACCCGGCAGCCCGGGCGACCTCCCTGGTCGCCTGCCTGGCCGGGGCGCCCTCGCGGATGCGCTCCCGCAGCACCTCGGCGACCGCGTCTCGGGTCCATGCTTCCTTTGCCGGAGCCGGCGCACCCGCGACCACGAAGGTGAACTCGCCCCGGGTATCGCCCGCCTGTAGCTCGGCCCGCAGCTGTGAGAGTGTGCCCCGCTGAACCTGCTCATGCATCTTGGTCAGCTCGCGGGCCGCCACGGCGGGGCGGTCACCGAGGACCGCCTCAGCATCCTCGAGGCTCTCGATCACACGGTGCGGCGCCTCGAAGAACACCACAGTCCACGGCAGCGCGGCTACCTGCGCGAGAAGCGCCCGACGCTCCCTGGAACGCCGGGGCAGGAAGCCGAGAAACACGAAACGGTCCGCCGGAAGTCCAGAGACGGCCATTGCCGTCGGCACCGCCGACGGCCCCGGGATGGCCACAACCGGATACCCTGCAGCGGCAACGGCTCGCACGAGCCCGGCGCCAGGGTCGGACACCCCGGGCGTCCCGGCCTCGGAGATTAGCGCCACATCGCCGACAGCAAGCTGGTCGAGTATGTAGGGCGTCTTGAGCACCTGATTGTGTGTGAAGTAGCTGGTAGTCGGCGTGTGTATGTCGTAGCGGCTCAGCAGCTTGCGAGCGGTGCGAGTATCCTCCGCGGCGATCAGCCGGACCTCCCGGAGGATACGCAGCGCACGCAGCGTGATATCCTCCAGGTTCCCGATCGGCGTTGCCACGATGTAGAGCGTGCCCATCGTCCTCCGCTCGCAGGTTGCATGTGCCGCGGATTATAGCTAAAGGGCGCTCTCAAGTCCAGACCGAGCCCGGGCGGCCGGCTCAGCCCGGGTCCAGCCGATAGAGCTGTACATCCCGGAGCTCGCTTCCCGCATCGAGGAAGAAATAGGGGATCCGCTCGAGGACGCCCACCGGCTCCAGCCGGCCGTACTCCATCACCATCGCGATAACCGCCGACATCGCTTCGCCGTCGTCCAGCAGATACACGGGCCGCCCTTCACCCCACAGAGCTCGCAGAAAGCGCTCAAGGTCCTGCGCGGGCCAATCGGCCGGGCGGAACGTCTCACGCCCCGCATACAGCTCCACGGCCCCGCTGTTGAGTGTGCAGCCGACGGCGGCACCTTCTCCGGTCACGGCGGCAAGGCCGGCGAGCTCGGCCCGCTGGGTGGCCCACAGGTAGCCAAAGTTGTTGAAGGCTCGCGATTGCGGGAGCGAGGCCGTCCCCGCGGTCCGCAGCCACAGGAGCCCTGCCACCACCAGCACCAATGCCGAAGCTGCGCCCCTCCGCTGCGCTGAGAGCCAGGCCAGGGCCTGCACAACCCCATATGCCGCCAGGAGCGCCAGCGCCGGCAGCGCTGGCAGGAGGTCGCGCAGCCGCAGCGACACGTAGGGAGCCTGGACGGCCCAGGGCACCAGCAGCCAGAGCGCCAGAGCCCACGCAGCCAGGCGGTTCCGTCGGCCCAGGATCAGCGCACCCCCGAGAAGGAAGGGCACCAGGTATCCCAGCTCGCACCCCGCCAGCCACGCTCTTGTCAGCGACACGGTCGTCGCCGGGACGGCGCGAAGCGCGTAGAGCTCCAGCTCCTGCGACTCGGGCTGCAGCGCCGAGCCAAACACCTGCTGGTGATAGCCCAGGTCCGGAAGCGCCACAACCAGCGCGACCATGAGGAAGGCCGCCCCTTTCAGCAGGCGCTCGCGGCTGGTGGTCGCACCCCTCCCCCGCGCCAGCAGGAACAGAGCCGGCACCACGACCGCCAGTTGCGTATGCCGGGTCCAGTAGGCCAGCCCCAATGCAACGCCCGCTGCAGCCGCCCACACCCACCTCCCCCGCCGCGCCGCTATCCAGGCCAGGAGTATGGTCAGGCTCGAGAAGAGCTGGGTCGAGACGTCCGCCATGTGCACGAGAAGCCACCGGAGCTGCTCAAAGGAGGTCGCCACAACAAGCGCCGCCAGGGCCCCGGCCAGCGCACGCAGCGGCGGGTCGAGGTCCGTGAAGAGCCGCATTGCCAGCCAGGCGGCCACGGCCACCGAGGCCAGCCCCATGAGCGGGGTCGCCAGGTAGATGGCCGGCTCGCCGGCCACGCGCCCGGCCAGGCCCAGGAGCACGGAATGGCCCGCCGGCCACACGGTCGCCGCGCGCCACAGGGCATCCAGCGGCTCGCGATAGCCTACGTGCATCGCGGGCAGCACGTCGATCTGCAGGCGCCCGGCCAGAGCCGCCAGAGGGAACCGGTGCAGGAGGCTTCCGTGCCGCATCACGTCGACGGCCATCTGCACATAGCAGTAGGGGTCGCTCCCCGTGACGCCGCGGGCGTAGAGCGAGAGATATGCCCAGGCGGCCCAGGCGAGCGCCCCACCAAGAAGGACCACGGCCAGCGCCCACCATAGTACCCGGCGCCGTGCCTCCGGCCAGGCGCCGTAGACCTGATACGCCAGGGTGTAGCCGAGGAGGATGGCCACCGCCGGCCAGAGGGGAACGGGACCGGGCACCCAGCCGCCGAGGCGCGCCGCCGCTCGCCGCGCGACCTCCAGCCCGCCCAGGAGATAGGCCGGGGCGAGCGCCCCCAGCCCCAACACGGCCGGCCCGGGCTCCAGACGACGGGGCTGCCCGGCGAGGCGCACAGCCATGAGCACCACAAGCATCATGGGGCCGACCCAGAGTGCCCAGCCCAGGAGCCGCCCCACAGTGCACAGGGCCACGAGATGTATCGCCACCAGCACCGCTGTCGCGCCACCACTCAGCCGCCGCAGGCGGGGCCGCCAGGTCCACACGTCGCGCCAGGCGTCGCAGAGCAGCGGCCAGTCCGGAAGCAGCCAGGCCTCGATCGCCAGAAGGGCCAGAAGCCCTGCTACCGGACCTCCGACCCACACCCTCGCCGAGAGCCACGGCGCCTCTGCGAGCCGACCCGCCACGCCCCCCAGTCCCAACGCGATGAGGATGGCCTCCAATGCACGCAAGCCCGGCGGTGTGCCGCGCCGGCACCACACGCGGGTGCGCCACACGGCGACCAGCACCAGGAGGGCGCCGAGCGCCAGATGCAGCGCGAGCACCGTCCCCCCGAGCGTGCCAGGGGCGGCCTCGAGCCAGTAGGCGAGCGACGAAAGCCGGTATGCAGTCTGGATCACGGGCAGTCCTCTCCGCGTCAACCCCCCTCGTCCCCAGCCCTCCTCCCGGATTCAGGGGCGGACAGGTCGTCCTGTGCGAGGCGAAAGCATCCGCTGAGGGAACTCGCGCACGGACGGGGTAGGGCGCGATCTGCCGTTGCATGGCTGCCAACTCTGCAGCCGCGTCGCCAGACAGCGCCTGTCTGCCCCTGAACCCAGCCCCGAAGGGGCTTCGCCTCTTTCAGCGCGGGGCTTTCAGCCCCGCGCG
>DYEI01000053.1 GCA_020725765.1 Anaerolinea sp. | reverse complement strand
ACCCGCCCAGTTCGGGCACGAATCGCCAATCGACACCCCACCAAAGGCCATTCTGCTTCGTTCCGGGCTCCCCACTTGGGCCACTCCGCCACCATCAACCCCAAAACTATGCCCCTATCACCCTCCTATGCAACGCTACTGTATGCAACGCTACTGCTTCGAAGACCCTGTCCGGGGATGTAGTTCACCCTGCGGGCAGGCTCATCTACGCTGTAGGCAGGGCCCCCACCCCCGAGTCGGCCTGCAGGCGCGGACGGGCTGCTTTAGCCGCCGTCCTTCGGCCCTTGCCGGAGGGTACCGCATCCCCCCGTCCCTCGCTTCCTGCGCCGCGCAAGCGGCGGGGAAGGGGGCGCTCTTTCTTGCAAGCGGGGTGTTCGCGGGCGGCTTCGCTGCCCGCGAACACCCCCGTTTTCTTCTGTATCCCCGCCCCCGCGCCGCGGGAGCGGGGTTTGGGGTGGGGGTCCCTCGATGCGCAAGGCCCTTGCCCTACGACCGAAGAGGGCTGTCCGCCCTTGAACAAAAAAAGGCAGGGGTGTGATTCAGGCATCCCGTCTGCCCCCAATTGGGGTTGCGAGTTGCGGGGAGTACCGCGTTGGGGGCCAGGCCGTCCAGGATGCAGATATGAACGATGACGTCAGATCACTTCCAGCCCGTCCCGATCCGGCAGCGCCGGGAAGGGCGCGTGCGGCTCGGTCTGGTACCAGAACGCCGTCGAGGCGATGTCGTCCTGCAAGGGCAGGTACCGGCCGCCCGACCTCCAGCCGAGGGCCTGGATGGTCACGCGGAGGTCCTGCTGGAAGCGGATGGGGTCCATGACGTGCCAGCGGTACATGCCAAAGCGCTGCTGGGAGTCGTACAGGCCGTCTGGGCGGATGACCTGCGGCAGGCCCGAGAAGGGTGCGCTGAACTCGCAGTAGCCTACGCCTCTGGGATACTCAAAGTCGTAGGAGCCGCAGAAATAGTCCTCCGTGCCGGTGCCGCAGATGGTGGGGAACTCGCCATCGCCGTCGATGTAGAACTTGATCTCGCCCTCACCCCACCAGCCGCAGTTGTTGACGCCCCAGGCCATGTAGGTGCCGACATAGTGCCCCTTGCCACGCACCCCGTCGAGGATGGTGTGAACGGACTTGTACGGGAGCGGGTTGGAGCGGCGGAACTGGGCGTGGAAGCGCCCGAGGTCGTCGGGAACCTCGGTGAGCGTATAGTTGATCTGGTAGTAGATCGTCTGCTGCTCGTCATCGAGGTTCTCGATAGTGATGCGCGCACCTTTCTGGAAGGGCATCTCCCAGTAGCAGTTGAAAGCGCTGCCGGGGTTCACGGCGACGGGCAGAGAGTTGATCTGCGCATATCGGCCCCATCCCATGGCAAAAAAGTCGCCGACGGGCACTTCGACTGAGGGGGTCGTCTCGCCGTCCCAATACATTCGGAGGATAGAGAAGCGCCAGCGTCCGGTAATGGTCATCCAGATCTGCTGGATCGCGCCGGATCCGCTGATCTCAGCGAGGGTGAGCGTCTCATGGGGCGGCATGCGCAGGGAAGGACTGATCTTCCAGCCGCGGCCGAGGTCGCGGGCGCAGGAAGCGCCGGTTCCCTCGGTCGCCATGCCGCCTCGGCCCTTCTCGCCGGTGAGGTTCTCCGGGCTGATCGAGCGGGTCAGGGCGTTCGAGAGGCGCGAGAGATTGCCCAGGTTCAGGTGCAGGCCGTTGTAGCCGTTCATGGTACCTCCGTGTGCTGAAGCGGGTAGTCGATTGTGCATACTGGCGGTGCATTGGGCGATGTTACCACAGATTGCCGAAAGGGCAAAGATGGTGCCTGAATGCAACTCGCGGCGGGTCGGGCTCACCCCATCGAGGCTGCCCTCGCCTGCGGCTGAAGGTGCCCGGACGCGTGTACACCCCATGGCAGCGATGGGTGCGGACCCGCCCCGGGGGCGGTGGGGTGGGGCATCCGCGCGCGGCCCCCGCCTCCTCGGCCGGTCCGTCGCCGGGCAGAGGCCGTGCCCTATGCCATCGAGTCGCTCACCACGGGCTCGCGGCCATGTCCATCACGGCCTGGAACATGGCCAGCAGGTTCTCGGCAGGGACGTTATCCTGGATGTTGTGCACAGGGTTGAAGACGTAGCCTCCCCCCTCGGAGAAGATGCGGATTCGCTCGCAGACCTCCTCATAGACCTGCACGGGCGTGCCAAAGGGCAGGGTGCGCTGCGTATCGACTCCGCCGCCCCAGAAGACCAGCCGGTCGCCGTACAGGGCCTTGAGGGGCGCCGGGTCCATGCCGCGCGCAGAAGTCTGGATCGGGTTGATGATGTCGACGCCTGCGTCGATCAGGTCGTCGAGCAGCTCGGCGATGGCGCCGCAGCTGTGGTAAAACACCTTCCAGGTTGTGTGGCTGTGGATCCAGTCGTTCAGGCGCCTGTGGAATGGCTTGTACAGCTCGCGGTAGAGGTCGGGGGAGATAAAGAGCCTGTCCTGCGTGCCAAAATCCGTGCCGCTGACATAGATCACGTCCATCCGCGAGCCGACCGCCTGCCAGAGGAGCTCGAGGTTCCGCAGAGCGATCTCGCACTGACGCTCGAAAATGCCCCGGATGTACTCGGGATGTGAGGCGTGGGCCACGTACCACTCCAGGGGGTCTCGAATGCCCCTGGGATGCGGCAGGCCAACCGCAGGGACGTAGGATATGTCCCCAAAGGCGCCGCCCGACAGATGCCCGACGATGGACCACTCCGTGTTGCGGTACAAATAGTCGGCGCGAGCCTCGAGGTAGCGCAGGTCTTCCTCGGCGTAGATCGAGAACATCCCCTCTACCCACTCGTCGGGGTCGAGACGATCCTCATCGATGGGCTCCTGCCGGACGATCGCGTCAAAGTAGAAGCCACCTCTCGGCATACGTGCGCTTGGAGGCAGGGACGTGTCGCCGCGGGGGTAGGCGAGGAGATCGCCATTTTCCGCTTCGGTCACGTTGAACTTGCCGGGAATGAGGACCTCAGTGCCATCCCACAATCTCCAGGGCTTCCAGCCGGCGTTCCGGATACCAAAGCGGTTAGTGGGCAGGCGGAGTGGCACGGTGTCGATGCCGAGGAGCAGCCGCAGGTCGTCCTCGACCTCGGCGAGCATCAGGAAGGGGTCAAAGACCCTCGGCGGATGCTCCTCGAGGCCTAACGCCCGCCGCAGGCGGGCACAGGCCGTCGCCACGATGCCGGTGACCGATGTGCCACCAAGGTCCAGTGGCACCCGGTCGGGAACCTGATGCTGGATCGCGGCGCGGACGCGCTCTCGGGAGTTCATGGGCTGCTCCTGTCTTGTGCTTGGGCCGCGGGTACGCTACGGGTGTCGTCAGGTGAGGGCGAAGCGCATGTTAGGCGCGCGGCGGAGGGCAGTCAAGTGGTCGCCCAGTGCTGCTGTGGGCTCGGGCCTTTTCGGGGCGTGCCCCTCGATGCCGCGCAAAGGCCCTCGGGATGGCGCTCAACGGCCCTGCGTTCGAGAACCTCTTCCCTTCCTGCCCTTCAAGGGCGGACCGCCTTCTTCGCTCGCAGGGCGAGGGCGTTGCCCATCGAGGGCCCCCCATCCCTAACCCCGCCCCTGCGCCGCGCTACCCATTACCCACAAGTGACCTGGGGGAGCGCAGGCGTCCGCGGCCTGCGTAGCACCTCGCGGAGCTGCCCCCTCCCCTGACTTGCGTTTGGCCTTTTCGAATAGCCCCGTACATGCAGTAGGGGGAACGCACAGCGCCTACTAGGTCTAGGGTCTTCCTGGGCGCACCATAACGCGCTGGTTTACCATAACCGCGAAAAGGCCAAACTCGAGGAACACTCTTTTCGGGCGGTTTCGGGCGGTCGAGCGCGCCGCGGCGCGCTCGACCGCCCGAAACCGCCCATCTGT
>DYEI01000052.1 GCA_020725765.1 Anaerolinea sp. | reverse complement strand
GTGGATTGCATGCGCCCTCTGCGCCGCATTCCGCAGAATATCCATGCGTCACATTAGACCTGGGAGGCGCCGTGCGTTCTCCCTACTACATGTAGGGGGCTCTTCGAAAAGGCCAAACGCAAGCACCTCCCATTATGGATTCCCCGCCCCCGCGGCGCGGGGGCGGGGTTAGGGGTGGGGGTCCCTGCATCGGCAGGAGCACACACAAGCCTGCTGCCAACCAGCGCTGCACCCAAACGAACGATTCTTCTTGACGAACTCCCCATGGCGATGCTATGATACCACGGCGATGGCCCTCTTTGGGCCAGCCGGTTCCAGAAGCGAGGTGACACAGAGCCAGACCCCATACTGCCACGTTGCCGATTGCACATGAGCGCACCGGCGACGCGGAAGAGCCGAAAACCCTATCGAACGGGCCGTCTATTCCGGTGGGCATCCGTCCCCGTGCCGAACTCTGTCTGTAGTCCAGGGCAGTGGTAGCAGGGCAGCGACGCGATGCCCACTTGATTCCCAAAAGACGTCGAAGAGGAGCCTGTCCGACGATGAGAAAGATCATCACCATCGCCCTCTCGGTCGTCCTGCTGGCGGGCTTGGCGATCCTGGCCTCTCAGGCGATGAGGGCGGCGCCGGGCGCATCCCTCGCAGGCTACGAGCTGGCACCGGTCGAGAGGGGTGAGATAGTGGCTACGGTCAATGCTACCGGCTCCGTCGCCCCGAGGAGCCGTGCAGTTCTGGCCTTTGCTGCCACGGGGCGGATTGCCGAGATCAACGTGTCTGTTGGTGACAGGGTGCAGGCGGGCCAGAAGCTGGCCACCATCGATGCTCGCGAGATGCAGCAGGCGGTCGCCCAGGCCGAGGCGCTCCTTCGTGCGAGCCAGGCCCGCCTGGAGGAGCTCAGGCGAGGCCCCAGCCCGGATCAGGTCAATGCCGCAAAGGCCAGCGTGGCCAGTGCGCAGGAGTACCTGAACGTGCTCAACGCGGGGGCGTCCCCCAGAGAGGTCGAGATCGCGCGTCTGCGGTGGGAGCAGGCCAAGGACGAGCTGTGGAAGGCCCAGTCCTACCGCGATGCAACCTGTGGCAACCCACAGGTGTCCGAGGCCGCCAAGGACCAGAGCCGGGCTGCCGTTGCCGCGGCCGAGATGGCGGCCGAGATCGCCCGGCTGCAGTACGAGCAGGTGAGGGACGGCCCCAGCGTTACCGACATCCGCGCGGCAGAGGCCCAACTGGCCGAGGCCCAGGCGAACCTGGCTCGTCTGACCAGTGGTGCCTCGGCGCAGGAGATCCGTGCCGCCCAGGCACAGGTGGACCAGAACCTCGCTGCCCTCGAGCAGGCCAGGCTGCGCCTCGAAGGGACGACGCTGACCGCACCCTTTGACGGCGTGGTCGTCGCTGTGAACGGGCACATCGGCGAACTGGTCAGTGTCACCACGCCGGTGATCACGCTCGCCGACCTGAGTGCCTATCACATCGATGTGGAGATCGACGAGGCCTCCATCGGCCGGGTCGAGATCGGCCAGGAAGCGCAGATCGTCCTTGACGCCTTCCCAGACAAACCCCTGCGCGGACGAGTCAGCCGGATAGCTCCAGCCGGGACCCTGTCCCAGGGCGTCGTCAACTATGGCGTGACCGTCGACCTCGAGCCGACCGAGGTCGCCGTCAAGGCCGACATGACGGCCAGCGTGAGCATTGTGATCGCCCGCAAGGCGAACGTGCTCCTCGTGCCCAACCGGTCGGTCCGCCGCGACCGCCTCGGCCGCTATGTCGAAATCGTGGTCGATAACCAGATCAAGCGCCAGGATGTGGAGACGGGCCTCAGCAATGAGACGCACACCGAGGTGTCCAAAGGTCTGACGGAGGGGATGGTAGTGGTGGTCAGCGCGCCGCGGCAGAGCCCGTTTGCGCCCAGCACGAGCGGGAGGTAGGCCCGTGCACAAAGCGACCATCATGCGGCTCAGAAACGTCAGCAAGGTCTACCGCAGCGGGCAGATAGAGGTTCGGGCCCTGCAAGGCATATCGCTCGACATCGCCCGTGGGGAGCTCGTCTCCATCATGGGGCCATCGGGCTCGGGCAAGAGCACCCTCATGAACATCCTCGGTTGCCTGGACCAGGCCACCTCTGGCGAGTACTGGCTGAACGGCACCGAGGTCGGGCAGCTGACCGAGGACCAGCTCGCGTGGATCCGTTGTCGCGAGATCGGCTTTGTGTTTCAGAACTATAACCTCCTCCCACGGACGACTGCCCTGGAGAACGTCGAGATGCCCCTTGTCTACAGCAAGGCGAAGGGCCGGCGCCGTCGAGCGCTCGAGGCGCTGGACGCCGTCGGGCTCGCTGACCGAGCCCGGCACCGGCCCTCGCAGCTTTCCGGGGGCGAGCAGCAGCGAGTCGCGATTGCCCGCGCTCTGGTGAACGAGCCCTCCATTCTCCTGGCTGACGAGCCAACCGGGAACCTGGATTCGAGGACGGGCCAGGAGATCATCGCCATCTTCCAGCGGCTGAACGCCGAGCGCGGCATCACGGTGGTCTACGTCACTCACGACCAGGAGATCGCACGCCAGACCCGGCGCATCATCCGCCTGCAGGATGGGCGCGTGGCAGGCGAGGAGCCCAATACCCCGATAGCGGCGGGCGAGCCCCCGCGACTGAGGAGGTGAACCCCGCCATGAACCTGCTACAGAACATTCATGTCGCCCTGCACGCCCTGTCGGCCAACAAGCTCAGAGCTTCGCTGACGATGCTCGGGATCATCATCGGCGTGGGGGCCGTGGTGGCGCTCCTCTCCATCGGGCAGGGCGCCCAGGCGGCCATCCTGGGCCAGATCGAGGGCATCGGCTCGAACCTGATCTTTGTCATGCCCGGGACCGTCAACATGGGCGCTGCGCTCGGCGGGGGCTCGACTGCCTCCGAAGTGCTGACGCTCGAGGATGCGATGACCATCGCCCGGCAGGGCAACTGCCCAGACTGCTCCGCCGTTGCCCCTCAGTATGACCATGGAGCCGAGATCGTCTACCACAACGCCAGCATGTACACGACCGTCACCGGGACGACCCCCGAGTACCAGTACGTCCGCAACTTTGGCATGCACCTCGGGCAGTTCTTCAGCGACCAGGACCTGGGCGTGGCTGCACGGGTGGCCGTCATCGGCGCAGACGTGGCGGACGAGCTCTTCGGGCCGGAGGACCCGCTGGGCAAGATCGTGCGCATCAACCGGGTGCCCTTTCGTGTGATCGGCGTGCTGAGCAGGGAGGGTTCGGGCGCACTGCTCTCGCGGGACCGGGCCGTTGTCGTCCCCCTGAGCGCAGCCGGGCGCCTCTTCGGCCGGGACTCGATCTCCGGAGAAGGCAGCCAGATTGTCACACGGATCAACGTCTCGGCGACGGATGCCTCCCGCATAGAGAGCGCGATTGCCCAGATCACCGAGCTGCTCCGGCAGCGCCGCGGAGCGAGCGCCGACCACGAGGACTTTAGCGTCACCAGCCTGAAAGATCTCGCCGATGTTACCACTTCCGTGACCCGGGTGCTGACCGTTTTCCTCGCGGCCATTGCCGCGATCTCCCTCGTCGTCGGCGGCATCGGGATCATGAACACCATGCTGGTATCGGTTATGGAGCGGACGCGGGAGATTGGCCTGCGCAAAGCGGTCGGGGCCAGGCGGAACGACATCCTCATGCAGTTCCTGAGCGAGGCGGTGGTGCTCAGCCTCGCCGGAGGCGCCGTTGGCATCCTGGTCGGCATGGGCATCTCCGGGCTGGTGAACCTCTCGGGGGCCTTTGTCGCCAGGCTCTCGCTGCAGTCCATCGTTCTGGCGACGGGGTTCTCTATCGCCGTTGGTGTGTTCTTCGGCATCTATCCGGCGCGGCGCGCCGCCCGGCTGAATCCGATCGAGGCGCTCCGGTATGAGTAGTGGTTCGGGGCGGGTCGAAAGGCAGCTGCCTGGTTGACTGCCATCCCGTGGGCCGTGCACGCCGCCTCCGAAGCAACGCGGCTCGGCGGGCACGGCCCGCCCGGCCGAGGAGGCTGGGCTGCTGCAGAGCCCGGCCCCCGCCGCGGCCTGTGCATTACCCACAGGTCGGGCTGCAGAGCATCACGGGGCATGAGATAGTGCCCTGGTGCCCATCCCAGCGGGCCACCCACCGCGCACACCGCTGCCTGGAACACGCCGAGCAGCAGCTGCGATGTGCTGCAACTGCAGAGTGCTCCCACCCCTGCCCCTCCCCCGGGCAGGCGCCCAGCGCCTGCCCGGGGGAGGGGTGATGACAGATGGGCGGTTTCGGGCAGTCGAGCACGCCGCGGCGCGCCAGCGGAGCCCAAGACACCCATTGGGGATGACCCTTCCCCAGGCGGGTTTCAGGGGCGGACAGGCTGCTTTAGCCGCCGTCCCTTGGCCCTTGCCGGAGGGTACCCCATCTCCCCGTCTCCCTTCCCCGCCGCGCAAGCGGCGGGGTTAGGGGTGGGGGTCCCTCGATGGGCCGTGCGCTCGCCCTACGACCGAAGAAGGCCGTCCGCCCTTGAGGGGCAAAGGGGAGGGAGGTCCCCGACGAGCCGGCGCCAAGC
>DYEI01000051.1 GCA_020725765.1 Anaerolinea sp. | reverse complement strand
GGAGGGGCTCGACTTTGGCCTTTTGGAGCGCAACCCGCGGTACCGTCCAGAACTCGCCAAGATGACCTCCAGCCATGCCAGAGGCTATGCGCCCGTCCTCGACGACCACCTACAGCCCCAGCAGCGCCTCGAGTCGCCTGCGGTCAAAGCCGACGACCACCTCGCCATCGATGACGGTCACCGGCGTTGTCATGTACCCCAGCCGGGAGAGCTCCTCGAGCGCCTCGGGGTCGTGCACGACGTCTCGCTCGACAAATGGGACCCCTCTCTGTGAAAGAAACTCTTTCACCTTGTCGCAGAACATTCAGCCATGGGCCTGAGTGTAGACTATGACCTGCTTCGCCATCTGTGTTCCTCACAGGTGTCCTCAGACTCGCGCTCGCAGCCGGGCGCAGGGCGGACCGGACGCCCGGAAAAGGCTGCACTCCATCGGTCGCACGGCAGGTCCCCACCGGCCGGCGGCGCTCAACGAGCCTGCGAGCTCACCCGCAGGGCTATCGCCGGCCGCGCCGTTTCACGGGGCCGACCTGACGTGCAAGCCACGTCAGCGCCCCATCGGTTGCACGCCAGGCTGTGCCGCCCGTGAGAGCGTAGGACACGGCTTCGCTCTCTCCGCCCATCTGAATGTAGGCCGGCGGTTCCTCTGGGATCGGCTTGCGGCCAAGCAGATAGGGTGGAACCAGGGGCGCCTTGTCTAGGGCTTTCCTCAGCGCGCGCCGGCTCCTGGCGGAGTCTCCCTCCTGCCGGAGGTGCCAGAGGGCGTTGGTGTACAACCACTCAGCCGAGGGCTCGTCCTCGTAACGGTGCAAAAGCTCGCCGAGGGCCTGGTCATCCCCGACCAGCGGAAGCCACACCATGAGGAGGTAACGCAGGCCCTGGTTGTCGTTGGGGTTGAGGCGAAGCATGTCCTGCAAATGGGCGATCGCCTTGCGCCGCTCCCCGAAGAGCCACAGAAGCTCGGCGAGCCCGGCGCGGGCGCGCATGTAGGGACGGGTCTCGAGGATGCCCCAGAACTCGCCGACGGCTTGCTCGAACATCTCGGGTCCAAGGGCACGCTCCCCGGCCCTGACGCCCTGCTCGTAGAGTTCGATGGCCTCCTCAATCGTCTCGGCCGTCTCGTCGGCGAGCAGCACGTAGGCGTCGGCGCAGTCGGGGGAGATCTGCAAGGCCTTGCGGGCAAGCTCGACGCGGCGCTCGCCCTCCGCCTCCCAGGCCTCGTATATCAGGTCCTGCGCCTCCTCAAGGGGTGTGCGCGGAGGGGCAGGCGGAAGTTCGCCGGCAGCAAGCATCTCCCGGAGATAGGTGTTCATCTCCTCCAGGGAGGTAAACTCCCGCTCCTGAACCAGGCGCGTGGCGTGCGCCATGGCCTTCTCCAGGATCCGGCGGTCGAACGCCGGCAGGGCGAACTCTGCCGGTCGTGGCTCCTCCTTCTTTCGGGCGGGTTTCTTGCTCATTGGGCCTCCCATCTGCTCTGGCGGTGGTCGCCATGATAGCCGCTCTGGCAACTAAAAGCAAGCCGCACAGAAGGCGCGAGCGGCCCAGTCCCCTCAAAGGCAAGATGCGGGGTCGGCTCAGCGCTCCAGATGCTGCAGAAGGGGAGTGCCCCGGCCCTCCCGAGCCTCGAGGATGAGCAGCAGCCTGGCCGTGGCCGGAGTGGGGTTGCGCCAGTAATGCGGGAGGGATGCCTCGAAGAGCAGCGAGTCGCCTTGGTTCAGATGGTAGGTCTGCCCGTTGACGACGTACTCGATGCGGCCCTCGAGGCCCAAGACAAACTCCTGTCCGCAGTGGCTGATGGGCTCACCGGAGGAGCCTGCGCCCGACTCGAGGGTCACCAGTAAGGGCTGGATCCGCTGGCCTGCCAGGCCTGTCCCCAGGCTCTCGATCAGCGCGCCGGGGGTGTGGGTCCTCTTGCGCCGCCCGGCAGGCACGAACACCACCCTGGCTACCTCTTCCTCGGGACCGAAAAAGTCTACGATCCGTATACCCAGCGCGGCAGCGAGCTGGTGGAGCGTGGCGACGGTGGGCGAGGACTGTCCGCGCTCGATGAGGCTGATAGTGTTGACCGACACCGAGCTGCGCTCGGCAAGGGCGCGCAGGGATAGCCCCTGTTGCTGACGTAGCTCGCGAATGCGCCGCCCGACCTCGGGCGGTGCCTCATCTGCCATGGGCCGCCTCCTTCCGATGCTGGGCGCATTATACCATTTGGGCCGTGGCCGCGCCAGCGCTGGGTCCCCCAGGATTCGGTTCCACCTTCTGTTGGCGGGCAGTCCCCCGAATGAATTCGGGGCTGGGG
>DYEI01000570.1 GCA_020725765.1 Anaerolinea sp. | reverse complement strand
TCCCCAGGCGGACGCCGCGGCGTCCGCCTGGGGAGGAGAGATGGGTAGAGCGGGGTGTTTGGCGGCGGCGCGCTACGCGCGCCGCCGCCAAACACCCCGTAGAACAAGGCCCCCTCCCCGGGTCGGCCCGCGGGCCGACCCGGGGGAGGAGGCGCCGGGGGTGGCGGTTCCGCCAGCAGCGCGGATGAGCCTGCCCCCGCGGTGAACTAGACCCCCTGCTTCAGGCGGAGGGCCGCCTCAGCGAGCCTCGGACGGGGCCTGCAGACCGGAAAGGACGGACGAGCCATGCACCGCTACCTGATGGAGATGCTCCAGTGCCCGGCGTGCCGCGGGGACCTCTCTTGGACGATCGACGATGCCGATGGCGAGCGGATCGAGTCGGCGAAGGCGACGTGCGCCGCCTGCGGTACGGCGTATCCGGTCCGCGAGGGGATCGGAGTCTTTCTCACCTCGGGGCTCGAGCGCGAGGACCTCTGGGAGGAGACCGAGACGGAGCTGACACGCTACCTGCGCGAGCACCCCGAGGTCGAGGCCCGCCTCATGGGGGCCGTCCCGGACGCGCTCTCGCCTGCAGACCTCTTCTACCGGGCCCAGCTCCTCGAAGGCCGCGGCGACTATGGCGAGGCGGCGCGGCTTGCGGAGCGAGCGCTCTCACGCTGCTACACGCCCGGCTACCTCGCCTGCCACAAGAGCCAGATTCGCGGGCTCATCGACCGGCTGCGAGCCGGGCAGGGCCCCGTCGTGGACCTCGCCTCGGGGCGTGGTGCGCTCGTCGAGGCCATGGTCCGTGAGCTGCCACGGCCGGTCGTGGCGACCGACTTTAGCCCGCGGATCCTCCGCCGCGACCGGAGGTGGCTGCGCCACTTTGGCCTCTACGACCGGGTGAGCCTCCTGGCCTTTGACGCCCGGCGGACACCCTTCCGGGATGGTGCGGTACACACGCTGACCACCAACCTCGGCCTCCCAAACATTCGGCAGCCCGGCGAGCTCCTCAGGGAGCTGCGGCGCATCGTGGCCGGGATGTTTCTAGCCATCACCCATTTCTATCCGGAGGAGGACGAGGCGAACGGTCGCCTCATCCGCGAGGCCGGGCTGGCCTCCCTCCTGTACAGGCGCTCGACATTGGCAGAGTTTGCCGGTGCGGGGTGGCAGGTGGACGTCGCGAACTCTCAGCACGCCCCGGCAGCGCCTACGCCACGGGGTGAGATCCTCGAGGGAGCGGGGATCGATGCACTCCCCGTCGCCGAGACGTCGCTGGAGTGGTGCCTGCTCGTTGCCCGCTGACGGGAGTAGTTCAGTTCTTGGGGCATCTCGCACTCTGCCAGGCGCCATCGGCCCCTCCCCCGACCCTTCGCCAGGCGGACGCCGCGGCGTCGGCCTCTGGAGGGGAGATAGGTAAAGTGGGGTGTTTTGCGGCGGCGCGCTATGCGCGCCGCCGCAAAACACCCCATAGAGAAAGGGCCCCCTCCCCCGGGTCGGCCTGCAGGCCGACCCGGGGGAGGGGGCGCCGGGGGTGGGGGCCCTGCCAGCAGCGCAGATGAGCCTGCC
>DYEI01000050.1 GCA_020725765.1 Anaerolinea sp. | reverse complement strand
GGAGGGGGTGTTCGCGGGCGGCGAAGCCGCCTGCGAACACCCCCTCCATGACATAAGACGCCCCCTTCGCCGCCGCGCAAGCGGCGCAGGAAGCGAGGGTCGGGGGGATGGGGTCCCCTCCAGCAAGGGCCGAGGGACGGCGGCTAGAGCACCCTGTCCGCCCCTGAACTGCCTATGCTGGTGCTCCTGCCTGACGACGGTGGCGCCCAAAGCCCTTGCCGAGGGCGACGCCGGTCGTCCAGCGCCAACGGCACCAACCCCTCACCGGCTCCTGAAACATAAGGGCTCGATCTCTTGTCCCATTTATAGACCACGCAAGGCAGGTCCCCAGGCAACGGCGCCAGGTCTTCCGCAGCCCGGTATCCTCATCCAAAGCACAAAGGAGCGTGATGC
The DNA here is from genome assembly GCA_020725765.1 of Anaerolinea sp. Lineage (GTDB taxonomy): Bacteria > Chloroflexota > Anaerolineae > SpSt-313 > SpSt-313 > SpSt-313. Next base: position 1,763 of record DYEI01000050.1, on the reverse strand, counting down.
GAGTTCTGCTTGTGTACCCCGAGTTTCCGGACACCTTTTGGAGCTTCAAACATGCGCTGCGCTTTATCTCCAAGCGGGCCAGCTTTCCGCCCCTCGGCCTCCTGACCGTGGCGGCGATGCTGCCGTCTGAGTGGGAGAAGCGGCTGGTGGACATGAACGTGGCCAGCCTCGAGGCGAGCGACCTGGCCTGGGCCGACTATGTCTTTGTGAGCGCCATGGCCATCCAGCGGCGGTCCGTGGAGGAGGTCCTGTCGCGCTGCCGGCAGGCTGGGGTGCCGGTCGTGGCCGGCGGGCCGCTCTTCACCGCCGAGCCCGAGAGTTACCCGTCGGTGGACCATCTGGTCCTCAATGAGGCGGAAGTGACGCTGCCGCGCTTTCTGAGCGACCTGGCTGCCGGCCGGCCCGAGCGCGTCTATGCGAGCGGCGAGTTCGCGGACATCCGGCAGACGCCCGTGCCCCTGTGGCGGTTGGCCGATCTCGAGCGCTACGCGGCCATGAACATCCAGTACTCCCGCGGCTGCCCCTTCAACTGCGAGTTCTGCAACGTGACGGCCCTCTTCGGGCATGTGCCGCGGGTCAAGACGGCCGCGCAGATCGTCGCCGAGCTGGATAGCCTCTATGCTCTGGGCTGGCGCGGCAATGTCTTTTTCGTGGACGACAACCTCATTGGCAACAAGCGTCATCTGAGAGAGGAGATCCTGCCTGCACTGCGCGCCTGGCGCGCTCGGGACAAGGGGATACGCTTCCAGACCGAGGTCTCGATCAACCTGGCCGACGACGAAGAGCTGACGCGGGAGCTGGTTGAGGCGGGCTTTGATACGGTCTTTGTGGGGATCGAGACGCCGGATGACCAGTCGCTGGCCGAGTGTGGCAAGGTGCAGAACCGTCGGCGCGACCTCGCGGCAAGCGTCAGACGGCTGCAGAGGGCAGGGCTGCAGGTGCAGGGCGGGTTCATCGTCGGGTTTGATGCCGATACGCCCTCCATCTTTCAGCGGCAGATCGAGTTCATCCAGCGGACGGGGATCGTCACGGCCATGGTCGGGTTGTTGCAGGCCCCCCGCGGCACTCGCCTCTACCAGCGACTCGCCCGCGAGGGGCGCATCCTCGGCGACCCGACGGGCGACAACACCGACGGTTCGCTGAACTTTGTGCCCCGGATGGATCCCGAGCAACTCCTGGCCGGCTATCGCCGCATTCTGCAGGAAATCTATGCCCCGCACGCCTACTATGAGCGCATCCGCACGTTCCTGCGGGAGTACCAGCCGGCGCCGGGGAGGTACCGGATCACCCGGGCCGAGGTGGCTGCCTTCCTCAGGTCGCTGTACAGGCTGGGGCTGCGTGAGGCGGGGCGCCTGCAGTACTGGAAGCTCTTCTTCTGGACGCTGTTCCGCCGGCCGCGACTCTTCCCGCTGGCGATCACGCTCTCCATCTACGGGCTGCACTTCAGACAGGTTGCCCGGCGGGCCACCGCCGCGTAGGCGGAGGCGCCGGGCGGCGGGGGAGGCCGTGGCGCCGAGGCCGGGCCGCACAGTTGGTCGCGGCGGACGCCGACACCCCTATGCTAAGGATCCCCCGGCCCCGCGCCGCCAGGCTGGGGCGAGGGGCATGGGCGCCAACTTTGGGAGCCGCGCTCCCAAGGGGGAAACCTGCTGAAAGGGGGTGTCCGCGGGCGGCAGAGCCGCCCGCGGACACCCCCTATTGTATATCCCCGCCCCCTCCGCGGCCTATGCATTACCCACAGGTCGGGCTGCACAGCATCACGG
>DYEI01000569.1 GCA_020725765.1 Anaerolinea sp. | reverse complement strand
GTTGCGCTCCGAAAGGCCAAAGTGGAGCCCCTCCATATGATAAGACGCCCCCTGCCCCGCCGCTTGCGCGGCGGGGAAGGGGGGATGGGGCAGAGTTGTAGAGGAGCGACCCCTGGGGTCGGGTATAGGATACCGCGCCGACTGCAGGGGCGACGCCTTGGACGGGACATCCCTCTCGGTACGGCAAAGTTGCGCCCATGGGGCGCCGGGAGCGGGGCCCTGCCGGCAGCGCAGATGGTCCTGGCCCCGGGTGAACTACACCCGGCAATAGGGCAGCCCTCGCCGGTCCCAGGGAGGAAAAACATGCTCGAAATGATCTTCGCTCTCCTGTGGGGATCGCTCCTTGTGGGCTTTGTGCTGAGCATCGGCTGGCACGCCTGCCTGGGCCTGTGGGTAAGCCTTGGGAGCCGTCTCAGGCGGGTCGAGGACGCCAGTCACCGTGGCGTGCCGGTGCCTCCCGCCCTGCAACCCGTCGTCTCCGCGCTCATCACCTTGGGCTTCCGCCGCCTCGGTGAGAAGCACACGCCCGTCAAGGGCGTGCCGGGGCCACACATCACCTGGGTATTCGTCGACCCCGAGGGCACGACGGAGGCTGAGGTTGTCCCCTTCGGCAAGGCGGCGTTCCTGGGCATGGACACCGCGTTTGCCGACGACGCGGTGGTCGAGACCACGTATCCCGCGGGCGAGCATATCGACGAGCCGTGCTTTCGCTCGCATACGGTGACCTCGAGTGTGGAGGCGGCGTACCGGCACCACCTGGCACAGGTAGCCGACTTTGCCGGGGCGCACGGGGCGCCCTGCCGGATCGACAGCATGGCCGATTCGCTGCGCGTCGAGGCCATGTACCGTGGCCGTCACGTCCTGCGCAAGTTCCGGCGCTTTATCGTCCGCGATGTGGTCAATATCGCGCTCTGTGTCTATGGCCTGATCGCGGTCGCCATGCTCCTGCTGCCGGTGGCGCGGGAGGGACTGTCCCCTGCCCTGCTGATCCCGCGGCTGGATCGACTGACACGGGCGCTCGTGCCCATGGTAGTGGTGTACGTGGCGAATGGGGCGATCTCTCAGATCGGCAGCCGGCGGGACACGACGCGTCCCGGGGCCAGGGAGGGCGCGTGAATCGTTCGGGTGTATCCCAGAATCGTCGGTGCAGGCTGCAACCACTTCGCGACTGCCGGAGGCCAGATTGCTTCGACAGCCCTGCGGGCTGGCTACCACTGACGCCGGCCTGTCATTGCGAGGCGGCGTCAACCGCCGAAGCAATCCCGCGAAATGGGAGGCGGGATTGCTTCGCCAGCCCTGCGGGCTGGCTCGCAATCACAGGGTGCTGGGCAGGCGCTGACCTTCCCGATGCGTGCACATGGCCCATCTGCCGGTGGGCTTTCACTGCCGCAGGCGGCAGATATG
>DYEI01000049.1 GCA_020725765.1 Anaerolinea sp. | reverse complement strand
TGGGCGGCACAGCATCACGGGGCATGAGATAGCTTCCTGGCGCCCACCCCAGCGGACCGCCCGAAACCGCCCGAAAGGAGTGTGCCCCTCCCCCGGGCGGACGCGGCGCGTCCGCCAGGGGGAGGGGTCAGGGGTGGGGCCGGCTCCGCGAGATGGCGCCTACGGTACCCTCCCAGGCCAGTTGCGGGTAATGGATAGGCCGCGGCGGGGGCGGGGGCAGGGGCTTAACCCCGCTTTGTTCACTGGGCAAAGCGGGGAATGCCCCGGGGGTGGGGGGCCTGTGGAAGAGAGCACGCTGGCGTCCCTCAAGTTAGCGCCTATCGGGGGTGGGGGTGTCCCGTTCCGCGGCGTAATGCCCATGCCGATGGACGCGGCTCGCTGCAGCAGGCCTGCGGCCCCTGCGCCGAGCGCGAGGCCGAACGAGTGCCACTGAGGGCGCCGTTGACGGCGTCCTCAGTCTGTGTATACTGGTTCCTGGAAAACCCCATACACTGCGACACACGGGGTGGCGATGCGCGCACTGAGCCGTCTCGGCTTCGGTACCCTGCTGGCCCTGGGTGCTTGCTGCCTGTCCCTTTCCTGCGGCGGGCCGGCTGTGCCCGCGCCCCTCGTGTTCTCGATCTCACCCTCACCCGTTCCCCAGCCCAACCTGCTGCGCAGCGCCGATTTCCGTGAGGAGCCCCTGGTGTGGGAGGCTTTTCGGGAGCCGGCTGCGGCGCCTGTGCGCCTTGCGCTGGACCAGACGGGGTTTGTGAGCCTGGCCCTGGGCGAGGTGAAGGAACCCGTCGCGGCCGGCTGGCGGCAGGCGGTGCGGGTGGAGGGGGGCGCGTGCTATCGCGTCTCCGTCCGCGTCCTTGCCGAGGGGCTTGCCGGGTGTGCGGGCGTGCGGCTCTCCTTCTATGACGGGGAGGGACGTCTGCTGTGGACGACCGGGGTAGCTCCGGTAACTGGGCAGGCGGCCTGGACGCCCTGTGGCGCGCGCTACCGGGCGCCGGAGGACGCCCGGTACCTGCTCCTCTCGCTCGGCGTGGAGCAGGCGACGACCGGACGTGCCGCCTTCGCAGGGCCGCTTCTCGCGCACGATGACGCGCCCATGGCTCGGGCACTGGTGGTGGACTATGGGCAGGAGTCTGGCGGGGTGCGACCCCTCCTTGGGACGAGCAGCGGTCCCGACGGCCCCCTCGGGGTCGCGGGGACCCCCCTCTCGGTGCGCGGGCTCTTTGGAGTTGGGCTGGAGGACGTCTTCCCGCACCCGTGGGCCGATCCGGAGGATCCGGCGAGCTATACCTTGGACGCCGCCGATTCGGCGCTCGCCAGGCTGCTCGAGGGCAGCGCGGAGGTGTCGATCTGCCTGGAGGGCGGGGACCAGTGGGCTGGGGGGATCAGTTCGTGGGTGGAGATAGCCCGGCAGATCGCCATGCACTATAACGACGCCTGGGCTGGCGGCTACCGCTACGGCATACGCGACTGGGAGGTGACGGCCGATGGCTCTGGTAGCGCCCGGCTGTGCGACCTGGTGGAAGCCACCGTGCCTGCGCTCAAGGGGCATGATGCGCGGCTCAGGGTCGGGTGCCTGTTGCCGGGGCCCGGGCCCGAGGGAGAGGCGCTCATCGCCTGCCTGGCAGAGCGCGGAGTGCGCCCTGACTTTTTCTCCTGGCGCCTGGACTGCGAGGGGGGACCCTTTGCCCTGATAAGCCTCGAGGATGGCCTGGAGGCGCTGCTGGAGCGCCATGGCTTTGGTGACGCGGAGATCCACGTGTACTGGACCCCGCCGGCTGGCCCGAGGGGGGATGACGGCACCTATCAGGCCGCGCACCTTGCGGCCGCCTTTGCCTATGCTCAGGAGAGTGCCCTGGCGCGTGCCTGGCTCGCCTGGCCCGGCCCGGCTCCGGATGGCGCGCTGCCCGAGCGCGTGAGCGGAATCCTGCGGCTGCTCGAGGGATTCAAAAAGACCCCGCGCCGACTGACGGCAGAGGGTGGCGACACCCTCGGGTTTGCCCTGCTGGCGGCCCGGAGCGAGGACGGCCGGCTGGTGCGGATACTCGTCGCGGATACTGGCTCGCGCTCGGAGGAGTACCGCCTCGGGCTTGCGGGGTTTCCTCCGGGCTTTCGGTACACGGTCACCGAGGTGTCGCGCTTCTGTGCGCCGGGGGTTGTGGCCCGCGGGAGCGATGCTGACCTGCCGGAGGGGATGCTACGGCTGCCGTGGCGCTCGCCGGCGGTGCACCTGATCGAGGTCGTGTGGGATGGGTAGGAGGTTCCGTCGGCAGGCAGGCGCCGGCGAGCCCGGCCAGCTCTCCACGAAGGGGTGACGGAGCCCGCGATTAGATGCACCCCTGCACCAGGGCGTGGAAGCTGCGACAGAGCCGCGCGCGGTGTGCCCCTCTGCAGCGGCGGGCTAATGGGGCCCGACTCCACTACCTCCGGCAGGCGTATCCTGCGGGTCGCGTATCCGGTTCTTGAGGAGCAGCGTGGAGGCAATGGCGCTCGCAGGGAGGTAGAGGAGGAGGACGTTCCAGCCCAGCCGGTGTAGCCAGCCCTCGGAGACTGCGAGGATGCTGGGGATGAGGGCCCAGGCGATGCCGGGTCCAATGTAGAGGAGGAGTGCGCCAGCGAGGGCGTAGCCTGCAAAGAGCCAGCCAAAGCCCGGAAAGCCGGCGAGTGCGGCGAGGAGCTCAATCAACAGGACCTGAGACCGTGGCAGCTCGAGAAGGGCCAGGGTGGAGGGGCGCGCACCGGCCGGCTGTAGGAGGTGCAGGCGGGCCCGGAGGGCCCGCCGGTAGCCGACAGTGGCCTGATAGGTGTGGAGCGCAAAGGTGAGCAGGCCCGCGAGCTGCAGGCCGCTGGCTGCCAGCGATGCTGCGGGGCCCCCGAGTCCGAGCCCGGCCAGGTACGCAAGGAGGAGCCCGGCGCCGAGGAATCCGAGGCCGGCCCCGGAAAGCCGCGCGGTAAGCCCTGCACCTGCAGAATCCACAAGAAGGGTATCGGCGAGGGCCAGAGCCGGCAGAAGAAGGGCCGTGCCGACAGCGAGGGCCCCGTGGTGCGCCGCGGAGGTCGGGGGTGGCATCGGCGGGCTTGCCGCGAGCACGGCGCCGTGAATGCCGGCAAGGAGGGCGAGGGCCAGGCTGACCACGAGCGTGCCGGTAATCGTCCGCGGGAGGTAGCTGCGGGTGGCCCGTGCCAGCCAGGCCACGTGGGCAAAGTGGGCAGCCAGCGCCACCAGGAGCGCTAGGCCGCTCACGCTGAGCACGAGAGGGCGCGCGACGCCCAGGGTGTAGGGGACGAGCTCCTCGGGGACGCCCGAGTTTGCCGCAATGTGTACCTCGTAGGCGCCGAGGCCGACGCGAGTCAGGTAAAAGGCAGCGCCGGCGACGGCCAGGCCCGCCAGCACCTGCTCTGCCCGACGCCAGTCGGTACGGCGCTCGGCCTTGCGCTGCAAGAGGTACACAAAGCTGGCGGCGGCTACGGGCACGAGCGCTCCGACGTAGAGGTGCAGGTGCATGTACCCCTGGTGGTGCACCAGTATGTCCGGTTCGCCCCCTGCCATCGGAAGCGAGAGGGCCTGCGGCGCGTCACGAACCAGGCGTTGGACCACGGTCAGGAAGAGCGCGGCGGCCGATACGAGCAGCCAGCGCGTCAACCGGCGGCGGTGCTTCGGCCAGATGACGTTGCGGCTGGAGAGGACGGTGAGGACGATCAGCAGCGCGAAAGTCACGTAGCCAGCATCACGGGCGCCCTGAAAGACCCAGAGGGGTAGACGCTCCCAGGCGCCGAGCCGGGCGCGAAGCTCAGGATACGTCGCACCGGCATGGATGGAGAACGCCTCGACGAGGCCTATGGTTGCCATGGTCAGGGCGGTAAGGAGGACCCCTGCCAGAGTGAGCACGAAGGAGACTCTGGCCAGACAGTGATTCCGCAGCGGCCGCCCGATGAGGTTGGGGAGGGCGTAACAGGTCAGCCCCATGGTGAGCATGACGGCCCCGCCGCCGACGACAAGCTGCTCGCTGATCCCCTCTACCAGCAGTGTGCGGGTCTCCCCTGCCAGGGAGATCCAGAGCTGGACCGCCGGGAGCCGCACGAGCAGCCCATGGATGCCCCCGAGAAGGAGGCAGGCAGCCGCAGCGAGCATGTACTTGGGGAGTGCCGTGTTGTAGCTGGCGATCTCCTCGCGGGTGAAAGCGTAGGGCTCCTGAGCGGGCGAAGGTTGGCGCCTGCGGACGAGCCAGGCGATCAGCCAGACGAGCAGCAAGGCGCCGAGAATCGGGAGCACGAGCGTACCCTCCGCAACGCAGGCCACGCAGGCGACCTGGGAGCGTGGTGCGAGACGACAGTCTCCGCCCGTCCGGGCGGCCCTGGTGGCCGCGCGTGGGCGCAGAGTCGGGGAGCCGGCCGTCCCCCCCTCTGCTTCCTTCCGAAGCAAGCTTCATGCCAGGACAAGGTGTCCCGCGGGATTTCCATTGGGCTGGAGTCTGGACTTTTCAGGTCCTTGCCCCTCATTGGTACCTGTATCGCACGTCATCGGTCGCGTGGCCTGGCTCGTGCTGTAATGGCCGCACCCCGGCCCCCTGCCCCGCCGCCTCGGCGGCGGGGCAGGGGGCGTGTTATGGTATGGGGGCTCGGGTTTGGCCTTCTCAGATCCTCGCCCCTCACTATTGCCTCCATCGCGCGTCAGCAGTCGTGTAGCGCGGCTAGTGTTGTAATGCCCCCACCCCCGGCCCCTCCCCCAGGCGGGCACGTCGTGCCCGCCTGGGGGAGGGGCCATTCCTAATGGGTGTTTTGGGCTCCGCTGGCGCGCCGCGGCGCGCCAGCGGAGCCCAAAACACCCTGTAATGTCTTC
>DYEI01000568.1 GCA_020725765.1 Anaerolinea sp. | reverse complement strand
GGAAGCGGGACGGGGTGGGGGTCCCCTCGATGGGCCATGCCCTCGCCCCACGACCGAAGGAGGCTGCCCGCCCCTGAACTATGCCTCCCCTATCCTCTCCACCACCCGGCCGCTCTCACGCTGCTGGAGGATGCGCTTGAGGCGGCCGTCGGGCATGCGCTCCTCTTTGATGAGGACGTAGCCGGGCTCGACCTCTCGCCCGACCGGACCGGTCTCGACGGCCGCCTCCGGCCCCCGCCACTCCAGCTCGACCGGCTCCCAGCGCCTGGATCTCGCGGAGCGGTAGCAGGCGTCCATGATGGCGTTGACGACATAGCCGTCGTAAAAGGTCTCGGCCGGCTCACGGCCCCGGTCGAGGGCGTCGAACATGTCCACGAACATGTGCCGGTAGCCGAGCTCGTGGACCTCGTCGCCGACCGGGAAGAGCCAGCCCTTGTCGGTTTCCGCCTTCTCGGCCACATAGCCGCTGCCGGAGGCGGCGGTAAAGACCTCAAAGCCGGTGCGCAGGAAGTGGTTGAGCCAGATCGTCCCCTCGCTGCCGGCGACCTCGTCGCGGAGGTCCATGCCGCCGCGGAAGGACCAGCTCACCTCGAACTGCCCCACAGCCCCGTTGGCAAAGCGGATGAGGGCGATGCCGTTATCCTCGGCGGTGATGGGGTGGACCAGCGTGTCGGCCCAGCACATGACCTCGATCGGCCGCTGCTCCTTGCCGATGTAGGCACGGATGATCTCAATGCAGTGGCAGCCGAGGTCGACGATGGCCCCGCCACCGGCCTGCTCCACGTCCCAGAACCAGGCCGAGTGGGGGCCGCCGTGGGTCTCGCGCGAGCGCACCCAGAGGACCTTGCCGAGCGCCCCGGCGCGCACCATCTCCAGGGCTTTGAGCATCTTGGGGGTGTACACCAGGTCCTCGAGGTAGCCGGCAAAGACACCGGCGTGCTCGACGGCCTCGAGCATCTCCCTCGCCTCCGCCGCATTGCGTGCCAGGGGCTTGGTGCAGAGGACCGCCTTCCCGGCCTCGGCGGCGAGGCGGACAGCCTCAAGGTGCAGGCTGTTGGGCAGGCCGACGACGACCGTATCGGTGCCGGGGTCGGCGATGGCCTCGCGGAGGTCGGTCGTCCAGCGGGGGATGCCCCACTCCTCGGCGAAGCGGCGCGCTCGCTCCTCGCTGCGCGAGTAGACGACCTCGACCCGGTCCAGGGTGCGCTGGCTATGCAGCGTCATGGTGTAGAACATGCCGATCAGTCCGGTGCCGAGCATGGTGATCCGATGGGCGCCCATAGTCGTGCTCCTTTCCTGTGGGCCGAGCCCGCTGCGATGGGAAGGGGGCTTCGCCGGCCCCCAACCTGTTCCCCGGAAGCCCTATGCGGCAATTCGCGTGACGGTGCCCCCACCTCCTGGCCCCTCTCCCGAGCGGGCGCGCAGCGCGCCCGCTCGGGAGAGGGACGGTTCTTTTTCCCGGGTGTCTCGGGTTCCGCAACCGCGAAAAGGCCAAACTCGAGGGTGTGTTATCTCGCGGTGTGGTGCCCATCCCGCCACGCGCCGATGGCGTCACAGGAACTCGCGCCAGGTCCGCTCCGGCACCCAGCCGAGGGCGGCCTGGGCCTTGGCAGTCGAGAAAAAGGCGCGATGTCCGTCGAGGCCCTTCGCCAGGGGCAGGAGATCGGGTCGGAAACGCTCGATAACCTCGAGGGTCGGCTCGAGGAGCGTCGTGTCCACCGCATTGGCCACAAACACGTCGTGGACGGGAAGGTCCGCTGCCTTTTCCAGGATCAGCCGCTGCATGGTCGCCAGGTCTTCGCTGGCGATATAGCCCCACAGCCAGTCGGACCAGCCCTTGACGGGAGAAGCCGTCTCAGCCATGCGCCGCAGGCGGTCCGGCGGACAGATGCCCGAGGGCCGGGTGACGTAGGTACGGATGCCGTAGGCGCGGCTGAAGGAGGCCAGCAGCTCTTCGCCCGCCAGCTTGGAGTAGGAGTACGAGTCCTCTACGTCGCTCGGGTGCTGCTCGTCCAGCGGGAGGTAGCGGAACGGGAAGGGCCGGCTGGAGATGCGGTAGCCGTGGCCAAAGGCGCAGTTGGAGCCGGCCATCACCACCGTGTGCACGCCGGCCTCAACGGCCGCCATCATCAGGTAGTAGGTGCCCAGGATGTTGGAGCGGATCGTCGCATCGAAGGAGGGCACCGGGAAGCCCCGGGCCTGCATTGCGGCAACCTCATTGGGGTGGTCCGTGGGCCAGGGCTGGGCGCCGAGGTGCATGATGGCGTCGACGCCCTCCACCGCCCGACGGCAGTCCTCGAATGACGTCAGGTCGCCCACGACGCAGGGCAGGTCCGCCCGGTCCCCAGGGACGGGCCGACGGGTGAAGAGGAGCAGGTCGTGCCGCCCGCGCAGCTCGCGCACCATCCACTCGGCAAAGCGCCCGCTGGCACCGGTGATGAGGACCCGCATGGTCTGCCTCCTTGGGTGGCGTGAGGAACCCAGTACGGCCGTTGGACTGCGAATGGACCAGGGAACGAGCAGGCAGGTGACATTCTACAGCGAAAAGGCGCAAGTGGCCAATAGACCTGAGGTGGACCGGGGCTGTCCGCGCCTGAACGCCCCGGGGCAGGGGAACCAGTACGGTGAAAAACAAGAAGGGCCGGCACGGTTGTTCCCCGTACCGGCCCTGCGCGGCGTTGCGCGGCCGAGTGGCAGGAGGCGTGACTAGCTCGCCATCAGGGCCAGGGCAAGGAGGATGCCGGCCAGGCCCAGGACAGGCCGCATCGCCCGAGCAGGGCCGGCACTCCTCGCCAGCCGCTCGGCCTCTGCTTCGCGGAGCAGGTCCTCGTACCGCTGCTCCGCACTGATGATGTAGATGGGGTCAAACATCGCTGTCTCCTTTCGTAGGGGTCGTCCTAGCGCCCTGCGCCGAGGGTGGCCAGGATGGCTCCGAGGAGCAGGGACAGCCGCCAGGGCTTGACCTTGCGCTCGGCCTCGGCCTCGCGCAGCAGGTCGTCGTACCGCGCGTTCGCGCTGACGAATACGACTGGATCGAACATGGTGCCAACCTCCTTCTCTCTTTCCCGCCTCCATATTACTCCATGGGCGTTGCGGGAGCGTTTCGCAGGCCGTTTCGCGGCCGTTTGGACCACAATCCGGCGGGGGGGCCTGGTGCCCAGGCTCAGATAACACCCATCTCGGGCGAACGGTGCGCCCATCGGGGCAGGCCGTGTTCTGAGCGGGCACGGGCGCATCGTTCGCCCTGCAAGAGTGTTTACATTGATGGCCCGCCTCGGCCTGACGCGCGGCCAGCGGTGCTCGAGCCCTGCAGGAAGCAGGCGCGGCGGCACAAGGTATGCCAGGCGCAGGAGGTCCGGGCAGAATCCCATGAAAGCGCTCCAGATCACCAATTCCATTCCGCGCTATCTCCTGACCCAGGCGCTGGGGCGCATACATCGCCCGGCGTTCTGGGGACCCTTCGCCCTGCTCGTGTACCGGGACGTGCCCGAGCCGGCGCTGCTCGGCCCGCAATGGGTCAGGGTCCGCACGCGGCTCGGCGGCATCTGCGGCTCCGACCTGCATACCATCCTGCTCGAGGACAGTCCTGCCCTGTCGGCGCTGACCTCCTTCCCCTTCACTTTGGGCCACGAGAACGTGGGCATTGTGGGAGAGACGGGCCAGGAGGTGAAGAGGTTCCGCCCCGGCGACCGGGTGATCGCGCTCGGCCTGCTCCCGTGCGCAGCCCGGGGCGTCAGCGAGCCGTGCGAGCACTGTCGCCGCGGCGAGCGGTCCCTCTGCCAGAGCTTTGCCTCCGGCGGGCTGGCGCCGGGGCTGGGCATCGGATACTGCCGGGATACGGGTGGCAGCTGGAGCGCCTGCTTCGTCGCGCACGAGTCGCAGCTCTACGCCGTGCCCGACGGGGTCAGCGATGAGAACGCGGTCATGGTCGACGCCTTTTCCTGCGCCCTGCATGCCGCGGCGCAGAATCTGCCGCGGGATGGCGAGACCGCGCTCATCGTCGGAGCGGGGGCGATCGGGCTCTGCCTGATCGCAGCGCTGCGGCTGCTCGGCACACAGGCGCGGATCGTCGTGCTGGCCAGGTATCCCTTCCAGGCCGAGCTGGCCCGGCGTTACGGGGCCGACGAGGTGCTCTGCATGGGCCGCGGTGATCCAGCGAAGGCGATCGCGGCCGCGACCGGCGGGCGGCTCCTGAGGCCCATGCTGGGCAGCGATGTGCTCATCGGCGGGGGCGCCGACGTCGTGTTTGAGTGTGCCGGCAGCGCCCGGAGCCTGTCCGACGCGCTCCGGCTGGCCAGGAGCCGCGGCCGCGTCGTCCTCGTCGGCCTCGCGAGCATCGTCAGGGGGGTGGATTGGACTCCGATCTGGCTCAAGGAGCTGACTCTGAAGGGCTGCTTCTGGTGCTCGACCGACACTGTCGACGGCCGGCCGCTCGACCCGTTTCAGCAGACGCTCTCCTGGATGGCCGAGGGCCGGCTCGACCTGTCGAGCCTGGTGACGCACCGCTTCCGCCTGGAAGACTATCGGCGGGCGCTGGCCGTCACCCTGGCGCGGGGGAGAAACCGGGTTGTGAAGTCGGTGTTCGTCTTCGACGATGGAGGCCTGCACAGAGGCTGATGTGACGCATGCATGTTCTGCGGAATGCCGCGCAAAGGGCGCATGCAATCTCGAGACGCCCATAGCGGTGTTCGCAGACGATGGGATGATGAGGCAATGCACAAGCGTGTACATCCATGGCTCCGCCGCATACGCGTCGCCGTGGTGCCGGGACCCGATACCCCCCTCGTGCGCACGGTGCTCGGGGGCCTTGAGCGCTGCTTCCGCCAGCGGGGGGATGAGGTCCAGGCGTCGCCAGACGACACGACCGACGTCCTCCTGACGACGGCCCGCTTTGGAGAGCCCCTGCCCTGGCGGCAGGCTCTGCTCTTCACCGGGCGGCGGCGCTTTGGGCTGCAGCGCCTCCCGACCCTCTACACCCTGGTCCACATCACCCGGGATGCCCTGCATCGCCTGCTCGACCACTTCCGGGCGGCCCTGGCGAAGGATCCGCCCGACCCGGCCGATTTCAGCTTCCCCGGGCTCGCGTCGCATGCCTATCGCGTCCTCATCGAGCAGGGTCGCCGAGGGGGTCCGATCCTCTCGCTGGAGCGGCTGGTGCAGGCCCAGGCCAAGTGCATCCGGATCCTGCTGGTCGTGGGCGAGGAGCGGCCGCTGTGGGCCTATCACTTTGACCTGGTCGGCGCGCACCCCCGCAGCGAAGGCGACCCTCCGGATGCGTTCTACGAGGATATCGTCCTGCGCATCGTCACTGCCGTGAGCACCTATGAGGTAACGCAGCATCAGGAGGTCGGCGAGCCGATCCCCCGTGCGCTCTGGAAACAACTGGAGACGCCCCCGGCCATGCGCATGGCCGGGCAACAGCTCGGCGAGCGCGGGTTCTTTACCGAGATGGTGCGCATTGCCGACCTCGTCGAGGTGCCTGCGGTCAGTGATGCCATCGCCAGCCAGTACAGTGAAGGTTGTTTTGCGACGTGGGATCCGCTGCTCGGTGCCCTGATCGCCACGGCGACCGGCAGCGCCCGCCCCGTGGACAAGGGGAACATCACCGACGACGACCTCGCCGTCATCGCCGGCGTCCGGCCTGACGGCCTCGGAGCGCTGATCCGGCAGGTCGAGGGAAAGCGCCCCGCACCGCCCTCGTCCGAGTCGGTCGAAATGTTCGGGATGGATAGCACCCTGCCCGAGGTAGCCCTCGGAGCGGAGTGGGCAGGGGCGAGAGCGCCCGTCGCCCGGTCCAAGCTGCACGGTCACCGGGGCATCGCGGCCTACGATCCGCGCCGGGTAGAGTACGTGCCGCTGGACGAGCCATACTTTCACTACCCCGTGTCCTGTGCCACGGCCGCTCAGGCCGAGGGGATCAAGGCGGCCTTTGCCCGCTCGCAGGCCCTGCGGAATCCCGCAGACCCCCGGCAGGTCGTCTTCACCGTGCTGCCAGGGCATGGTGCCGTCATCGTGGAGAAGTGGCTGGCCGGCGCCCGGCCCTTCCAGGTGATCTGGGAGTACATGGATGCCGGCTACCTCCGGGTGCACAACCTCATCCCTCAGGGGCCGATGGCCTACGTGCCGGGAGCGCAGGGGCTGATGGAGCTCCGGGCGGAGGACGAGGCGTGGGCGGGGGTCGATGCGAGGCTCTTGCGGGACTGAGCCATGCCGGCGCGCGCAAGTCGACGGAGGCGAGACCTTCCGGCGGTGGCAGCCCTGCCCGCCCCCCCTCTACACGCTCTATGGGTGTCGGGGCTCCTTTTACACGATGGCGCGGTTGTACTACAATGGAGGCTGGCGCAGCCCCGTCCTCCCCATCGAGAGCGCGGAGTGCGTCCACCGGAGAGGCTCGCCCGCGGTTCACCCCCAGGAGGGAAACGTATGGCCCGCGACTTTGAGATTCTGCCCGTCGAGACGCTCCGCGACCGCAAGGCCTTCGTCGGCTTTCAGTACGAGCTGTACCGGCACGACCTCAACTGGGTCCCCTATCTCCGTTCGGAGCGGATGGAGTTCACCGACCGCCAGCGCTGCCCCTTTTTCGAGCATGGCGACGTCGCCTTCTTCCGCGCCGTCCGCCGCGGGCGGACGATTGGCACCATTGCCGCCATCCGCAACGACCGGCACAACGAGTTCCACGGCGAGCGGACCGGCTTCTTTGGTCTGTTTGACGTCATCGAGGAGTACCCGGTCGCTGAGGCGCTCTTCGATGCCGCCCGCGAGTGGGTCAAGGCCCAGGGGATGGATACCCTGCGTGGCCCGATGAGCTACTCGACCAACGAAGAGTGCGGTCTGTTGATCGACGGCTTTGACATGCCGCCGGTCGTCATGATGACCTACAACCCTCGCTACTATCCAGAGTTTGTGGAGCGCTACGGGTTCCGCAAGGCCCGCGACCTGTATGCCTATCGCGTCCGAGCGGCCGAGATCGGGGAGGATGGTGCTGGCTGGCCGGCCAAGGTGCGGCGCGCGGCCGAGGTCGCGCAAAAGCGCTACAAGGTACAGGTGCGCAAGGTCAACATGCGGCGCCTGGAGGAGGAGATCGCCCTCGCCAAGCAGGTCTACAACGATGCCTGGAGCCGGAACTGGGGCTTTGTGCCGGTGACGGATGCCGAGTTCGACCACCTCGCCCGGGCCCTCAAACCCTTCCTCGACCCTGACCTGGTGTTCATCGCCGAGGTAGACGGGCGCCCCGTCGGGGTGTCGGTCACGCTGCCGGATGTCAATCAGGCCTTCATCGGCGTCCGCGATGGGCGGCTCTTCCCAGTCGGCTGGATCAAGTACCTGTGGGGGCGCCGGCGCATCAATGCCGCCCGGGTCATCATCATGGGGGTGGTCAAAGAGTACCAGCTCCGCGGGATCGACGCCATCTTTTACCTGCGGACCCTCGAGGAAGCGTGGCGCAAGGGCTATGAGTGGGGCGAGATGTCGTGGATACTGGAGGACAACCTCCCGATGCGGCAGGCCGCCGAGGCGCTGAACGGCCGCATATACAAGACCTATCGGGTGTACGATCTGCCGCTCTGAATGGCGGCATCGCGTCAACCGTCTGCCTGTATCGGGGGACCCCATCCCTCCTTGCGTCTTCCCTACCACGGCGGGGAAGGGCCTTTACCATAACTGGGGTTGGCGGGCGGTGGAGCTGCCCGCCAACCCCAGTGCTTCTGGATTGCCGGCAGCGCGGGGTTGAGGGACAGGCTGCCTTGGCCGACGCGCCTCGGCCCTTGCCGGAGGGAACCCCATCCCCCGGCCCCCTTCCCCGCCTCCGCGCTGCGGGGGCCGGGTCAGGGGTAGGGGCGCCGCAATGGGCGATACCTGCGGCCTTTCACGCGACAGCGCCTGAGCCCTTCACTCTTAGCGAGGGGTGAAGGGTGGGGGCGACGTCCTGCCTCCCTACAAGGCGGTCAGTGGTATCGGCGTGAAGGTCAGTATGAACACCACCATCATCGCCACTGCCACCAGCACCTGCCACGGCCTCAGCCGCGTGATATCATCCAGCGGCGTGGCGTAGGTCTGGCCAAAGACAAAGACTAACCCTGCGGTGAGGAACCATCCAGGCCAGGCAAAGAGCCCCAGCACTACGAGCGCCATGACCACTGCGAGGGTCAGCTGCCGGGCGCGTTCTCCGATGAGCACGTAGGCGATGTGCCCACCATCCAGTTGCCCCGCCGGAATCAGGTTGAACCCCGTCAGGAACAGGCCGCCCCAGGCGGCAAAGGCCACCGAGTGGAGGTTCACGTCCACCCCGTTCGCTGGCAGCAGCCGCCCAAAGATCAGAAACTTGACGGCGGCATACAGGAGCGAGTTCCCCTCGAGCACCGCCCCGTACGGCGGGATCGGCCCGACCTGCGAGAGCTTGAGCCCCAGCACCAGCAGCGGCAGCGCCACCGCCAGCCCCGCCAGCGGACCGGCGGCAGCCACCGCCAGGAGCACCCGGCGGTCCCTTGGCGGCGCCTTCAGACGGATCACGGCGCCCAACGTCCCGAAGGGACTCCCCGGCAGCGGGATAAAGTAGGGCAGGCTCACAATGCCATAGTGTCGCCCCGCCAGGTAGTGCCCGAACTCGTGCGCCAGCATGATGGTCAGGAGCGTCACGGCAAAGGGCACATCCACCAGCGGGCCGGGCAATCCCTTGCTGAGGTCAATGGCTCCGGCGAGGGCAGCCAGCAGCATCGAGATCCCGGGGATGAACAGGACCGACAGCGCCGTGAGTGCAAAGAGCACCAGGTTGACCCATGGCCGGCCCGGCCGCGGCTGCAGGAGGAGCGGCCAGGCCTCGATGAACTCGTCGGCGCCGCGCCGTCTGAAGAGGGGGGTGTAGCCGAGGGGCCGCAGACGCTCGGCCGCCAGCGCATACGCCTCATCCGATGGACGCAGCAGCCGGCCGCGCAGCCGTACCAGGCCGCCGCGGCCCAGGGTCGTGTCGTATACCTCGAACAGGTCCCAGAGAGCAGCGCGCACCTTGTTGGCTGCCTCGCTGCCGGTGGTCTCGTACTGTACGGTCACCACACGCTCCGTGTCTCAAACACAACAAGCTGCCCCGCCGCGCGGATGAAGGGATGTACCCGTGCACAGTCCGCTCGGCGTCGGGCGTCGCCTCGTCATCCCTGGGGGGCCTCCCATGCCTCGACGTACAGCGTGTACTCGCCCTGCGCCTTCACCTGCAGGCAGTAGGTGCCGTTGCCTTGTGGCAGAGTGGCGAGGTCTCCGTGGCCCTTCCCTGCCGCCCAGACGCGGGCAAAGAGGCGGCCGTTAGCGCAATCGATCACCCGTACCTCCACGTCCCGGTCCGTGGGCGTGGCCCGGATGCGCCAGGGTCCGGGGAGCGTGACCTCCGTGCCCTCTGCACAATAGTCGTGGTCGCCCCTGCCATCGAGCGTGTAGAGCAGGCGCCAGTGGCTCTCGGCGGTTGGCGTTGGGCGGGGCGTTCCGAAGGTCAGAGGAGAGGCCGAGCGGCCCGGCTGTCGTCCGGGGATATGCCAGAGCACGGCCAGGAGGAAAGCCCCTGCCGCGAACAGGGCCAGGTTGCGGCGGGTTGCTGCGCGCATGGCTGCTCCTCGGTGTCAACACTCGATGGGAGGAGCCCGCAGTCGCAAGATGCTTGCGCCGGGCGTGGTTTCTCTGCCCCTCCCTCATCAGGCCGCGGGATTGTACCACAGCGATAGGCGACCGTCAAAGGATGGGTGTTGGGGGGCGGTTTACCCTGGGGCAGGCTCATCTGCGATGCTGGCAGGGTGCGAAATGCCCCAATACTGAGCTGCATGCGTGTTGGGGAACGTTGACAGGTTGCCCGGCCTCGTGCTAGAATTGCGGCTCAGCGGCCCTTGTTCGCCTGCGACGTGTGTCGCCGGGGAGAGGAAGATGATTGAAGCGATCTCGGGCCTCGCAGCCGCCTTTGGCCTGGCGTCGTCGGCCGGCTTGAACGCCTATGTGCCGCTCCTGGTCGTGGCCCTGATGGCGCGGTACACGGACCTCATCCGCCTGAGGCCACCCTTCGACCTCTTGACCAGTGGCTGGATAATCCTGCTCCTCGCCGTGCTCCTTGCTGTCGAGGTCGTGGCCGACAAGGTCCCGGCCGTCGACACGGCCAACGACATCATCCAGAGTGTCGTTCGGCCTGCCGCGGGAGCGATTCTCTTTGCCGCCTCGGCGAGGACCATCGTCGAGATCCATCCCCTCCTTGCGATCGCGTGCGGCGTCATCGTCGCCGGGGGCGTGCATGCAGTCAAGGCTACGGCGCGGCCGGCCATTACGGCTACCTCGGCCGGGATGCTGAACCCTGTGGTGAGCACCGGGGAGGACGTCCTCAGCGTCGCGATGTCGGTGCTCTCGGTGCTGGTGCCGCTCCTCATCCTCCTGCTCGTGCCCGCACTCGTGGCGCTTGTCGTCATCCTCCTGCGTCGGCTGCGGGCCAAGGCCCCGGCGAGCAGCCCCTGAGCAGACCTCGCGCCGTCCGGGGCGGCAGTACGGGCCTGCTCCCTCAGGCTGCGACTACCACACGCCGCAGATGCCTCGGGCGCTGGGGGTCGAGGCCCTGCTCGAGTGCCCGATGGTAGGCCAGGAGCTGTAGCGGGAGGAGCAACAGGGGACCGCGGGCCAGCTCCGGCAGACCCGATTCGAGCGACAGTGTGTGCGTGGCTCTCTCGGGCGCCACGCGCTCGCCGATGGCGAGCGTCTGCCCGCCCAGCCGCCTGACCTCCTCCAGCACGGACTGCTCGGCCTCTGCGGCGGTGTCCGACAGCATCCCGACCACGAGCGTCTGCTGGTCGACCAGGGAGATCGGCCCATGGCGGAACTCGGGGAAATGATAGGCCTCCGACCATGCCAGGGCCATCTCCTTGAGCTTGAGCATCGCCTCGCAGGCCAGCCCGTAGTATGGGCCGGAGCCCAGAAAGGCCGCTCGCTGCCACCCCTGCCCGGCGAGGTTGACCGAAAGGTCCACGCTACGGTGGAGGACATCTCGCCCACGCGCGGACAGCGCCTCCAGGGCCCCAAGGTACGCATCATCCGAAGCGACCAGGCCGGCCAGGTATTGGGCGGCCAGGTACATGCTGGTGAAGGAGCGGGTCTGCGGCACCGCCTCCTCCCAGGCCTCCTGGCAGACAAAGGCAGCCTCAGCCAGGCCGGCCAGGCGGCTGTCGCCATCACAGGTGATGGCCAGCACCGGCATCTCCCGCCGGTGGTGCTCTTCGGCGGCCTGCAGCGTCTCTGTGGTCTCCCCCGACCGCGACACCGCCACCATGAGGACCATCTGCCTGACGTCCGGGTAGACGCCGGCCGGGAAGAGGGCGACCTCTGAGGAGGGGGATGCCTGGGCTCTCTGGCCGGTCAGTTGCTGATGGAGGCTGGCAGCTGCCAGGGAGAGATAGTAGGTCGAGCCACACCCGACGAAGAGGACCCCATCCCAGCACTGAGAGAAGAGCAGGGCGCTGAGCCGCTCGCGGCCCTCCTGCAGCTCCCGCCAGGTTGCCATCCAGACCTCTGGCTGGCTCTCGATCTCTGCTCTGATAACTGGCTCTTCGGCCACTCGTGCGCCTCCGTGATGCTGGATTCCTGGCCCCGCCAGTGGGGTTGGAGCGGGCGGGGCCAGCCTCGCCATGGAGCTTAGCCCGCGTGTGAGTGGCCGTCAACCCCGAAAAGGCCCGGCGTGAGGTGCAAGAAATGGGGGCCGCTCCGGCGGCCCCCGCGCGGTGTGTGTATGGGTGCAACGAGCGCGGGATCACGCATCCTCAGGTGGATCACCGCGGGCCCTCAGTGCCTGCCACTTGGAGGTAATCAGGCGGAAGACGTCGCCCCGGTACTCCTTCCACATGTGGATCATGGCGGGCATTGCCGAGACCAGGATCACCACCGCTACTATCAGAAGGAAGTACCGGTCGATATCGGGGATCGACTCGCCGAGAAAGTATCCGGCACTCGTCACGCCTGCGGCCCAGAGGAGGCCGCCGAGGATGTTGAAGGTGACGAAGCGGGGGTAGTGCATGTCGGCCGCGCCGGCCACGATGGGGGCAAAGGTGCGGATGAAGGGCATGAAGCGGGCCAGGACGATTGTCTTGCCGCCATGCTTCTCGTAGAAGGCCTTGGCGGCCAGCAGGTTCTTTGGCCGGAAAAGCAGAGACTTTTCCCGGGTAAAGATCGGTGGCCCGACTCGCCTGCCGAACCAGTAGCCGACGCTATCGCCGAGGATCGCGGCGACCGGTAGAATCGTGAGGAGCACCGAGAGCCTGAGGTCGCCACGGGCCGCCAGGAGCCCCGCCGTCAGGAGCAGGCTATCCCCCGGCAGGAAGAATCCGAAGAACAGCCCCGATTCGGCAAAGACGATGGCGAACAGGCCAATGTACCCGACGGTCCGAATGAGCTCGCTCAGATCGATCCCCACAATGTGCCTCCGTTTGTGCAGCCCCGGGGCCGCGGATGTGCGGCCATTATACCTGCGCCGTCGCCCCGGCGGCAAATCGGGCGTGTGCGCCGGTCTGCCGCCGAGGGCGGGCAGGTTGGGTCCGAAATGCACCCTCGTGCGGCGCCTGCGCATCATGCGCAGAGCTGTCCCGCGGCCTCCGCCCCTTTGCTTCGGATGTTCAGGGGCGGGGTGTTTTCCCGTGGGGGTGTTCGCGGGCGGCTTGGCGCCCCGCGGAAGCCCCCTCTTATCTGGTCTCTCCGTCCCCACAGCGCGGGGTTCAAGGGCGGACAGCCTTCTTCGGCCGTAGAGCGAGGGGGTGGCCCAATGAGGCCCCCCACCCCTGGCCCCTCCCCCTGGCGGACGCATTGCGTCCGCCAGGGGAGGGGAACTCTCTTTCTTGGGCGGTTTCGGGCGGTCGGGCGCGCCGTGGCGCGCCCGACCGCCCGAAACCGCCCATCTCTCATCGCCCCTCCCCCGGGCAGGCGCCGGGCGCCT
>DYEI01000567.1 GCA_020725765.1 Anaerolinea sp. | reverse complement strand
TGGCGCCGAAGGCGCCTCTAGCGCGCGAAGCGCGCGCAACGCGACTTCAGTCGCCAGCTCAGCCAGAGCGCGGCCATGCCGACCACCCTCACAACCTCCTATTGGGCCAACAGAAGATAGAACCGAGTCTGCGGGTCCAAGCATTTCCCAGCCGTCCCGGTTGCTGCTATAATGGGGTGCCGGCCACACGCCGATCGATCTGGCACGACGGCGGGAAGGAGGGGCCGATCAGGCCCCGGTGCAGGATGGGATTCTCGGTGGAATGGAACTGGCCAAGCTAGAGACCCGCAACTACTCCCTCTACTATGGGCACTTTCGTGCCCTCGCCGACATTTCGATAGCGATTCTCCCCAACCATATCACGGCTATCATCGGGCCTTCGGGCTGTGGCAAGAGCACCTTTCTGCGCACCTTCAACCGCATGAACGACCTGATCCCTAACGTGACTGTCGAGGGCAAGGCGCTGCTTGATGGCGAGAGCGTCTTTGATATGAACGTCGTCGAGCTGCGGCGCCGGATCGGCATGGTGTTTCAGAGACCCAACCCGTTCCCCAAGTCGATCTTTGACAACGTGGCCTACGGCCCTCGGGTGCATGGCGTACACAGCCGCTCGCGCCTCGCCGAGATCGTGGAGCAGAGCCTGCGGGCCGTCGCCCTCTGGGACGAGGTCAGGGATGACCTGAGCAAGTCGGCGCTGTCGCTCTCCGTCGGCCAGCAGCAGCGCCTGTGCATCGCGCGGGCGCTCGCTGTCGGGCCGGAGGTGATCCTCATGGACGAGCCCTGCTCGGCCCTCGACCCGATCGCCACGCTGCGCATCGAGGAGCTGATGCAGGCCCTCAAGAAGGACTATACGATCGTGGTCGTGACCCACAACATGCAGCAGGCGGCGCGCGTCTCGGACTATACCGCCTTCCTCATGATGGGCGAGGACCGCTCCGGCAGGCTGATCGAGTATGGGCCGACCGGCCAGCTCTTCACCAGGCCCCGCGACCGACGCACCGAGGACTATATCACAGGGCGCTTTGGCTGAAGCCTCTTGCCTCACTGGTGCTCGGAGCACGCCGATCGTAAGCGCCGATGTGCTGTAACTCCAGATCACCCCTACCCCTCCCCCAGGCAGGTTCAGGGGCGGACAGCCTTCCTCGGTCGTGGGGCGAAGGCCTTGCCCCTCGAGGGACCCCCACCCCTAACCCCGCTCCCGCGCCGCGGGGGCGGGGAATCCGCAATGGGAGGGGCTCGACTTTGGCCTTTCGGAGCGCAACCTGCGGTACCGTCCGGAACTCGCCGAGACGACCTCCAGCCATGCCGCGTCCGAGATGCCCCTCCCCCTCGCCCCCTCCCCGGG
>DYEI01000566.1 GCA_020725765.1 Anaerolinea sp. | reverse complement strand
GATGGTGGCAATAGTGAGGGGCGAGGACCACAAAAGGCCAAACTCCACCCCACTCTACACATCTCCCCTCCCCAGGCGCACGCCGCGGCGTCCACCTGGAGAGGGGCTCATGACGGCTGGCAGAGTGCGAGATGCCCCAGGACTGAACTACGTCCCCGAGTGAGCACACTCTTGACGTCTTTCACATTTTGTGCTATGCTAGAGCTAACTGGTCAGACCACTTACCAGTCCTCTTCACCACGGAGGCAGTGATGCCCCTCTGGCCAAGGCCCAAGAGGCCGGCTCTGCACGCGGAGCAGGCCCTGGTTACGGCGATCCTCGACGGCACCTATCCGCCGGGTGCGCTGCTTCCTGGAGAGCGTGAGCTGGCCCGGCAGCTGGGTGTCACCCGACCCACGTTACGGGAGGCGCTGCAGCGACTCGAGCGTGACGGCTGGCTCACCATCAACCAGGGGAAATCGACCCGCGTGCGGGATTTCTGGCGGGAAGGCGGCCTGAACGTCCTCAGTTCCCTCGTTCGCTACGGTGGTCCGCTTCCCTCGGGTTTCATCACCCAGCTCCTCGAGGTGCGCCTGGCGATGGCCCCTGCGTATACGCGGGCAGCTGTCGAGCGACAGGGGAGGACCGTCGCCGCCTACCTGGCTGGGCACACCGCCCTGGAAGACACCCCCGAGGCGTACGCGCGGTACGACTGGCTGCTGCATCATACCCTCACCATCTGCTCGGGAAACCCGATCTACACCCTGATTCTCAACGGCTTTGCCGGGTTCTATGAGCAGCTTGCCTGCCTGTACTTCGGCCAGCCGGAGGCGAGAGCTTCCTCGCGCTCCTTCTATGCGGCCTTGCTTGAGGCAGCCCGGGAAGGCGACGCCTTGCGGGCTGAGGGCATCGCGCGACAGGTGATGGCTCAGAGCATTGAGCTGTGGCGGAAGGCCAGCCCGGGCGGGTGAGGCGGCGTCACGCCGGTCGGGCGAATACCCGCCCCTCCGGTAGCTTCGCCGTCCAGGTGTTGAGGCTCGGGCCGGCCGATTCGGGCATCGGTCTTGAGAAGCGGTTCCCACGGGAGGCGAGGCCATGAGGCGTTGGAACGGTTGGGGCGATGATACGATCACCTACCCGCTGCCCGAGCCCGCCCTGCGGTATCTGACGACGCTCGTCGGGCCGGGGCAGCGGCCCCGCGACGCCACGCTCGCCGAGGTCGTCGCGGCCGTGCCGGCGAGCCGCCTGCCACCCCATCCCCTCGTAGACACCGATCCCGTCGAGCGCGTGTACCATGCGCGCGGACAGAGTCTCCCGGATTGGATAGCCCTGCGCAGCGGCCGGATCGGCGTCTTCCCGGATGGCGTGGCGTATCCGACGACGGGCGACGAGGTGCGCGATCTGATACGGTACGCGCAGGAGGCGGGCCTGCGACTCATCCCCTACGGCGGCGGGACCAGTGTCGTGGGGCACATCAACCCCCTGCCGGGCGAAGCTCCTGTGTTGACCGTCGACCTCCGCCGCCTGAGCCGTCTGCGACGCTTTGACGGGCACAGCGGCCTGGCGACCTTCGAGGCTGGAATCGCCGGGCCGGACCTCGAGGCGCAGCTCAGGGCCCGCGGCTACACGCTGGGTCACTTTCCCCAATCTTTCGAGTACTCGACGCTCGGCGGCTGGATAGTCACCCGCTCGAGCGGGCAACAGTCGCTCGGCTACGGGCGCATCGAGCGGCTCTTTGCCGGCGGGCGACTCGAATCGCCTGCGGGCACACTCGAGCTGCCACCCTTCCCCGCCTCGGCGGCTGGCCCCGACCTGCGGGAGGTGGTCCTTGGCTCTGAGGGGCGCCTCGGCATCCTTACGGAGGCGACCGTGCGGGTGACGCCGCTTCCGGAGATCGAGGCCTTCCACGGCGCCTTTCTTCCCGACTGGCAGAGCGGCTGCGCGGCTGTGCGGGCGATCATGCAGGCGCGCCTGCCCCTGTCGCTCCTGCGGCTGAGCACGCCGGAGGAGACGGCCACAACCCTGGCGCTGGCCGGGCACGAGCGCCTGATCGGCACGTTAGAGCGCCTCCTCGCGGTGCGTGGCGTGGGGGCCGGCAAGTGCATGCTCATCCTCGGCTTTACCGGACGCCGGGCGATCGTGCGGGCCGCCCGACATGAGGCACTGGACATCGTCAAGCAGGAGGGGGGCGTGCACGTCGGGCGAGCTTTTGGCAACCAGTGGCACCACAGCCGGTTCCGCACGCCCTACCTGCGAAACACGCTGTGGGAGATGGGCTATGCCATCGACACCCTGGAGACGGCGACCGACTGGTCGACGGTCCCCCGAATGGTCGCCGCCATCGAGGAGGCGCTGCGCCGGGGGCTGGCCGATTGTGGCGAGCGCGTGCACGTGTTCTCGCATCTCTCGCACCTCTACCCCTACGGCTCGAGCATCTATACGACCTACCTCTTTCGTCTGGCGCTGGACCCGGAAGAGACCCTGCGCCGCTGGCAGGTGCTCAAGGCAGCAGCAAGCCGCGCCATCGTCGAGCTTGGCGGCACGATAACCCATCAGCACGGGATTGGCACCGACCATGCGCCTTATCTGGAAAACGAGAAGGGCACTCTGGGCATGGAGGCGCTCAGGGACCTCTGTAGGCGCTTCGATCCAGAGGGCATCATGAACCCGGGCAAGATGATCTAGCGCCGGGGCTGGGAGGGCCTTGATGTGGCAGCGTGACTGGCGAAGTGCCGTCTGGGCACAGATTGACGAGCCGTGGGACCTCATCATCATCGGCGGCGGTGTCACGGGTGCGGGCATCCTCCGGGAGGCTGCGAGGTTGGGCGTGCGCGCCCTGCTCGTGGAGCAGCGAGACTTTGCCTGGGGCACCTCCAGCCGATCCTCCAAGCTGGTACACGGCGGCCTGCGGTACCTCAAGGAGGGGAAGCTGCGCCTCACGCGCAACGCGGTCCGCGAGCGCGAGCGGCTGCTGGAGGAAGCGCCGGGCCTGATCGACCCCCTCGGGTTCCTGCTCGCGACCTACAAAGGGGACCGGCCCGGCCGCTGGACCTACAAAGTTGGCCTCTCGATCTACGACCTGCTTGCCCTGCGTTGGACTCACCGCTACTACTCGGCAGCGGACTTTGAGATGCTGGCGCCGCACCTCGCGCCGGAAGGGCTCAGGGGCGGCTTTCGCTATGGCGACGCCCAAACCGACGATGCACGCCTCGTGCTGCGACTGATACAGGAAGCCGTAGCCGATGGGGGAGTCGCGATCAACTATGTGGCCGTCTGTGGGCTGCTCCGTGAGAAGGGCCGGGTCACAGGGGTTCGTCTGCGGGAGGAAGGCAGCGGCAGGGAGGCGGAGGTGCGGGCCCGCGTCGTCGTCAATGCGACCGGGGCGTGGGCGGACCGGCTGCGGAGAGAGGTCGGCGCGCCCCCGCGCATGCGCCCTCTGCGCGGCAGCCATCTCATCTTTCCTGCCTGGCGTCTCCCGGTCGCGCAGGCCGTAGGCTTCCTGCACCCCGCGGATAGGCGCCCGGTGTTTGTCTTTCCATGGGAGGGGATCACTCTCGTTGGCACGACCGACCTGGACCATGAGCAGCCGCTGGACGAGGAGCCGGCGATCAGTGCCGAGGAAGTCGACTACCTCCTCGAGGCCGTCCGTGCCGAGTTCCCCGGGCTCGGCCTGGAAGCACGGGATGTGATGGCCACCTTTGCGGGGGTTCGTCCGGTCGTGGGCTCGGAGCGGGTCGATCCCTCCAGGGAGTCCCGCGACCACGTCATCTGGGAGGAGGCCGGCCTTCTGACCGTGACCGGCGGCAAGCTCACGACCTTTCGGCTGATTGCCCTGGATGCGCTGGAGGCCGTGCGGTCGCGCCTCCCCGGCCTGAGAGTGCCCGGCCGGAGGACGCCTGTGCTGAATCCCGTACACCTGCCCAAGCCCGAGGGTGTGCATCTCGAGGAGGCCCAGTGGCAGCGCCTGCTCGGGCGGTATGGCAGCGACGCGCCCGAGCTCGTCGCGGCTGCTCAGGCGGGTGAGCTTGTGCCTGTCCCCGGCCTTCAGACCCTGTGGGCGGAGTTGCGCTGGGCGGCCCGTGCCGAGGCCGTGGAGCACCTGGACGATCTCCTGCTGCGCCGGGTGCGCCTTGGGCTTCTTCTTCCTGAGGGGGGGCGCCAGCTCTTGCCGGCGATCCGGGCCATCGTGCTGCCAGAGCTGGGGTGGGACGAGGCGCGATGGGAATCCGAGGTTTCCGCCTATTCCTCTCTGTGGCAGCGTGCTTACTACCTGCCACAGGGAGTGGCAGGGGTGGTGCCTCGGGGGGCGTCCTAGTCCGGCTTGCCGGGCTATGCTATAATGCAGCCATTCTGGACTGCAGCGAGGTGGCATGCCCTCTTCGGCCAATCGCCGACCCGAGGTGTGGCGTCGGCTGGTGGCGGCGCTCTGCCTGGGATATGCGGTCGCCCTTGGGGCCTATCTGGGGTTGCGCCTGGTCCGGGCCGACTGGCCCCCGGTGCTGGGCCTGATCGGCTACCTGGGGCCGTTTCTCTTCCTTCCACTGTTGGTGCTCGCGCCCCTGGCCGCCCTCAGCCGGTCGAGGGTGGCACTGGCGGGAGTGCTGCTCATTCTCGGGCTCTTTGCTGTTCAGTATGGAGAGCTGCTGGTGCCTCCGCTGGGCCCGGGGCCACAGGCGGCGGGGCTTCCCTTCGTGGTCATGACTTACAACCTCGGGCCGGGACGGGCGCTTCCTGAGCAGGTTGTTGCTGACATCTCGGAAGCGGGGGCGGATATCGTCGCAGTTCAGGAGCTGACCCCCGCGGGATCGCGGGCGCTGCGCGAGGGCCTTGCGGCCGCCTACCCGTACATGGCCCTCGACGCCCGGGCTGCGGACTGCGGCTTGCTGAGTCGCTTTCCAATCCTCTCCGTGGAGCGTTTTCGCCCCAATGGGACGGGACGCACGGCGCTGCATACGGTTGTCGATGTGCGCGGCGCTGCCATGCAGGTCATCATCCTGCATCCCGAGCCGCCGGGGTTGCGTCTGGCAGGGCCCTGGCCGCTCCCGACCGGAGCGTACTCGCATCGCATCGATCTCGAGCTCGCCGACGCGGCGAGGCTGGCCGGGGAGCTCGCCGGGCCCGTCCTGGTGGTCGGGGATCTGAACGCGGGCGACCTGTCCCGGGGCTATGCCAGCATGGTTTCGGTCCTGAGAGACGCTTTCCGCGAGGCCGGCTGGGGGTT
The DNA here is from genome assembly GCA_020725765.1 of Anaerolinea sp. Taxonomy (GTDB): domain Bacteria; phylum Chloroflexota; class Anaerolineae; order SpSt-313; family SpSt-313; genus SpSt-313. The sequence goes on along the minus strand of DYEI01000566.1, from coordinate 12,192 downwards.
CGGTCTCACCTTCCCATTCGGGTTGGTGGTCGGCGGCGTTCGTGTGCCAGGGCCGCTCGTGCGCATCGACTATGTCTTTCACTCCGCGCACCTCCATGCCCTGGAGGCGCGCGTTGGTTGCGGCAGCTCGGATCACTGCTATGTGCTGGCAAGGCTCGTGCCCGTAGCGCGGCCTGCGCACTGAGGCCCGGGGAGCCCGGAGGGGAACATGTCCCGTGACCGCCTTCTCGCTATCGACGTTGGCACCCAGAGTGTGCGGGCGCTTCTGTTTGACCCGCGAGGGAACCTGCTGGCACGGTCGCGTGTGCCGCTCGCGCCCTACCGGGCCCCGGAGCCGGGGTGGGCGGAGCAGGACCCAGACCACTTCTGGGCTTGCCTCTGCGAGGCCTGCCAGGGCCTGTGGCGTCAGGATAGCGCCGCCCGTGAATCGCTCGCTGGCGTGGCGCTGACGACCCAGCGTGCCACGGTCATCCATGTCGGCCGAAACGGGCGACCGTTGCGCCCGGCCATCTCCTGGCTGGATCAGCGCCGCACGGAGGGCCTCAGGCCCGTTGGCGGCCTGTGGGGGCTTGCTTTCAGGCTAACCGGCATGTCCGAGACGGTAGCCACCCTTCAGGCCGCGGCGGAGGCCAACTGGGTGCGGACCTACGAGCCCAAGGTCTGGGCGGAGACGCACAAGCTGCTGCTCTTATCGGGCTACCTGACCTACCGCATGATTGGCCGCTTTGTGGATTCGGTCGGCTGCCAGGTTGGCTATATCCCCTTCGACTACAAGGGCCTTCGCTGGGCACCCTCGTGGGACTGGAAGTGGCAGGCGGTGCCGATGGACCCTGCGGTGCTGCCCGAGCTGGTGCCTCCGGGCGGGATGCTGGGCGAGATCACCCCTCAGGCCGCAGAGGAGACCGGCATCCCTGCCGGGTTGCCGCTGATTGCGGCCGCCGCCGACAAGGCGTGCGAGGTGCTCGGCTCCGGATGCCTTGACCCGCACATCGGCTGCCTCAGCCATGGGACAACCGCTACCATCAACACCACGCACAGGCGGTATGTGGAGGTGATCCCACTCATCCCCCCGTACCCCGCGGCGGTGCCAGGAGCCTACAGCCTGGAGATCCAGGTCTTTCGTGGCTACTGGCTGGTCAGCTGGTTCCGGGAAGAGTTTGGCCACCCGGAGCGGTGCCGCTCGGCCGAGCTGGGGGTCGAGCCCGAGGCACTCTTCGAGGACCTGGCCCGGAGGGTTCCCCCCGGGGCGCTTGGCCTTACCCTGCAGCCCTTCTGGTCGCCGGGAGTCAAGGAGCCGGGACCCGAGGCCAAGGGGGCGATCATCGGCTTTGGAGATGTGCACACGCGCGCCCACCTCTATCGCGCCATACTCGAGGGACTGGCCTATGCCCTGCGGGAGGGGAAGGAGCGCACGGAGAAACGGAGCGGGGTGCCCATAACCGAGCTGAGGGTGTGTGGCGGCGGCTCGCAGAGTGACCTGGCCCTGCAGATCACCGCGGACGTCTTTGGCCTGCCGGCGGCGCGTCCGCACGTATACGAGGCTTCGGGGCTGGGTGCGGCCATCGATGCGGCAGTTGGCCTCGGGCTTCACCGCGGGTTCGAGGCGGCCGTCAAGGAGATGACCCGCATCGGGCGCACATTTGAGCCGGACCCGACCGTCCACGCCCTGTACGAGGCGCTGTACCGCCGGGTCTACAGGCCCATGTACCGGCGGCTCAAGCCGCTCTATGATGAGATCCGTCGGATCACGGGCTATCCGAGCCGGCCGGGCTGAGGGGCCGGATCGTCCGGCCGTAATGGAGCCCCGGGTCCGCCTCAGCTCTCTCCCGCGAGCCGCGCCCGCACCGCGCGGGCGGCGACCAGCCCGGACGCAGAGGCCTGCACCAGTCCACGGGTCACTCCGGCGCCGTCCCCGCAGGCGAACAGGTTGCGGACCTCTGTCTCCATCTGGGGCGTGAGCTCAGGGCGGCTGGAGTAGAACTTGGCCTCGACGCCGTACAGCAGGGTGTGCCGCGATGCCACCCCCGGCGCGACCTGGTCCAGGGCGTGGATGAACTCGAGAATGTTGACCACGTAGCGGTAGGGGAGCACCAGGTTCAGGTCGCCGGGAGTCGCGCTCGGCAGGGTCGGCCTGACGATCGAACGCGCCAGCCGCTCGGCATTGGAGCGGCGCCCCGCTTCCAGGTCCCTCAGGCGCTGGACGAGGATTCCCCCGCTCAGGAGGTTCGCCAGCCGGGCGATGCTCTTGCCGTAGGCGATCGGGTCGTCGAAGGGCTCGGTGAACGTCTTGCTCACCAGGATGGCAAAGTTGGTGTTGGTCGTCCGCCGGTGGGCAAAGGAGTGGCCGTTCACCGTCATCACGTCGGCGGCGAACTCGGTCGAGACCTCGCCGTACGGGCACATGCAGAAGGTGCGGACCTGATCGTCAAAGGCTGCAGAGTAGTAGATGAACTTGGACTCGTAGACCAGGGAAGTGATCGGCTCAAGGACTGTGGCTGGGACCTCGACGCGCACCCCGAGGTCAACCGGGTTGCGGGCGAGGGTCAGGTTGAGCTGCCTGGCGATCTCCTGCAGCCAGGCCGCGCCCTCGCGTCCGGGCGCCACGATCACGACGCGGCTGCGGAGCTCTTCGCCCGAGGCGGTGACGACACCGCCGACCTCGCCGTTGGAGGTCAGCAGGCGCGTGACTGGCGTCCGTGTGCGGATAGTCACGCCGCGCCCCAGGAGCTCGTCGCGCATGCCGCGCATCACATCGGCGCAGTACTCGGTGCCGATGTGCCGGATGGGCACCGATACAAAGCGGAGCCCGGCCTTCGCGGCACGCTTCTCGAGGGCCTCTACCTCGTCGTTGCGGATGCCATAGATCGGCCGGGAGGCCCCGAAGCGCACGTAGGTCTCATCCACCTCCCGGATCAGCTCGGCGGCCTGCTCCTCGCCGACGTACTCGGCGAGGCGCCCGCCAACCTCTGAAGAGAGCGTCAGCTTGCCATCTGAGAAGGCTCCTGATCCGCCCCATCCCGTCATGATGGCGCAGGGGTCGCAGTTGTGGCAGCGGCCCTGCGGGTCGCGGGCGAAGCAGGTGCGCTTGTCGATGTCGGGGCCCTTGTCGAGTATGGCGACCCTCAGCCCGGGCTCGCGACTGAGCTCCAAAGCGGCAAAGATGCCGGCAGGGCCGGCACCTACGATGACAACGTCAAAAGCTCGTGTGGACACGGCAACATCCTTGCTGGCCGCGCCAGCGGCAAGATAGCGGCTGCTCGTTCTCGGAGCAGCCGCCGCATATTATACGGCGGGCATGGCGCGAGTCAATGTGTCGGCGGGCTGAGGTCTGACTCAACTTCGAGGCGGGCTGACCCATGCGCTTGCTGATGCAAGGACTCCCGCCCCCGTTGCACCATGCGCGCCAGCTCTCCCCCGACTCATGGTGAGCATCCCATCCAGGCCGCTGCGTGGCTGCTCAGACTCGGATCCTGGTGGCCCCGGCGGCCGTGGCGCTGTCGCCCCCGCCCCGCTCCCTGCATCTGGCCTTTCCGTGGAGCCCCTGAATGCTGCCGCACCGCGGCGCGCCAGCAGAGCCCGGGACGCCCTCAATCGTCTTCCCCCTCCTCCGGGCGGATCCTGGGGCACTCGCCCGGAGGCGGGATGGGGGAGGAGCCGGACACCGGGTGGCTGGACGCGAGCTGCTCCCGAGCGACACCCGTGGGGCGCGATGGCATTGTTGCCGCGTTGGCCCTGCACGGCGGGATGCGGGCCACGGTCAGCTTGATGGCGGAGACGGGCCCGGGGCCCACAGGGGGCCTAGGTGGCCAGGCGCATGGCGACCGTCTCGATCAGCGGCAACACGAGCAGCGAAGGCTCGCCCCTCAATAGCCCGAGCACCACGAAGGTATGGAGGTCTCCGCCTCCAAGGCGGTGATAGGGCAATGAGGCCACAGCGCGCTCCTCGCCCGCCGCGGTGAACTCGAGGTGAACCGTTCCGGCCTGCACGTCAATGTAGCCGGTGGCGTGGCCGAAGGGCACGTGCTCGAAGAGCAGCGGGCCGCCACGCACCCTGACGTCGACCGGCGGCGCATCGGGCGAGGCGTGCAGCGCGCGCACGGCGGCATGGGCCGTATCTGGCGCAGTGGTGCTGTCGACCAGCGGCAGGATGTGCATCTCGGCGGCCATGCCGAGGGTGACCAGGGTATAGTCCCGCCCCGGGGCAAGGTCCACGGTTGTGTGGGCGAGCGTCTCGCCTGGCGTGCCGCTCGTCACGTCGACGACGGTTGCCTGCCGCCGCCCGGCTGGGAACTCGACATAGTCGCTGACCTCCGCGAAGGTCAGCCCTGACGCCAGCGGCGTGCCGTCCAGCTGCACGTCCACCAGCGCTGCATCGGGCGAGGTGTGAAGCGCTCGCACGCGGGGATGGCCGACGACCTGGAACAACTCGCTGCCTCCTCTGATTTATGCATGGCTGGAGATGGCCTTCCTTCGGGTCAGCAAGAGCTGTGCCCCTGCTTGTTGCTCGGGCTGCGCCACCGTGGAAGCCGGGGCTGGGAGTGGGCAGAGGGCCCGATGGTGGCATGGCACGGATGTCGCTCACTGGCCGGGTGGAGCCGGCCTGGAGGCCCGGCTCCAAAGGAGGCTTTCTCTATGGCTGAGGAACCGCACGGCCCGACCATTCGGGAGAGGGAGGCGGTTGAGGAGGTCCACTACGAACGGCCCGCGCCGGCAGCGCCCCAGACGAGCGCCCTGGCGGTCGTCAGCCTTGTCTCTGGCATCGTGGCCTGGCTGCTGCTGCCGGTGCTCGGCGCGATTGCTGCGGTGATCACGGGGCACCTGGCCAAGCGGGAAATCCGCGAGAGCCGGGGGGCTCTCACCGGCGATGGCCTTGCGACCGCCGGGCTTGTGTTGGGCTACATCCAGTTGGGTCTGATCGCTTTGGGCATCATTGTGCTCATCTTTCTCCTGCTGGTCGGCTTTGGCATCGCGGGCATCAGTCTGGTGCCTTGGGGCTGGCCCGGCTTCTGATCTGAGCGGCGGGCTGGTTCAGTTGGCGACCGTGCAGAGGCACGGCGCGGAGAGCCCGCGAAGGCCTTCCCTCGTGCGGATTGCCTGACCCCAGACGTGAGCCGCTTCAAGGACATCCTCCTTGACAGTGCTCCGCAAAGGTTGCACAATGAGTACTTGATGTGGCTGGATCGATCCCGCAACCCGAAGGAGCCCACACATGTCGCTCGCCGCAACCGACGTGCTCACGCATCTGGAAGCGTCCGGCTTTCGCGCACGAGCTGTGCCTGCTGGCCGCGCCTCCGACCTGGCCTCGAGCCTGGATGCCTGGCGGCGAAGCCGGGCACTGGATGAGACGTTCGACAGGCACACACTCTACGCATTCCGTTTCACCCCTCCGGAGGATCTGCCGGCCGCCCGGTCGCTGATCATCGTCTCCAACCCGCAGCCGCAGGTCCGGCTGACGTTCTGCCGGGAGGGGCGCTCGCTGCCAGTGACGCTGCCTCCGACCTATGTCTGGCGAAGACCGGATGCTGAGGTACGGGCGGCGCTGCTGGAGGTGCTTGAGCCGGAGGGCTACTCGGTCGTGCGCGCGGTGCTGCCCGTCAAGCTCCTCGCCGTGCATTCGGGGCTGGCGCGCTATGGCAGGAACAACCTGTGCTATGTGCCCGGGTTTGGCACCTTTCACCGGCTGGTCGCCTTCTACTCCGACCTTCCTCCTGCGGACGATCCCTGGCAGGAGCCCCTGATGCTGGAGCGCTGCCACGACTGCTCGGCGTGCCGCCGGGAGTGTCCGGCAGGAGCCATCCCCGAAGACCGCTTCCTCCTCCGCGCGGAGCGCTGCCTGACCTACCATAACGAGGATCCCGCCCCCATGCCCGGGTGGATTGACCCTGCCTGGCACAATGCCATCGTTGGCTGTATGCGCTGCCAGCTCGCCTGCCCGGAGAACAAGAGTCAGCGGCAGTGGGTCGAGGCAGGACCCGAGTTCACCGCCGAGGAGACTGATCTGCTGCTGCAAGGCGTTGGCTTCGACGACCTCCCTGGGGAGACCGTAGCCAAGCTCGAGAGCGTGGACCTGCAGGACTGTGCCGATATTCTGGCGCGCAATCTCTGCCTGGCGCTCGGGCAGGCTGCTCATGGCACGACGGGGGAGTGAGATGCTGATCAGGGCTGGAGATGTTCCTGAACAGGGGCTGCGCCGGGCCTATCCGATCGCGGGGAGGCAGGCGCTTCTGCGCCACTTTGCGGTGAGGGTGACGACCCCGGCCAACCCATTCGGCCCCCACGCCCATGACGGCGAGGAGCTATGGTACATCATCGACGGTGAGGGGATAGCGAGCATCGGGGGCGAGAAGCTGCGTGTGGCTGGAGGCGATCTGCTTATCCTGCCGGCGGGGGTCGAGCATGGCCTGCGGACGGATCATCGCATCACCTGGATCTGTCTCGGCTGATGGTCCGTCGCAGGCGGCTCATCCCCCGCGCTCGGCGGCTGCCCCGGTATCCCTCAAGAGGTGGCGGGCTTGGGTCTGACCGCTTCGCCCGCGACATGGTAGACATAGTCCTTGCCCTCGGCGCGTAGCGTGACGATAAAGCCATCCGTCAGCACCTGGGCATAGACCATGCCGGGCTCTGGGAGATCGAGGCTGGCATCCGGCCAGGTGTGGGCCTGGCAGGAAACAACCTCGATCCTATCCGGTGCAATCCCGAGCCGCTCGGACAGGTCGGCCCGCGCCCGCTCGGCCGCGTCGCGTCCGGGACCGGAGAGCGCCGGGCGAGCCGGCTGATTCCGGGGGGCTGCTCCGGCCGTCAGGGCAACCGAAACGACCACGGCCAGCAGCGCCACGACTGCGAGACCGTACACTGGCACCAGACGACGTGCTCTCATTTCCGTTCCTCCTCAAATCGACTGCTCCCATTGGTGAGACGTCGCAAGGTGGCCTGGAGTTCCATGCAAGGCCGCGCTAGCGAATCTCCACATCCTCGACTGTGATCGGGTTCAGCCGGAAGAGGAGCGCCCCCAGCAGGCGCAGGCTGCCTCCGAGGAGGAGCACCGTGCGGATGCCAAGTGCCTCGGCCAGGGCGACGCCGACCATGGGCATGACAAAGGCAATGGCGTTGATGATGGTAGAGAAGGTGGCGATGTAGGTTGGCCGCCGCTCGGCCGGGCAGAGCTGGAGCAGGATGTTGAAGTGGCTCAGGTTGACGCCCGGCACGGCCAGATTCACGAGGATCGCCCACACCAGAATCAGCCCGAGGTTCGGGAAGAGGCTCACCAGGAAGGCGTGGCAGGCTACGAGGGGAGCGGAGATGAGCAGCCCCCTGCGGTGCCCAAGCCGCCGCAATGCCCGTCGCCAGAGCGCGTAGCCGGCGATGATGCCGATGTTACTGAGCGTGCTGTGGAGGCCGATCCAGGCATCGCCTGCACCCAGCTCGCGCACAAAGTAGATCACATACAGCGGCGCCACCAGCCAGGCCCCTCCGTCGAACACCAGGGTGTCGAGCACGATCGCGCGATAGCTCCGGTCAACGGTCAGTATCGTCTTGAGATCGGAGAGGAAGGGCTTTCGGGGCTCTGCCGTCGCGTCAGGTGCGGGTCCCGCCCGCGGCAGCTCGATCCTCGCCACATAGACGGTGCTCACCAGGGCGCCGAGGAAGCCGATGGCGTAGAGCACCTGGTAGTTGAGGGGGAAGCGGGCCCACCCGAAGCGATTGGAGGCCTCGAGCCACTCGCCGCCGAGGAAGGTCAGGCCAGCCACTATCATGCTGTAGAGGATCATCCGCATCGAGAGGACCCGGGTACGGTCGGGCGGAGGGATCACATCGGCCAGGAGGGGCTGCCAGGCGGCGCTGAAGAAGGTGTTCGGAATGGCGGCGGCGATGAGGATGAGCACCGCGGCCTCAGCCCGGCGATGGGTCAGCACCCAGGGCAGGATGGCGAGAAGGGCGTACCCCAGCCGCGTCAGAAAGAGGCTCCCGACAATCCACGGGCGCCGGTCGCTGCGCGACTCGAGGAAACGTGCCGACGGGATCAGCATGAGCACGGCAATCAGGCACGGGAAGGAGGTGAGCGCGCCGACCAGCGCACCGGAAGCGCCAAGGCGGACGGCAAAAGCCGAGTTGAACGAAGTGGCGGCGCCGAGCACTCCGGCCCATGCGACCTCGATGCAGAGGTACCAGATGTTGCGATCGGTCTGACTGACTCCGACGGGGCCGCCGACAAGGGCTCGCAGCACCCGGCGCATGCGGAGGTATGGGCGCCGCTGACGCACCGGGGCGGTGAGGCTTGGGATGCGCACAGGGCCTCCTGAGATGTGGAACGGGATGGGCTGCGTCTGCCGAAGGGTATGCTGCCTGTGCTGCGCAGCGGGCCGCGCGAGAGCGAGCGCGGCCCGCGGAGCCATTCTAGGCACTTTGCCGAACCTCGTCAACGTCCGCCTGAGGCGTGTACTCGGGCCGTTTTGGCGGCACGTGGCCATCGCCGTACAATGGACGAGGCAGACGAAGCACGTGCAGGGCCGATCCCATTCTCGTGGCGCCTGCCTACACCAGATTCTGAGGAGCGGGACTGTGGAGGCTGTTGTTCTCACGGATATTCCCTTCGAGGCTGATCTCTCAGAGCTGCTGCGGCGACTCCACCTTGAGGAGAGCAGTGCCGATGCTGCGCGGGTCAGGGACATGGTGGAGGAAGCTCGGGCCGTGGCCCGGCCAAAGGCCATGTACGGAGTCGCCTTCATCGAGGAGAGCGGGGACGATTATGTGGTTGTCGACGGGGTGAGGCTGACGAGCCGTGTGCTCCGGGTCAACCTTGAGGGGGCGCACCGCGTCTTTCCCTACGTCGCCACCTGCGGCCGAGAGCTGGAGGAGTGGTCCCGCTCCATCGTGGACATGCTCGAGTCCTACTGGGCGAGTGCCATCAAAGAGGAGGCTCTGCGCTCGGCCATGGCGGCGATGGGCCGCGACCTCGAGCGCCGCCTGCAGCCCGGGCCCACGTCCGACATGAACCCCGGCTCACTGGAGGACTGGCCGATGAGCCAGCAGCGGCAGCTCTTTGCGCTGGCTGGCGACCCGCTGGAGGCCATTGGCGTCGAGCTGACCGATAGCTACCTGATGGTGCCGACCAAGTCGGTCTCAGGGCTTCGCTTCCCGACCGAGACGGGCTTTCAGAGCTGCCAGCTCTGCCCGCGAGAGCGATGCCCCGGGCGACGTGCACCCTACGACCGCGATCTCTGGCAGAACAGGTACGGCGGCCGCTGAGGGGCCCCTTCCGGGCCAATCTCAGCCCACGACCTTGCCGGGGTTGAGTATCCCCTTCGGATCGAGGGCCCGTTTGACGGCGCGCATGGCCTCGATGGCGACCGGGTCGACGGCCAGGGGCAGGAAGTCGCGCTTGAGCACGCCGACCCCATGCTCGCCGGAGAGTGTCCCCCCGAGCTCCACGGCAGCGGTAAAGATGGCTGCGCTCGCCTCCTGCACCCGCGCCCACTCGGCCGGGTCACGCCGGTCGAAGAGGATGTTGGGATGCAGGTTGCCATCGCCGGCGTGGCCAAAGATCACGATGGGCAGAGCGTAGCGGCGGCCGATCTCTTTGAGTCGCGCGACCATGGCGGGGATGGCGTGTCGGGGCACGACGATGTCCTCGCCAAGCTTGTTGGGGCGCTGCCGCGAGAGCGAGCCGGAGATCGCCCGGCGAGCTCGCCAGAGATCGTCGCGGTCCTGAGGGGACCGGGCCGTCCGAACCTGCGAGGCACGGTGCTCCTGGCACAGCGCTGCCACACTCTGGGCCTCCTCCGCGACCCGGGCCTCATCGCCGTCGCACTCGACGAGCAGGATCGCCTCTACGTCGAGGGGGAGCCCGAGGCGGAGATACTCCTCGACGCAGCGGATCGCCGTCTCGTCCATCAGCTCGAGCGTCGCGGGGCGCACGCCCGCCTGCAGCACGGCCGTCACCGCCTCGCAGGCGTCGGTGAGGCGCGGGAACTCGGCCAGGACCGTCTGCGCCGCCCGGGGCAGGGGTAGCAAGCGCAGCGCTGCCTCGGTGATGACCCCGAGCGTCCCCTCTGAGCCCACAAGGAGCTGCACCAGGTTATAGCCGGTGGCGTTCTTGGCCGTCCGCGCGCCGACGCGCACGGTTCGTCCGTCGGCGAGCACGGCCTGGAGGGCGAGGACATAGTCGCGCGTCACGCCGTACTTGAGGCATCGGGGACCCCCGGCGTTGCAGGCGATGTTGCCGCCGATGGTGCAGTGTTTCAGGCTCGAAGGGTCAGGCGGATAGAAGAGTCCCTGCGCCTCGACGGCCTGCTGCAGGTCGCCGGTGATGACGCCTGCCTCGACCACGGCGACCATGTCCACAGGGTCGATCTCGATGATTCTGTTCAGGCGGGTGAGGGTCAGTGCGATGCCGCCGTCGAAGGGTATGCTGGCAGCCGCAAGACCGCTCCCCATGCCGCGGGCGATGACCGGGATGCCCTCACGGTGCGCCAGCTGCACGACGGCTGCGACTTCCTCGACGCTGCCCGGGAGCACGGCGACATCGGGCCAACCCTCGCAGAAGGTGCCGTCGTAGGAGTAGCAGAGCAGGTCCTCGGGGGCCGACAGCACCCAGTCGCTGCCAACGATCCCGGCCAGGTCCCTGAGGATTGTAGCGGGCAGGCTCATTCGCTCACCGCCTTGCCAAGGAGCTCGCTCACGTCCAGGACGCGCAGCCGGGCCCTCTCGCGGCGTGCCGCTCCGGCGAGGGTGCGCCGACACTGTGGGCAGGTCGTCACCAGGGTTGTCGCGCCCGTCTCGATGGCCTGTTGCAGCCGCCGGGCGGCTGCCTGCTCCACAAGGCCCGGGGCTACCGACTCCAAGTTGCCGCCTCCGCCGCAGCAGAGGGCGCCGTCGCGCCGGTCGCGCATCTCTGTGAGGCGCAAGCCGGGGATCGACCTGATCAGGTCGCGGGGCGGGTCATAGAGGCCGGAGCGGCGGCCGAGGTCACAGGGGTCGTGGTAGGTCACGGCCTGGGCGGGGAGGGGCTCCGGCTGCAGGTGTCCCCTCTGCACGGCCTGCAGGAGGACCTCGCTCGCATGCAGAACCTCGAGCGGCATCTCGGGCACCAGGCGCGGGTAGATGTGGCGCCAGGTGTGGTAGCAGGAGGGGCACGACGTGACAACTCTCCTCGCACCGAGGGCGACAACGCGCCCGACGAGGTCCCGGGCGATGGCGGGGAGGGCATCCTCGCAGCCGCTGAGGGCGAGAGGGTACCCACAGCACCACTCGGCGCCACCGAGAAGGGTAACAGGCTGCCCGGCGGCCCGCAGCAGGCGCAGCGTCTGCTGCGGGATGGGATAGCTGGAAGGGAAGAGGCTGGCGACACAGCCCACAAAGTAGACCGTCTCCGCCGCGTGCCGGCCCGGCGCGTCGCCGGCGCCCTGCTCGAGCCAGAGCTCCCGGGCCTGCTGGGCCTCGCCGAGGATGTTGCCGCTCGCCTCAACGGCGCTCCGGAGGCGCTGCAGGCTCTCGGGAAGCAAGCCTTCCGCGGCGAGGCGCGCTCGGAGACCCTGCAGAACGGTGTCGACCTCCAGACCGGTTGGGCAGGCGGCATTGCAGGCAGCGCACAGCGCGCAACGGTAGACAAGCTCGGCCGCACGCGGCGAGGGTGGGAGCGTCGCCTCGGCGTAGGCCCGCGCGAGGGCAAGCCTTCCCCGAGGGGATTCCGTCTCTCGCGCCAGCACCCGGTAGGTCGGGCACACAGCGAGGCAGGCGCCGCAGCGCGTGCAGCGGAAGGGATCAGTTGCTGTATTGGGATTCTGTGGCCACGCGGCTGCCAATCGTCACCATCCTGGTCCTGTCCCAGCCGGGCGCCCGGCTGCTGATTCTCCATTGTGGCATTGGGGAGGGAAGATGTCAAATGGCGCCGGGCGCGCGAATGTTCAGGCTCGCGTTCCGCGCATGGAGCGGAGGTATGGTGGTGCGGGTCTTCGCCCATCAGGATGGGCATTACGCCGAGTCACGGGAGACCCCCAGCCCTGATCCCCTCAGGGGCGGAGAGGCTGCTTTAGCCCCCGTCCCTCGGCCCTTGCCGGCTATCCATTACCCACAACTCGGTGTGCAGATCATCATGGGGAATGCGATAGCGTATCGGAACAGGTCGAGCAGCGGCTGCGATGCACTGCAACTACAGAGTTCCCCCACCCCTGCCCCTCCCCCAGGCAGGCGCCT
>DYEI01000565.1 GCA_020725765.1 Anaerolinea sp. | reverse complement strand
GCTGGAGCAAGCGGTAAGGGACCAGGAGCTGAAAAGGCCAAACTCGAGACCCCCTTTACGTAAGTTTCCCCCTTCCCCGCGCCAGCGGGGAAGGAGGCAGGGGGATGGGGCGACGGTTCAAGGGAGTAAGCCGTGCACAGCGCCCGCTACGGGGCTTGGTCGCGCCCAATCGACGGGAGCGCGAGCTCCTTTAGCGCCTATGCCCCTGCCCCCTCCCCCTGGCGGACGCGACGCGTCCGCCAGGGGGAGGGGGCGCCGGGGGTGGGGCCCTTGCCAGCAGCGCAGAAGAGCCCGCCCCCGAGGTGAGCTACACTGGTGGTCGCCCCGTGCAAGTTGCACGCGGCCGCGTGCTGGCCTACAATGGAGCCAAAGAGTCTTCTTGCGGCAGGCACGGCGCATATTGCGGCCCCGCAAGGGCGGCCCCGGCCTCGGAGCTTCGGCACGCGGCCCGCTCGCACAGGCGCCGCCGCAGCGGCGCGGTAACGCCTCGCGAGGGCGAGATCGGGAGGCAGGTGCGATGTCGAAAGATCTGCTCGCAATCCTCGCAGGGTACCTCCTTGGCTCTATTCCCTTCGCTTTTATCGTGACCTGGCTATGGACCGGCAAGGACATCCGCGTGGAGGGCGAGGGGAACGTCGGCGCACGGAACGTGGCCCATGTGGCAGGCAACCTGGCAGGACTGCTTGTCCTGCTGCTGGACATGGCCAAGGGCGCGGCGGCCTACTCCGTCGCCGAGTCCTGGACCTCGGGGAAGCTGGCCTTTTACCTCACTGCCTTTGCCCTGATGTTGGGGCATGGGTTCCCCATCTGGCTTCGGGGCCGGGGCGGAAAGGGGCTGGCGCCGGCGAGCGGCTTCCTCCTGCAGATGTGGCCCTGCTCCGTGCTGGCAGCCCTGCTGATCTTCCTGGCGGCGAGCCGGGTCATTGTGGGCTTTAACCTTGCCTTCGGCGTCGCGGGCGCCGCATTCCCGTTCCTCACCCTGCTCGAAGGAAACGACCTCGAGGGTTTCGGGTTTATAGTAGTGTTCCTCTCGCTCGCCGGCGTGAAAAAGCTCATCGACCTGCCCTACGAGCGGGCCATGCGGGAAAGGAGCGGGTGGATCGAGGGGCCGGCACATCTGCGGTGGACGCGCCAGAAGGGCGGCAACTGACGCCGAAGGGGGACCATGCTCCTCTACTATCAGTGGCTTGTTGCCCTGATCAGCTTCTACGTGCTTGCCTGCTGCGTGTACAACCTCCGGCACATGCTGCGCACGCCTGCACCGCGGCCGTCCGTGGACCGGCCCCCGAAGGTCTCCATCCTGGTGCCGGCCCGCAACGAGGAGCGCAACATCGTGCCCTGCCTGGAGTCGCTCGTGGCCCAGGACTACCCCAATCGGGAGATCATCGTCCTGGACGACGGCTCTACGGACGCTACAGCCGAGCTGGTGAAAGGGATATGCGCGCGCTATGAGGGCGTTGCCCTGAAACGTGGACAGCCTCTCCCGCCGGAGTGGCACGGCAAGGCCTGGGCCTGTCACCAGCTGGCGCAAGAGGCGAGCGGCGACTGGCTGGCCTTCGTCGATGCCGACTCGCGCCTGCGGCCAGACACGGTCTCCTCGGCTGTTGCCCTCGCCCGTGCGAACGATCTGGACCTTATCAGCCTCCTCCCGGAGATGGGCTGTAAGTCGTTCGGGGTGCAGCTCCTGCTGGCGGTGATACCCTTTGTTTTCATGGGCTGCGTGCCTCAGCCCCTCTTCACCCGGGCGCAGCACCCGCTGATGACCACGGCCATCGGCCCCTTCATGCTCTTCCGGAGGAAGGTGTACCAGCGCTTTGGTGGCCATGCCGCGGTGCGGCGGGACATCGTCGATGACGTCTACCTGGCCCGCTGGGTCAAGCGCGTCGGCGGCCGCGTAGCCCTTGCCGATGGTGCGGCCACCCTCTACGTCGAGTTCTATCGTGACTTTTGGGAGGCCTGGCGTGGCCTGGGGAAGAGCGCCTTTGCTGCCTTCGACTATGCCGTTGGTGGCATGCTCCTCGCCCTCGGGGCGGCGGCGCTGGTGTTCGTAGGGCCGTATCTCTTTGTGTACTCGGCCTGGCGGCAGTCCCTGACCGATAGCGTCCATCTGTGGTTGCCGCTCCTGCAGATATCGCTGGTGTGGCTGGCGATGTGGCTCATCTGCGAGCGGCTGGCCATCCCCCGGCGGCATGCCCTCCTCATCGGCCTGACGGTGCTGAGCGTGATCGTGCTCGGCCTGCACTCCATTGTCCAGAGCGTCCTCGGGCCGGGGGTGGTCTGGAAGGAGCGGACCTACCAGTTCCGCCCGCGGTGACTGGCTCGGGGAGCTCGCCACGCTCCCGTCGGGCGAGCGGGCAGTGCCCGGGAAGCTTACAGGGGGTGTTCGCAGGCGGCTTCGCCGCCCGCGAAGACCCCCTTGCTCTGTATCCTTCCTCCCGCCGCGGCCTAACCATTACCCACAAGTGACCTATGGGAAGCGCAGGCGTCTGTGGCCTGCACAACACCTCGCGGAGCTGCCCCCTCCCCTGGTCCCTCCCCCACGCGGATGCATTGCGTCCGCGTGGGGGAGGGGAGCCTTCTTTTGGGGCGGTTTCGGGCAG
>DYEI01000564.1 GCA_020725765.1 Anaerolinea sp. | reverse complement strand
TGGCGCGCTCGACCGCCCGAAACCGCCCATTTCTCATCACCCCTCCCCCAGGCAGGCGCGTGGCGCCTGCCTGGGGGAGGGGCAGGGGTGGGGGCGCTCCGCAGTTGCAGCACATCGCGGCCGCTGCTCGGCGTGTCCCGAGCGGCCGTGTGTACGGTGGGTGGTCCGCTGGCATGGGCACCAGGGCGCTATCTCATGCCCCGTGATGCTGTCCAGCCAGACTTATGGGTAATGCATAGCGCCGCGCGGGGGCGGGCTTAGGGGTTCCGGGGCGGACAGGCAGCCACAATCGAGGCTGGACGCCCTTGAAAAGCCGGCCTGGAGGGGCCTGAGTGGGGCGCAGACAGCCTTTCAGGCCCTGTTTTTGGCCCTCCTGTGGGACAAAAAAGGCACCTGTCCGCCCCTGAAAGGGGTTAGGGGTGGGGAGTCCCTCGATAGGCCATGCCCCCGCCCTGCGACCGAAGAAGCCTGTCCGCCCCTGAAGTAGAAGCACCAGAGGGGATGTCATCAGAAGAACGCACGGCGCCCCGCTGCTTGTGCAGGCGGGGCGCTGCATCTCGCCCTCAATCGAGCAGTCTGCGCTCAGCCTCCATAGCTGATATGATCCACAATCTGTCCATCGACGAGCTGATACACATCCGACACGAACTCGTCCACCGTCGGGTCGTGGCTGGCCATGAGGATGGTGACGCCCTCCTCCCGCACCAGCTGCTGGAACAGGAGGATGATGCGGCGGCCGGTCTCGCTATCCAGCTCGCCCGTCGGCTCGTCGGCTATGATGATCTCAGGGCTCCGCACCAGCGCCCGTGCGATGGAGAGCCGCTGTTGCTGCCCGCCAGACATCTCAAAGGGCCGGTGATCCGCCCAGCGGCGCAAGCCCACAATCGTCAGGCAGTGCATCGCCCGCTCCCGTCGCTCGCGCGCGCCGACCCGGGCAATCCTCAGCGGCAGCTCCACATTCTCGTAGGCGGTAAAGGTCGGAATCAGAGCGAAGGACTGGAAAACAAACCCCAGCTTGTCGCGCCGCAGCTTTGTACGCTCCGCCTCCGAGAGCGAGCTGATCTCCCTGCCAAACAGGTACACCTTGCCTGAGGTGGGCTGATCGAGGCCCCCAATGAGGTTGAGCAGCGTTGTCTTGCCCGATCCGGACCGCCCCTTGAAAGCCGCAAACTGGCCTCGCCGGATCTTCAGGTTCACGCCACGCAGAGCGTGAACCTGCTCGCTGCCGACCTGGTAGACCCGGCGCAGGTCCACCGTCTCCACAATCACAGAGTCCTCGGCCAGGCCAGCCCCGGCCCGCCCATCCTGATCTACCGACGCTCTCTCAGTGGCCATCTCTCATCTCGCTGCCCGGTGCCGCGCCCACAACGTGGGCGCTAGCGCTTGCGCGACCGCCCAAAGCGGCTCGCCAGACCCCCCAACCTGCGCCGCCAGCGTGGGTGTGCTGGCTCCGGCGGCGCGTCCTCCTCGTAGTACAGACTGGTCCTGCGGCCCACCTCTGCAGCTTCCGCCGGCCCAGGCCTTCCGCCGTTGATCGGCTTGATGAGGATCCCGTCCTCAACCAGCTCCAGCTTGGCACGCGTTCCGATGCCCCACTGCTCGAGATACTCACGGGGCACCTGGAGACGTCCCGCGCCATCGAGCACCACATACTCCTCGTAGGTCGCCTCGCCGGCCCCCAGTAGCTCCGCGGCAGCGTCCGCTCCGGCGTGCTGGTTCTCGGGCGCCACCTGCCGCACCGTCTCGGTACTGGTCTTGCCATCGCGGATGCTGACGACGCGGTCGACCTCCTGCGCGATCTTGGGGTCGTGGGTGACGATGATGGTCGTCAGCCCAAAGCGTGCATTCAGCCGCCGGAAGGTGTCCCAGATCACCCGTGCCGTCGCCGAGTCCATCTCTCCGGTCGGCTCGTCGGCCAGGAGTAGCTCCGGGTCATTGGCCAGCGCCAGAGCGATGGCGACGCGCTGCTGTTGCCCTCCGGAGAGCTGAGCCAGCCGGTGCGACCGGCGGTCCCCCAACTCCACCGCATCCAGCAGCTCCCTCGCCCACTCCCGCGCCAGCCTGGGCGGCTTGCCGGCCATCAGCATCGGTAGCTCGACGTTCTCCTGAGCCGTGAGGTACGGAATCAGGTTCCGAGAGGTCTGCTGCCAGACAAAGCCCACCTTGTCCCGCCGATACCGGGTGAGAGCCCGTGCCGAGAGCTTGAGCAGATCAACGCCGCCAACCGTGACCTTGCCCGCCGTCGGCCTGTCGAGCCCTCCGAGGATGTTCAGCAGCGTGCTCTTGCCACTGCCGCTCGAGCCGACTATGGCGAGCAACTCGCCTTTCGCCACCTGCAGGTCCAGACCCTGCAGGGCGACCACCTCCAGGTCGGCGATCTTGTAGATCTTGACCAGGTTCTCGCACGAGACAAAGGGCGCTTCCGAAGCCGCCACTGCTGCCATGCGGACACCTTCCTTGAACTCGACCAGACGCTGTCTAGACTGCCTCGCCCAGCTTGACCGCCTGAGCGATGCGCATGTGCACCAGCAGCCATGCCAGGCCAGCAACCGCACACAGCAGCATCGCCCCAAAGATCGCATAGACCTTGAGGATGTCGCCCCAGGCGATCTGCACGATAAAGGCCGGGGTGTGTGGGTGCGGCCCCCCCTGCACCTGCAGGAAGGGGATGAACAGCTTGCTCGCCCACACACCAAACCCTGTGCCGGCCGCCACACCGCTCATAATCAGGGCAAACTGCTCAAACCCGAGAAAGCCGGCCATCTGCGCCACCGAGAGGCCGATCGCCCGCAGGATGCCCAGCTCGATAAACCGCCGCCGGAAGGACAGGAACGAGTACAGCAGGAACCCCAGCACCGTCAGGAGCGCCGAGGCCAGGAAACCCACGGAGAGGAGCCCGAGGATGCCCTGCCGCTCTGGCCGCTGCCGCTCCTCGTTGATCATGTGCCGCGCATCGTAGGTGTTCAGTATGCGCAGCCCAACATCCTCCAGCGCCGAGACGATCTTGCGCGTGTCGCTGCCCGGCGCGGTGCGCAGCAGCACATCGTACGGATACTCGCCCCCCATCCGCTCAAAGACATAGTCCAGGTTTGCGACGACAAACGGGCCATCCTCGGGATAGACCGTCGGGAACAGGTCGCACACGCCGACGATCGTCAGCGGCACCTCGTAGGACTCGGTGTAGAGTCTAACCCGTACGTTGATCAGGTCACCCACCGCCAGGCCATGCGCCGCGAGCAGCGAGGTGGGCACCAGCGCCGCGCTATCATCGGCTGCCAGGCGGTTCATGAGCGCCCCAAGGGAGCCCCGCGCAAAGTCATGCCTGAAGTATCCTACCTGCTGATAGTCCACTCGGTCGATGCCCACGAGCGTCGCACTGACTTCACCCTGCCCGAGCCGCATCGAGCTCCTGAAGGTGGCAATCCGCGCCGCCCCGAGCACCCCGTCGACCTTCAGATGCTCTGACACCGGCAAGAAGAGCCAGTACACCGGCTCCTCTTCCGTCGCCCCCTGGCCGGTGCCTGACTGTCCGCCTCCGGGCCCCATGCCCATGCCCATGAAGCCCGACGCGCCCGGCCGCTCGCTAGACTCGCCCGTCTCCACCAGGCGCAGGTCCGCGCCAACCTGATAGTACGTCTGATCTACCAGGCCCTGATCCAGCGTCTTGGCCATCGACGCAGTAAAGCAGGCCAGACCCAGCGTCAGGGTGATGAGCAGCAGCGGCCCGGTGTACTGCCGCGAGGAGCGCGCCAACTGCCGCAGGGCCAGCACCGGCGCCGGCTCGGAGATGTGGCGCGCGAGCCTCGAGAGCGCCTCCATAAGGAGCGGAAATAGACGGATGAAGATCAGCGCAAGGGCAAAGACGAACAGAGTCGGCACCAGGAAGAGCAGGGGGTTCCGGAACGGATCTCCCTCGGCTGCGGCAACGTTACGGCCGAGGAAGGAGATTGTGCCCCGCTGCCGGAGCATGTAGTATCCGTAGAGCGGCACCGCGAGGAGCATAAAGTCCAGGTACAGCCGCTGCCACCAGGGCTTCTCAAGGGCGCGGGCCACATCCTGCTTGTACGTCACGATGGTGTGTCGGGCGGCGCCAAGAGCCGGCAGCATGCTGGCAAAGAGCGAGATCAGCACGGCCGCAAAGCCCAGCCTGAGGCTCTGCTTCGAGATGGAGATCACGAGGCCCTCACTGGGGGCAAACATCAGGAACGAGCGTGCCTTCCCCATCACCTGCGCCACGCCCTGCCCCAGAAGCGGCCCGATCAGGAGCGCGATCCCTCCAAGGATCGCCCCCTCCAACAGGTAGAGCGCCACAATCTGCAGGCTGGACGAGCCACGACTGCGCAGCACGGCGATCTCATTCCGCTGCCGCTGCACCACCAGATTCGAAGTCAGCACGATAAAGTACAGGATCAGCCCGATGATGGGGATGGCAAAGACGTACAGGAGAATGGTCAGCAGCCGCGCCGCCGTCGTGTAGGACAGCATCGCGTCCACCGGTGAGACGTCAAGGCTCGTGTTCTCGAGGAGCGAGTTGGCCATCGTGCGGGCCACGATCACCCGCCCCAGAAAGCCGGGCACATCCTCCGTATGCACACCTCGGCCATCGAACACCAGGTACCACAGCCCGAGATACGCCGGCTCCTTCAGCAGGGGCACAACGTGGTTGACAAAGGACTCCTCAGCCGTCAGGAAAACGCTGTCGAACGCCATCGGCGCATAGAACCAGAACGGCTCCTCGGGATCTGCCGCCCGCCAGACGCCCGCGATTCGCACACGGACCTGGGCTGGTTTGCCGCCCGGGCCCGGCGCGCTGCTCATCATCACAAACTGCTCGCCAACCAGCAGGCCGAACTCGTTGGCCTTGTCCTCCTGCACCACCACGTCCAGGACCGTCCCCTCCCCCGGTGGCTGTGGCTCGGGGAAGGAGCCGTCGACCATCTTGACGTGGTCGGCCAGGTCGCTGACAAACCCCAGGGCGATCCAATCCATCGCTTGCTTGGGGTCTTCATAGTTGCTCGCATCGGACGGGTACAGGCGAAAGTTGTCGGTCTTGACGTGCCGGACCTCCAGCTCCACCGGCAGCCCGATCAGGGCCTGGCACTGCCCCTTGAAGAAGCTGTCGATAGCCTCATAGCTCTTCCACTCCACCGCACCGTGCCAGGCACCGACGTAGCGCCACATGAAGGCGAACGGCGGGCGCTTGCGTCCCTGCTCCTTCTCAGAGAGCGCTTTGCGCAGCAGCCGGTAGTTGACGCCATCGGCATAGAGCGGGATGCTCATCGCCAGGGAAACGGCCACGATCAGCCCGAGGGCCGTGCCGATCATGAGCCCAAGGTTGCTCCACAGCCGCCTGGCCGCGAGTACAAACACTGACCACAGGTTGCGAAAGAGTTTCATAGGTTTCTTCCGCCATCATCGCAGCGGCCACGGGCCGCCCGGCCTGCGCCGGCTACGGCCCGACGACCACCTGCCCCTCCTCCACTCCGCTCAGAATCTCGACACGGTCCTCAGCCTTGATGCCCAACTGCACGGGCACACGCCGCTGGCCCTCTCCCTCCAGAACCAGCACAAAGTTCTTGCCCTGGAAGGTACGGATGGCGGCCGGCGGCAGCCAGAGGACATTGTCCTTCTTCTGGAGGACCACGCTGACCCGCACGAGGGCGCCTTTCTCGAGCGTCACATCGGCGTCCTCGATCGACACCCTCGTCGAGCGGTCCTCTTCCGCAGTGCTGGCGGTAATCGACCCGCCCGTGCCATAGGGATAGGGGAGGCGACGGATCTTCCCATGGAACTCTTTGGCAGGATAGTTCACGATAATGATCGTGCACTCCTGCCCGACGCTCAGCTTTTGCATCGTGTCGCTCGTCAGATCGGCGCTGACCTCTAGCGCACCGGGGGCCGCCACGGTCATCACCGGGCGGTACGCGTTCACCGTGCGCCCCGCGTAGGCGCCGACCATCGTGACCTCGCCGTCTATCGGCGCAACCAGACGGGCGTTAGCCACCTCCGCCCTGAGGCGATCCACCTCGAGTTGCGCTCTCGCGACTTGCTGCTCCAGCACCGGGTCGACCGCGCTCTCGAGCCTGTCCAGCTCCATCTGGGCAATACGCACGTTCCTCTCAAGTATCTGCAGGTCGAGCTCGTGGGCCTTCTGGTTCTGCAGGGCCTGGTCATACTGCGCCTTGGCGATCTGATAGTTGATCGTGGCATCCTGCAGGCTCGCAGCCTCCCACGAGGCCGAAACGCCGGGCTGGGTAGCTCTCCTGTCGTAGGCCGCCTGTGCCCGCTGCACCTCCGCCGCAGCCCTCTCCAGGTTCGCAGCTGCTATCGCCACGCTCGGCGCAGGATTCTGCGCCTTCGCCTGCTCAAGCCGCAGCTTGGCGACCTCGAGGTTGATCTGGAGGCGAGTCCGCTGCTCCGTCGAGGCCTCCTGAGCCGTCTTGAGCTGCAACTGCGCGGTCTGCAATCCTACCTCAGCCTGAGCAAGGGCGTTCAGCAGGTTGTCAATCTCCAGCTCGGCCAGGATGTCCCCCGCTTTGACCGTGTCGCCCTGCTTCACGTTCACCGTAGCGACACGCCCGTCGACGCGGAAGTAGAGCTGCTCCTCCTCGACAGGCGCAATGCGCCCGGTGAACTTGACCTCCTCTATCACCGTCCCACGCTCAACCTTGTACGTGGGCTTGGAGGGGACAACGGCTGTAGGAATCGGCGTCGGCGTTGGCTCCTGAGGGCCGGCACCGCCGCTACAGCCGGCGAGGGCTGCGCCGATCAGAGCAGCCACAACCAGCAACAGACACAATTGCCTTCTGCCCATGGTCTCAATCTCCGCCTGAACGATGCGCGGCTCACACCACGCCGCTCGCGGTGCGCCGCAGCCTTGGACCACACTGACGCTGGAAGGGGTCTCCAGTGGAGCCTGCTAGAACTCGATTCCCCGCCGCGCCCCTACTCCACGCTGCAGAGGGTGCTTCTCGTCGACCATCCTCGTCACCAGATCAGCCGCCGCGAGGACGCCAGGCCCGGCGCCACGGCCGGTCAGCACCAGCTCAACGTGCCGCGGACGCACCGCAACCACATCGAGGAGCTCCTGCTCTGTCAGCAGCCCGAAGGACACGGCCGTGTTGACCTCGTCAAGCACGACCAGATCGTACTCGCCCGCGACCAACACCTCGCGGGCACGCTGCAGCCCCTGACGGGCCAGGGCGATGTCCTCGGGGGTGGCCTCTCCGGGGCGAAAAAACCCGGGGCGCCCAAACTGCTCAAAGGTTACGTACGGGGCGAGCAAGCGCAGAGCCGCGATTTCGCCGGTGCGCTCGTGCTTCATGAATTGCAGGAGGTAAGAGCGGAACTGCCAACCCGTGGCTCGGAGGATCAGGCCTAGTGCGGCTGTGGTCTTGCCTTTGCCTTCGCCAGTGTAGACTTGAACAAGGCCCTGCTTGAGAGCGGGCACCACACTGACCTCCAGTAGCTGCAACGACGCTACACTGGGCGGCCGGGGAAGGGGCGCCCAGCCGCGGCCGGCGGGAAGGCTAGCTCCTTCCCGCGCATTGTATAATGACGGGTACAGCCGACGAGTATAACATAGCGGCCATGCCCTGTCAAATTCTCGCAGTGTAGAGACTGTTCACAGTCGTGCAGCTCCGGAGCCTTCGCCACCGCGACTGAGACACACATGGCGGTGACAGCCCCGGCTGCCACGTCTTGCCCCCACCCCTGCCCCTCCAGGCAGGCGCTTGGCGCCTGCCTGGAGGGGCAGGGGTGGGGGCACTCCCCGGTGCAAAGCCGATCCCGGCGGGCAGAGCTCCCAGCAGCCGGCATCCGTTCCGTGCGCTGAACCCCAGTCTGAACGCGTACGACATAGTTTGACGCCCCTTGCCCCCGAGCTATAATGCCTTCTGCCGTGGCCGCCGGAGTTCCTCCCGGCCGCACCGCAGGCGAAGGACATCAGCCCGTCTCTTGTACATGATGGCCAGGACGTCACCGTGTCCCGAGGAGTGAGCAAGCTCAGACGGTTCGTCAGGGTCCTGACCGTTTTGGGCTCCATCGCCCTGTTGCTGAGCGCAGCGGGCGGAGCTTACCTCTGGCTGCTACACGGCCAGGCCTCGATGAACACCTACCGCCCGCCGATCCGCGCCCAGCCGCGCTCGCCCGGGCATACTACCGCGCCCCTCGCACGACAGGTCGTGCTCGTCGTTGTCGACGGCCTGCGGGACGACGCCGTCGCCCAGATGCCGACCCTCTCACGCCTGCGCCGCGAGGGTGCTTCCGCGCAGGCCGTCCTCCAGGCGCCTTCGCTCTCCCAGCCCGCCTGGACGACCATCGTTACCGGAGCGTGGCCGGAGATCAGCGGCGCCCCGCTCATCAACGTGCCCGAAGAGGAGCTTGCCCCGATCTCAATCGACACGATCTTTGCAGCGGCCCGGCGCGCCAATCTGAGCACCGCGCTAGCCGGGAGCTTCTCTTGGCAGCGTATGGTGCCCCGGGATGTCCTCGACGCCGTCGCCTGCCCTGAGGGCTCGGGCCCCGCAGCCGACCAGCAGGTCGCCGATGCCGCCATCCGCTTCCTGCACAACTTTCAGCCGGGCTTTATGCTCGTCCACTTTGACAACGTCGACGCCGTCGGCCACGACTATGGCGCCGTCGGCGCCCCATATCACGAAGCCACCCTTCAGGTCGATCGCCACATCCATGACATCGCTGCAGCCATAGACCAGCGCACCTCGGTGCTGATGGTCTGCTCGGACCACGGGCACATTGATCGCGGAGGCCACGGCGGACCCGACCCGGTGGTCGTCACCACGCCGTTCGTCGCCTTCGGCGGACCCATTGTCCCGGGCGACTGTGGCACGATCGCCCAGGCCGACATCGCCCCGACCATTGCGGCCATCCTCGGCGCCCCCATGCCCCGCCTGAACCAGGGGATCGTCCGCTTCGCCATGCTCCGCTGCGACGACGCCAAGCGTGCTGAGACGCAGCTCGAGCTGGCGCTGCAGCGCCAGGAGCTTGCCAACCTCTACCTTGCCAGCATCGGCCGCGGCTCTCTCAGCGACACCGCCGAGGGCGACGTGACCGTGGCCCTCAGCTCTCTTCAGGTCGGCAATCTGGAAAGCGCCTACAGACTGGCCTCGCTCGCCGTCGAGCGTATCGATCGGGAGGTCGCGCAGGGTCGTCTCGACCGTATCCGCCGGGAGCGCAGCCTGCGCCTTCCGGTCGCCGCCGCCTTTGTGGGCGTGCCGCTCGCTGTCCTCATCCTCAGGGGTGGGCGCCGCGGGTGGTGGCTCCTTCTCTCGGCGGCCTTGACAATCCTGGCCTACCATGCGCTCTTTGCGGCGGAGGACGCCGTCTACTCCATCAGCGGCATCACCGGGATGAGGCCGTTTGTCGAGTCCATTGTGCGACGCACGCTCCTCGCCTCCGCCCTCGGCGGGGTGCTCGT
This sequence comes from Anaerolinea sp., assembly GCA_020725765.1. GTDB lineage: Bacteria > Chloroflexota > Anaerolineae > SpSt-313 > SpSt-313 > SpSt-313. Next base: position 32,672 of record DYEI01000564.1, on the reverse strand, counting down.
GCTGTGGCGCCTGGCGAGGGACCAGGAGGGCTCGGTACTCGAAGTGATCCAGACGAGCCTGGCCTACTCCCTGCTCGTGGTCTACCTGCTGGGCTGCCAGGCATCCATCGTGTACTGGCTGAACGGATTTCGCTTTACCTGGTACGTGCCCGACCTGGGCATCGCCTTCTGGCAGGTCACGGCGTTGGTGCAGGCCCTCGTGGCGGTCGCTTTTGCCTTTGTGCTTCCCGTGCTCCTGCTCCTGGCTGGACTCACCTACCAGGGCGTAACGACTCTGAGGTGGCACGTACGTGCCACCGGAGGCAACTGATGCGAATTGCGATCACAGGCAGCAAGGGGCAGCTGGGCACTGCCCTCCAGGCCCGGCTTGCGGCGGAAGAGCTCCTGCCCCTCGACCTGCCGGAACTCGATGTCACCGACGCGGCCGATGTGCGGCGCACCCTCGATGCGTTCCGGCCCGATGTGGTGATCCACGCCGCGGCCCTCACCAACGTCGACCAATGCGAGCTCGAGCCGGAGCTGGCCTACCGCGTCAACGCCCTCGGAAGCCAGAATGTGGCATTGGCCTGCCAGCGGCTCGGCGCGACCATGCTCTACGTGAGCACCGACTATGTCTTCGATGGCAGCAAGGGAGCGCCCTACGTCGAATACGACCCGCCTGCGCCCCTGAGCATCTACGCTCGCAGCAAGCTGGCAGGCGAGTGGGCGACTCAGACCTTTGCACCACGCTTCTACATCGTCCGCACCGCCTGGCTCTACGCCCGCGGCGGACGGAACTTTGTGGAAACCGTGCTCCGCCTCGCCCGGGAGCGCGGCTCGCTCAGCATGGTCACCGACGAGGCGGGCTCACCCACCTACGCGCCCGATCTGGCCCAAGCCATCGCCCGCCTGCTCCCTACCGAGCAATACGGCATCTACCACTTTACGAACGCCGGCATCGCCTCCCGCTTCGACTGGGCCTGCGAGATACTGCGCCTCGCCGGCCTGAGGCACGTCCCGGTGACGCCGTCTCAGGGATACAAACGGCCGGCCCCGGTGCCGCGGCTTGTCGAGCTGCGCAACCTGTGTGGGGAGTCTCTCGGCATCGTCCTGCGCCCCTGGCAGGAGGCGCTGCGCGACTACTTTGAGGCCGCCCCGTGAACACACCACCGAGAGCGTCGGTTATCATCCCCAACTGGAACGGCGCCCGATTCCTGCCGACCTGCCTGGACGCCCTGCGCCGCCAGACCTTCAGCGACGCTGAGGTGATCGTCGTAGACAACGCCTCACGGGACCAGTCCCTTCAGCTCCTGCAGCAGGACTACCCCGAGGTCCGCGTAGTTGCTCTGACCGAGAACCGTGGCTTTGCCGGCGGTGTGAACGCGGGCATCCGCGCCGCACGCGGGGAGATTCTCGTTCTCCTCAACAACGACACCGAGGCCGAGCCGGGGTGGCTCGCGGCCCTCGTCCGTGCCCTGGACCAGCACCCCGAAGCCGGCATGGCCGCGAGCAAGATGCGCCTCTTCGACCGTCGCAGCCACATACACTCCGCAGGGGACTCCTTCCGCACCGATGGCCTCCCCACCAACCGCGGCGTGTGGCAGGAGGACCGTGGGCAGTTCGACCGCGAGGAGTACGTCTTTGGTGGTTGCGGCGGGGCAGTCGCCTACCGGCGCCGCATGCTGGAGGAGATCGGTCTGCTCGACGAGGGCTTTTTCCTGAGTTGTGAGGACGTGGATCTGGCCTGGCGCGCCCAGCTGGCCGGCTGGCGGTGTGTCTTTGTCCCGGACGCCGTCGTCTACCATCATCTGAGCGCGACGGGCGGCGGCCCCATCGCCAGCTACTACACAGGGCGCAACACGATCTGGGTGCTGGCCAAAGACCTCCCCGGCCCCCTGTGGCGCAGACACTGGCTGGCCATCGTGCGCGCGCAGTTGCGGATCGCCTGGGAGGCGCTGAGGGCCTTCCGTGGCGAGGCGGCGCGAGCCAGGCTCCGCGGCCAGCTCGCAGGCCTCCTCGGCCTGCCTCGGGTGTTGAGGCAGCGCCACGCCGTTCAGGCGACGCGCCGGGTCAGCATCGAGTATCTGGAATCCATCCTGGAGCACGCCCAATGAGCCGTGTGCAGCGCCTTCCCATCCTCGCTCAAGTGCTGATCGTCGGCCTCTATGTGGCAGTCGCCGTTCAGTATGCCCGCCTCACGCCTCTCTGGCAGGCACCCGACGAGCCAGCCCATTACAACTATGTGAGATATGTCGCCGAGCACGGCGAGCTCCCGGTCCTGCAGCCCGGCGACTATCCCCATGATTACCTCGAAAAGCTCAAGGCGAACCGCTTTCCCCCGCACATGTCCATCGACAGCGTGCGCTACGAGTCGTGGCAGCCTCCCCTGTACTATGCCATGGCCGCCGCGGTATACCGCCTGTGTCAGGGGCTCGATCTGCCCGGGAGGGTCCTGGCGCTGCGGCTGCTCTCGGTTCTGTTCGGAGCGCTGCTCGTCATCGTGGCAGGGCGCGTCGCCGCCTGCATCGCCCCCGGCGCCACCTGGCTCGCCCTCGGGGCCATGGCGATCGTAGCTACCGTCCCCATGCACGTGGCCATGACCTCGGCGGTCAACAACGACACGCTCGCCGAGGTGTGGGTCGCGCTGATCCTGTGGCAACTCGTGGCGCGCCTGCGGTCCCCCAAACCCCTGCAGCCGTGGCTGCTGCTGGGCGTGACCGTCGGCCTCGCGGGCCTGACCAAGACCAGCACCTGGGCGACACTCCCGCTGGTAGGAGCAGTGGTATGCTACGTCACGCGGAGGCGGCCGCGGGATTGGGGCAGGTTCGCCCTGCGACGCAGCCTGGCGGTCGCCCTGCCGGCACTAGTGCTCGTCCTCCCCTGGGTCGCGCGCAACATGAGGGTGTATGGCGCCGGCGATCCCTTCGCCTTCGCGCGCCACAGCACGGTGGTCATCGGCCAGCTTCGGACGGCGGACTGGCTGGCGGACGTCGGGCTGCGACACGCCGTGGCCGCGCTGGCCACGACCACGTTCCACAGCTTCTGGGGCCAGTTCGGATGGATGGGGGTGCCAATCGATCCGCGGATCTACCGCGGCCTGGCGATTCTGACGGCGCTTGCGCTCGCCGGCCTCGCCCTGCGGGTTCCTCGGGCCTGGAGGGAGCTGGAGCGGGAGCAGCGGGTTCCCTGGCTGCTGCTCGCCGGATCGCTCCTCCTCACCGGGGCAAGCTTCATCTGGTACAACCTGTCCTTCGTGCAGCACCAGGGGCGTTACCTGTTTCCTGCCCTCGTCCCCATGTCACTCTTGCTCGCGGCCGGCTGGCACGAGGTAACGCGACGTGCTCGCCGCACCCTGCTCGCCGGCGCCCTCTGCGGGTTTGCCCTCGTGCTCGCCACGGGTGACGCGATCCAGGCTCAGGCCCAGGACAGACGCACATTGATCGCGCTCCTCGGCACGAGCGTTTCCTCTTGGCTTGCCTCACGCCTCCCCGATGGTGCAGCAGACTGGCTCTACGCCCTGCCATACCCGCTGCTCGTGGGGCTCGATCTCCTGTGCCTCTATGGCTATGTGATCCCCTACCTCAGGCCATAGGCCACCGCTGGCCGGGGTGCCCTCCATCTCCTGCGGTTTCTTTCCCTCAGGGGCGGGCCCTCCAGCATCGCATGCGGAAGCACGCCACTCACTGGCGCCGACATCGTGCCGGCAAGAGGATCGGAACACGCCGGGCGAGAGCCGCGCTGTGCTGCAGCTCCAGCCCAAAGAGCATTCCCCTCCTCCTGGTGGACGTGACGCGTCCGCCAGGAGAAGGGAATGGCTGCCTCCGCGAGAGGCTACCGAGGCCGCAGGCGCCTGCGCTCCCCGCCAGGACACTCGTGGGTGATGAGCAGCGCCGCAGAGGCGATGAGGCTACTGCGACTGCGCTTCCCGCGCCAGGATGATGGCCTCCGCAATCTCCTTCATCGGCTTGCGGGTGTTCATGCTCATCTTCTGGATCTTGCGGAAGGCTTCGGCCTCCGTCAGGCCCTGCGTATCCATGAGGATGCCCTTGGCCCGGTCGACCAGCTTGCGGGTCTCCAGGGTCTCCTTGAGGTCGGCGACTTCGCGCTCGAGCGTCCGAAACTCGGCAAAGCGCGCCAGAGCGACCTCGATGGCCGGCCCAAGGTCCGACTCGCGGAACGGCTTGACCAGGTAGCCAACGACACCGGCTTCTTTGGCCCGCTCGACCAGATCGCGCTGGCTAAAGGCCGTGAGCAGCACGACCGGAGCGATCCGCTCCTGAGTCAGGATCTTGGCGGCTTCGATGCCGTCCATGTCCGGCATCTTGATGTCCATGATGACAACGTCCGGCCTCAGCTCGCGCGCCTGGTTCACGGCGCTCCGGCCATCCCCCGCCTCGCCGACGACCAGGTAGCCCAGGTTCGTCAGCATCTCTCGCAGGTCCATGCGGATGATCGACTCATCGTCGGCTATGATTACCCTCGTGCGTTCCAACCTTCCTCACCTCCTACGGTCGACTTGGGGAATGAGACCACGGCCCTTACGCCGGCCCCCTCTGACGTACCGCTCTCCAGCACAAAGCGCCCCTTCAGGTCCTCCTCGACCAGTGTGTGCACGATGCGCAGGCCAAGGCTCCCGTCGGTCGCCACATTAAAGCCCTCGGGGAGGCCCTCGCCATCATCCTCCACGAGAACCGTCACGCGTTCCCCCTCGTCCTTGAGCGTCACGGTGATCAGCCCCTTGTCCCGGTGATCGTACCCATGCTCCAGCGCGTTCTGCACCAGCTCGTTGATCACCAGCGCACAGACCGTCGCCTGCTGTGCGGGCAGATGGGGGTTGCCTCCCTGCAGTCGGAAGGCGATCTCCTTGCCAGGGTCGAGGACCCCCGCTACCGTCTGCGAGAGGATTCGCTGGCTCATCTCGCGGATGCTGATGGCTGCCGTCTCGTTCTGCGACAGGAACTCGTGTACCACCGCCACGCTGAGGATGCGGTTCACGCTCTCTCCAAGGATGTGGCTCACCGTCGGGTCTCCACTCCGCCTCGCCTGAAGCCGGAGCAGCGAGGCGATGGTCTGAAGGTTGTTCTTGACCCGATGGTGGATCTCCTGGATCATCGCCGACTTGATCCGCAGCTCCTGCTCACGCCGCAGAGCCTCCGTCGCATCGTGGATGGCAATCAGCACGCCGGCCGGTCGAGAGTCGCCGCGCGCCAGCCGCCGGAAGACGGGCCGATAGTCCCGCGAGCGAAAGGGGATGGTCTTGCGGATCCACGTGAACTCGTGCTCCGTCCCCTGCTCCTCCAGGCAGCGTTGCTCGCGGAGTGAGGCCGCGATCAGGGCATAGTCGCGCGTCTCCAGCGTCGAGATGTGCCTGCCGACCAGACTCTGTGGGTAGCCCAGCCTCCGATACAGGTTGGCCGCGATGCCGCTCACATAGCGGATACGCAGCTCCGAGTCCACTACCACGATGCCGTCGTGCTCGCCAAAGGGCGAGAGGTGTTCGGCACCCTCCAGCTCGCCACGGAGGACCGTCTCCTGCAACCGCTGCAGCGCGGCCCTGAAGGCCCGGCTGCGCCGGAGCTGTCGCTCGTGGGCCAGCCAACTCGTATCAATGGCGAGCACGGCGATCACAAGGCCGTTACTGCCATAGACCGGAAGCAACTCGCGGGCGATCGGGGCGCGATTGACCGTCTCGCTGTGGACGCGTCGACGCCAGGGTCGCGCGTGGAATGCCCTGAGGACATCGGGCCTTTCGGCCGCTGTCACCTCGCATCCGGTCTGCGATTCGGCATAGACCGGCGACAGAGAGTGCGGCCGGGCGTGCGCAACGACCACAGCCCTCTCGGCACCGCTCCTGCGAAAGAGCAGCAGGTCGGCGCGGCTCAGGTCTGCCAGCACCGGCATCGCCGCCCGTATCCTCTCGAGGAGGGCGTCGTCCTTCATCGCCGGTCCATTCCGCTTGCAGACTTCATCGTCTCTGCCAGCCACGAGTCCACCCCGTCGGGCCACACTACAGGCCCGTATACAAAGAATGGCCGATAGCACGCGGGCCATCGACCATGATCGCTCGTCTTCGTCCGCCGACGAACTGCCCACAGCTGGCGTACGCCAGACCACTTAGCACAATTATACTCACCTGCAACATCGGGTCAAGCTTTGGCTGCGCACGTGAGCCTCGCGTCCGGCGCATGCCACGGAGCCAGGCCCCCAGGAGCTCCGGCCATCGGGATCGGCACTGCGCCACCCTGGGGCGGTCCCCCCACCCCTACGCCCCCATGGGCGCAGCTACTCAGACTCGCATCCGGACAGCACCGGCTGCCACATGTTGCCTGTTGCAGCACATCGCGGCTGCCGCTCGTGGTATCCCGAGCAGCGATGTGTACGGCGGGTGGTCCGCTGGGATCGGCGCCAGGGCGCTATCTCATGACCGGTGATGCTGTGCAGCCCGACTTGTCGGCACACCGGCACAGACCTTGCTCCCTGTCCCACGAACACCACCAGGAGGCGCCGCCATGGTCCAGCGTACCCTCGAAGTGATCATGCAGGGCATCGAAGAGGGCAAGGAGGAGAACGGCTTCCGGGAGCTCGCCCTCCTCACCAGCCGAGGGCGCATCGAGGGCCACTACTACCCCAGCCAGACCCCCCAGAAGCAACTCGGTGCCCTCTGGCTCGGCGGCGCCGGCGGTGGCTGGGACACGCCCGCCCGAAGCCTCTACCCCAGGCTCTGCCGCCAGCTTGCCGCGGAAGGGGTGGCCTCGCTTCGCCTCCGCTACCGCCTTCCCGGAAACCTCGACGAGTGCACCCTTGATGCACTCAGCGGCCTCGAACTGCTCGCGGGCACCGCCGTAACTGCCGCAGCCCTCGCCGGCCATTCCTTCGGCGGCGCCGTGGCCATCCGTGCCGCGGCGGCATCACCTCTGGCGCGGACCGTCGTCACCCTCGCGACGCAGAGCTACGGCACTGACCTGGCCGGCAGCCTCGCGCCACGCTGCTCCATCCTCCTGATCCACGGCACCGCCGACAGCGTCGTGCCAGCCCACAGCTCGGATTACGTCTACCGCATCGCCCGTGAGCCCAAACGCCTCGTCCTGCTGCCCGACGTCGGCCACGGCCTCGACGAGGCGGCTGGCGAGATCGAGCGCCTCGTACACCAGTGGATCCTGGAGCAGTTGTCCACCTCTCTCACCTGAGCGCCCCGACGCGACACCGGCTCGCCGGCCTACAGCCCAGCCCTATGGCCCTCCCGCCAGCACCAGCGGCAGGAACGAGCGAAACGGGCACGAGACAGTCACCGAAACCGGTGCACTGGCGTCCGCCTCATAGTGCCAGACTCCCGCGGCGTCCTGGTAGGCAAGGCTCACGACATATGTGCCGGGTCGGCTCAGCCTGCCCTGGCGGGCATAGCGATACTCCTCCCCCGGCGCGAGCACCACAGATAGGTCCGCCGGCAGGTCGGCCCGGTACGGGCATTCCCAGCTCGGGCAAGCAGCATCCCGCACGGCAGCCACGACCTGAGCGAGCATGATCGGCGCGCTCCCCACGTTGCGCACCCGGAACTCGGCCGTGATCGCTTCGACACAGGAGGCCGTCTCCGGGATCACCCGCAGGGGCTCTGTGACCTCGACGCTCCCGCCGAAGGGCTCGGGATAGTTCTGCGAGGTGTAGGTCCGCATCACGACCAGGTCACGCCACGGCACCTCGACGAAATCCACGGCTGTGATCCCCGTCGCCCATGGCTCGACGTCTGGATTGTTGGGATCCGTCCAGGCGGTGTGGCCAGTCGAGACCATGTAGTGCAGGTGCACGCCGCAGGAGTAGCCGGTGTTGCCCTCAACACCTATCCTGGTACCGTAACCCACCCAGTCGCCAACCTCCACGGGGACGCTGTTGTACGCGAGATGCAGGTACCACGAGTACTCCCCGGGGGCGTGCTCGATCACAACCATATTCCCCTTGCCCCTCGCGCCATAGTCGCACGCCCCATAGTTGCTGCATTCCTTGACAAAGACGACCCTTCCCGGCTTGGAGGCATAGACGTCCCCCGAGGCTGCCAGTCCGAGGATATCAAAGTCGACCTGATTGAGGTGGTACGGATCCACATCGATCTGCGTGACGTAGGCATACTGCCCTCCGGGCCAGGGCAACCGATGCCCGGCAAAGCTGGCCGCAGCCTCTGCAGCCGGCAGGTAGAGGAAGGCCCGCTCGCTCTCATCCATGAGCTGCTCGGGGAACTGCTCGAGGAGCGCATTGTACTCCTCGCGGGCGCCGGGCTCGGGAGCAACGATCTGCCAGCCCTTGCCGGGTTGATGCCGGGCAAGAAGGGCCACAAACCGCTCTCTCCCTGACCGCCCCTCGGCCGCAACCTCCTGCGCCACGGCATACGCCCAGTCGCCATAGCGCCGCGCAGCCCCGAGGCGGTAGCGCGCGCCGGGGGCGTGGCGCGCCACAAAGCCGGCCAGGGCGGCGTGCAAAGCCTCTTCGAGGCCAGGAGCCGCGGTCGGCATCCCTCCTGGCAGCGGCAGGCCGGGGTCCGCCGCCCGCACCTCGCCCGAGATCGTGGGGTGCATCGGTCCCACCAGAGGCGCCGCCGGCGCCAGCAGCGCTCCAAGCGCAATAGCCAGAGCCACAACCCTATGCGGAGGACGATGCATCGATGCTCCCTTGTCAGCAACGTACAGAGGCGGCAGAGCGCGGAGCAGATGGCGTTGCCGGCCAGCCGCCGATGCCTCCCGGCGCGCGAGCCCTCACCGCCGAGAGGGAAAGCTTCCACCAATGGGTAGCGCCTCCCGGGCCCTTTCCTGCGCCCCGGCCCGCGCTGCCTTGCCCGCGCCCCGCGGGGTCATGCCTCAGCCCCGATGGGGGCCCAAGAACGCGCCTCCGGCTGGACGCCCGCGGCTTTCCGTGCTATACGTACATACAAAGGACGGCACTGCCATAATCGAGTTGCGCTGAGTATTCGGCCCAGCCGGCATCGCGTTCCAGCGTGGTCGCGGGTCCAGGCAACCCATTCTCTTTGCAGACCGAGGACGGAAGCAGCTATGCCCACCGAAGCCGACCCTGCCCCGAGCGCTCCGCGCCGGCACCGACGGGCGAGCCCCCAACGCCGCCCGGACGACCGACATCGGAGCGGCGAGCGCCTCCTCGAGACGATACTCGGCGCCAGCACCGCACTCATTTGCGCCCACGATCGGGCCGGGCGGTGCCTCTTCATCAGCCCCGCCCTCGCCGCGGCGCTCGGGCTGCCGCCTTCTGGAATCGTCGGCACGACATGGCGCGATGCCGGCCTGCCTGCCGAGGCGGCCACTGCCCTTGATGACCTCCGCCAACAGGCCCTTGCGTCGGGCAGACCGGTCACCGCAGAGCTTGCACTCCCGGCAGCGGGCGGCCCGAGGACACTCCGGTTCACCGTGCAACCAGCCACGGGGCCAGAGGGCACGGGGGAGATCACCGTTGCCACAGGGCTCGACGTCACAGACCAGGGGCCACCAGCGCGCGCAATCGCGGAATCCGCCCCTCGGCCCGAGCCGCCTGCCAGGGCGTACGGCATCGCTCTGCCAGGCTCCCTCGAAGGGCAGGGCGCCGAGTTGCAGCTCCTGCACAGCCTCCTCGACGAGCTCCCGACCTCCGTGGTGCTGCTGACCTCGGACTACCATATCGCCTTCGCCAACCGCCTCTTCCGACGGCGCTTTGGCGAATCGCACGGTCGCCGCTGCTTCGAGTACCTCTTCGGCCGTACCGAGCCGTGCCACGACTGCCGGGCGTACGAGGTCCTCCGGACCGGTCAGCCAGTCGAGTGGGAGTGGAACGGCCCGGATGGGCGCTGCTACCACATCTACGACTTTCCCTTTGCGGGCACGGACGGTACCCCACTGATCCTCGAGACAGGCATGGATATCACCCAGCTCAAGCAGGCCGACGAAGAGATCCGCAGGCTCAACGCCGAGCTCGAGCAGCGGGTGATCGAGCGCACCCGGGAGCTGTCGGAGGCCATCCAGACCCTGCGACAGGAGATCGCGGAGCGTGCACGCGCGCAGTTGGAGCGCGAGCGGCTGCTCGCAGAGGTCCAGCGTCGGGCAGCCGAGCTGGATGCCACGATCTCAGCCATCAGCGACGGGTTGATCATCACCGACGCCTCTGCGGCCATCGTTCGCATGAACGAGGCGGCCCTCCGCATCCTTGGGGTCCACGCCGGCCTTGCGCCCGGATCGGACGAGCGCTCAGCGTTGCTCGGGGAAGGCTCCCCTCTCGACCGCGCCCTGCACGGGGAGCGGGTCCTCGCCTCACGTCTTCGCATCCGCCGGCCCGACGGCCAGCACCGCGAGCTGCTTGTCAACGCCGGGCCTATCCGCGAGCGAGAGGAAGACATCCGGGGCGCCATCATGACCTTTGCCGACATCACTCCCATCGTCGAGCTACAGGAGCAGTGGGAGGACATCCTCCGCGCAGTTTCCCATGATCTGCGCAATCCCCTGACCGGCATCTATGGCCAGGCCCAGTTGGTCGAGCGCCGCCTCCTGCAGGGCTCGCCTCCTGAGAGGATCCGGGAGAGCGTCAGGTGGATCCTTCGCAGCGCCCGACGCATGAACACCATGATCGGCGACCTCGTCGACTCGGCACGCTCCGAGCACGGCCAGCTCAGGCTGAGCCGCCGGCCCATCGACCTTCCGGCCTTCCTGCAGGAGTATTTGCGCGAGCGGGCCACGACGATGGAGGCCGATCGCATCCGCATGGAGCCAACGGAGCCGCTGCCCCCCGTCCTCGCCGACGCGGACCGGCTCGAGCGCATCTTCGACAACCTGCTCTCCAACGCCCTAAAGTACTCCGACCCTGAAACAGCGGTCACCGTGAGCTTTCGCGAGCGGGCAGGGCACGTCGTGACCTCTATCACCGACCGGGGCCCGGGTATTGCTCCGGACGAGGTGCCTCACCTCTTCAAGCGCTACTACCGGGCGCGCACTGCCCGCGAGGGCCGCGAGGGGCTTGGACTTGGCCTTTATGTCACGCGACTGCTCGTCGAGGCGCACGGCGGGGAGATCTGGGCGCGCAGCGAACTGAATGTCGGCAGCACCTTCTCCTTCTCGCTGCCCATCGCCCGAGGGGAAGAGCTGGAGAGTCCGCTCCCAGCCTAGACTCGGCTCTATGCAGATGGCTTCTATGACCGCCCGGCGGGCCCTATCCGGCGGGCTCCCCGCTCGCGGCAGTCACCCCAGAGGAGGATGGCAGGGATGTCTCGACGTGCGGATCAGCTCTCCGGTTGCCGGCTCTGGTGGCGCTGGACTCTCGCCACGGCAGCCGGTGAGTTTGTCGGCTTTGCCGTGCCCGCGGCCGTCGGCCCGGTGGCAGTCCGGGCGCTTGTGGGACTCTCCCCCGTCCCCCGGGCGCTGGCCACGCTGGCGCTGCTGGCCCTCGCCGGCGTCGTCGAGGGGGCCGCGCTGGGCTATGCCCAGTGGCTGATCCTGCGCCGCGCCCTGCCGGCCATAGCCGCACGCGCCTGGGTGCTGCCGACGGCGGTCGCCGCTGGCATCGCCTATGTTCTGGGACTCCTGCCCAGCACCCTCTCGGACCTCGGCGCCTCGTTCGGGACGATCCTTCCGGCAGCAGTGCTGGCGGCGCTCCTGCTGCTCGTCTCGATCGGTTTCGCCCAGTGGCTCACGCTGCGACACCACGTGCCGCGAGCCGGGTGGTGGATACTCGCCAACGCTGCGGCGTGGGCCGCCGGGCTGACCGTCCCCATCGCGGCTGTGGCCCTTGTGCCGGACAGCAGCCCCACGATCGCCTACATCGCCGCGGGTCTGGTCAGCGGCTGGGTCATGGGCCTCGTCGTCGGGGCGATCACCGGCATCGCCCTCGTCCGGCTCCTGCGCGGCTTCGAGGACCGCCGCTCAGGCAGGTAGAATCCAGCGTTTGCCTGCCAGGGGCTAACCCGGAGCATCACGCCGGTGGCTCGGTGTGGCGAGACTCCCGGGTTGGCTCACTCTGGACTCTGCTCGTCCGCGACCGGTGCCAGTGGAGAGCGTCTTCTGCAGTTAGCTCATCGCAGGGCCATGGCTTCGCTCGAGACGGCGTCTGTCAGCATCGATGAGCGAGCTCTTCCGAGAGCCAAAAGGCCCGTCGGCAATGCAGTCCCTGTCGACGCCTCTGGCGGGCTGTCGCCAGGTCTGACGTCCGCGCCATCGCCCTCCGCGCGTTTCACGATGCCTCAGGCAAGCAGACAGAGGAGGGTCGCCATCACGCCGCTGGTGAGCACCAGGGCGGCGACCAGGCACCCAGAGCCCCCGCGCGTCAAGAGCCCCATCCTCCTCGCGGCCTTCATGGGCTCCGAGTAGTATCCCGCGCGCCGCTTCATCCGACGCTCGAGATTCCTGATCGGCGTGCGGGGATCCCTGAGGGTCGCAAGCCCCAGCTTGCGGCTGACCCTACGTCTCGCCTGGGTGATGCCCAGGAGCTCATTCACGCTGGGTTTCCTGTAGCGCGGGAACAGTTTGAAGCGCCGCGGCATCTTGCACCCTCGGTAGGAAAATGACGGTCGGCGAAAAGCCCGTCACACCGCTGGCTCGGGGCACCATGGCGGGAGCACGCGCACCACGGGCCGAAAAGGCTCCGGGCGATGGGCCAAGCCACGATGCACAGAAAAGCCCTCAGCACCTTTGCGGCTGAGGGCTTGCTGTCGGGGCGAGAGGATTTGAACCTCCGACCACTTGAACCCCATTCAAGTGCGCTACCGGGCTGCGCTACGCCCCGAACGGCCCCCATTATAGCAGAGATCGGCCCCCATGGCAAGCGCCACACAATGGGGGCATATCCCACAATCGTCGGTGCGTTTCGGGCCTGAGTGGTCCGTGAGGGTCCCGCAATCTGGTCACGCCCATTCCACTGCCAGGCGGCGCTCTGTCTGCCGCCTCCGACAGGAAGCTCTGCCGACGGACCGCTCATGTGCACCTGATGGAGAAATGGGGGTCTGCCCGGCACGCTGTTATTGCGAGCCAGCCCGCAGGGCTGGCGAAGCAATTCCGCCCTCTGTGTTGGGGATTGTGTTGGGGATTGCTTCGCCGGCCGTGCGGGCGGGCTCACGATGACAGCGCCCCTCACCCCTCACGGCAGTGTGAGCACCTGCCCGGGCAGGATGAGGTTCGGATCGGGCAGGTGGTTGGCCTCGGCGATGGCCTGCCACTGCTCCATGTCCCCATAGAGGCGCCGGGCGATGCGGCTCAGGGAGTCGCCCGGCTGCACGACATAGGGCGCGAGCCGCACCTCGCTCGTGTCGACCCAGCTCACGCCGCTGACCCCGCGGACGGCCCCCTCGGCCCGGTACTTCAGGTGCAAGGCCGGCACCTCCCCGGCCAGACGGATGCCGAGGCCATCCTGTGTCACCGTGAGGCCGGCGAGGGCCTCGTGCTCGCGCCGGAGGGCTTGAGCAACGGCTGAAGACAGGTCCGCGAGCGGCGTAGGCGAGGGGGCCGGTGTGGGTGATGGCGGAGCGGTGGGCACAGCCGTCGGTGGTGGCGTGGCGGTGGGCTGCAGGGTGGGCGCGATGGCCACGATGGGCGGCCGCGTCGGCTCTGGAAGCGGACGCAGCAGCCGGGCGCTGGCCGGCACGGCGATGAGGATGGCCCCCGCCAGGAACGCTCCGAGGGGGATGGCCCATCGCTCCCGCCGGCGGGCCGCCTCCCGCCGCAGTGCCGTGGCGAGGCCCGCTTGGGCCGCGGCATTCTCGGGCTCGCGGGCCAGCACCTCACGCCACCAGGAGGCCGCCTCCTGCCACAGCCGCTTCTGGGCATAGAGGCGTGCAAGCATGGCATAGGGTGCGATGAGCGAGGGGTCGCGGCCAACCGCGAGGAGCAGCCGGGCTATGGCGGCATCGACCTGTCCCTCGCTGGCGAGGCGCACGCCCTCGTTGTAGTAGATGGCCGGCAGCCTCTGAAGCTGGATCAGGGCCGCCAGGTCCTCCTTACATTGGGGGCAGATCGTTGTCCCCGGCCTCGGCGGCACGCCGCAGGTGGGGCAGAGGATTGTCCTTTGCTGCATGACTCCCCCATCTCAGTGCTTGGTGTCGGTGATGCCCGAGGCCATATCCTCGGGCCTGACGTTCAGGTACCGGGCGGCCTCATCCAGCAGTTGGCCGAGCTCGCCGATCTTTCGCTCCAGGAGCTGCCGGTTGTTGGACTGAAAGGCCCGCTTGAGCTCGGCGAGAGCGCCGGCGAGGCGGCTCTGCAGCGCAGGCGGCACGCTGGGATGGGCGGAGGCGTACTGGCAGTAGGTGATGAGGTTGATGGCGCCGCCGAGACCGTCCATGTACTGGCTCAGCGCACGGGCCTTTTGCGCGGCCTCCTCGACCCGACGCTTGCCGAGGGCGGCCTCGACCTCGGCGACCATGCGGGCGATGGCGTCGGCCTTTTCCTTCTCCATGTACTCCCGCACGACCCCGACCACCCACGAGGCGCGGGCGAGCACGTGCTGGATCTCGTCGAGCGTGTCGGCCTTGCGCTGGGCAGCGGCGAGGCACTCCTTCCAGCCGGGAAGGGCCTGTTCGGCCCGGGCCGAGTCGCCCGAGTCCATCGCCTCGGCGACTTCGCTGCGGAGGCTTTCGAGGTTCCTCCGGTCGGCGTCGTCGAGGGCCTCCTGTGCCTCTTCGAGCAGCTTTTCCGCCTGCCGCTGCATCTGCTCCAGCTCTTTCCTCATGTCGGCCGGCATGGTGGTGCGGCGGATGCGCGCCTGCACCTGCCTGCCGGAGCCATCCTGGAGCTGGACGGTGACGTAGATGGTGCGGCTGGCGTCGAGGTCGAAGGATATGGCGACCGGAGTGCCCTTGGGAAGCCCGGGCGGCAGGTCCATGGCGACGACGCCGCAGTAGTCGTTGCGGTTGGCCTGGGGGTTCTCGCCCTCATAGATGGCGACCTCGAGCTGCCGCTGACTGTCGGCGACGGTGTAGTAGACCCTGGTGGTGGGCCTGGCGGTTGGGAAGCCGGTGCCTTTGGGGATGATCGCGGACATACGCCCATCGTGCAGCTCGACACCGAGGTCTTTGGCGGTGACGTCGAGGACGTCGCGAACCAGGTCGGCCCCGCAGCGGGCGCAACTGCGGGCGCCGGGCTCGTTCACATAGCCGCACTCTGGACTCGGGCAGCGCAGGCCGCCGCGGTCACGGGGCGCCTGGCAGACGCTACACGCTGCGAGGTCGCTCGGGTTGGGCTTGCCGCACTCCTGGCAGGTCCATGTGGCTGCTGCCGCCCGCCGGGGCGGAGTTGCGCCGGCCAGTGTGGTGCCGCACTTCCAGCAGGAGCGACGGTCGATGTCGTTGGGCATGAAGCAGGCCGGGCAATCGACCTTCTGGTCGCCAACGAGCGAGCGGCCGCAGGCGGAGCAGACCTCGGCATCGATGGGGTTCTTCTGGTTGCACTTGGGGTTGGGGCAGTCGATCTCGGTGACGAGCCCTGTCTGTATGGCGGCGCCCATGGCCACGCAGAGCATCGGGTTCACCCGACGGAGCAGCCGCTCCCGGCCTACCAGCGACTCCAGCACGCCCTGCACCAGCGGCGTGTAGGTCGGCCCGCCGACGAGGAGCATATGGTCGACCATGTCGAGGGCCATATCGGCTTCGTGTATGGCCTGGCGCACGAGCTCGACGGTGCGCTCCACAAAGGGGCGGATCCACCCCTCGTACTCGCTGCGGCTGAGCTCTGTCTCGAGGTCAACGCCCGGGGCGATGGCAGGGAGGACTATTTCGGCGTAGGACTGGCTGGAGAGGGTGATCTTGGCTTCCTCGGCAGCAGCGCGCAGCTTTTGCAGGGCCCGGCGGTCCTGGCTGAGGTCGACGCCATGCTCGGTGCGGACGAGGCCGAGCAGGTAGTCCATGATCAGCTGGTCAAAGTCGTCGCCGCCGAGGTGAGTGTCGCCGAGGTGGCCCATGACGGCGAAGGCCCCCTGCACGAGCATGACGATGGAGATGTCGAAGGTGCCGGCGCCGAGGTCGTAGACGAGGATGGTTTTGGCAGCCTCGGGCGCGCGGTCGAGGCCGTAGGCGAGCGAGGCGGCCATCGGCTCGTTGATCATGCGCAGGACGGTGAACCCGGCAAGGCGCCCGGCCTCGCGGGTTGCCGCGGCGGCGCGCTCGCCGTAGTAAGCGGGTACCGTGATCACCGCCCTGCCGACCGGCTCGCCGAGGCGCAGCTCGGCATCCCTCTTCATCTTGCGGAGGATGAGGGCGGCGATCTCGGTAGGGGTGTAGGTCCGGCCGTTGAAGGTGATGCGCTCGTCGGAGCCGATCTTGCGTTTGATGGAGAGGATGGTGTTCTCAGGCTCGAGGATGGCCCGGTTTCGCGCCTCTTTGCCGACCAGCAGCTCGCCGCGCTTGCCGAGGCTGACGGCCGAGGGCGTCACATCCATATTCTGCAGGTTGAGGATGACCCGGGGCTCGCCACGGTGCATGTACGCCATGGCCGAGTTGCAGGTGCCAAAGTCGATGCCGATGGAGCGTGTCATGGTGTTCTCCTTTCACTCGTGGCGGGCATCCCCACACTCTTGCGGGAGTCCGGCGCGCGTTGCGCACCCTGCCGACTGCCCCATGGGAGCCGCGCTCCCGCCGTAAGCGTTCGCTTTGGGAAACAGCACTGCCAGCCTCTGGATCCTTTCATTGCGGCGCATCGATTGCGGCGGCAGCTGCGCGCCTGCTGACGATGACGACGGCGGGGCGGAGCACCTCGCCGCGCCAGCGGTACCCGGTGACGACCTCCTGAATGACGGTCTCGTCGGGGAGATCGTCACGCTCCTCCTCCCCGGTGGCTTCCGCGAGTGCGGGGTCGAAGGGCTGACCAAGCACCCCGATAGCGGTCACGCCCTGCCTCTCCAGCAGCCGAAGGAGCTTTTTGCGCACGAGCTCAACGCTGCGCACCGGCTGTTGCGTCAGGATGCGATCGAGGTCGTCGACGATGTCGAGGAGCGCACGCAGCAGGCTCCGAGCCGTGTCGTGGGCGGTGCGCTCGCTCTCCTCGAGGCGGCTCTCGAGCCGGCCGCAGCGGCGCATTAGCTGGACCATGGCGGCGGCCGGATCGGCGGCGAGGACCTCGGGGAGGGTAGCCCAGGGATCGTCCAGCAGTGGCTGTGGCTCGTCCATCGGTGTGGTGTGCTGCTCCTGTTCAGTTCTGCACCAGGCGGACGCGAAGCGCTGAACCCGGTTATCGGGGTCCGATGGGCGCTGCGCGTACAGGCTATCGATCCAGCATTACCGGCAACAGGTCCCAGGCGGGGTTCGCGTACCGTGCTCTTGCCGTGAGCCTGACCTTCCGGCGCGGCGGGTGCCGATAGTCGCGCCTGTACCGGCCCATGGCCAGATCGGTGAGGGCCGGGCCGACAGGCACCGGCTCTGCCGTGAGGGTCGGCAGGCTGACGCGCCCATAGTCGCTGGAGAACTGCTCCACATCGGCGCTGCCCCCGAGGCTGCAGAAGAGCAGGAGGTCGTGCTCGAGGCGTCGCCTGGGGTTTCGCAACTCGTTGAAGGCGTGCTGCACCTCGCTGGCGCGCTGGCGCTTTGCCGCCAGGGCCCTGGGATAGGCGGCGACGATATCGCGCGCCGTCGCCGTGGGCGAGATCTCCAGGAGGTCGTAGGGCGATTCTTTTGGATAGGGCATGGCTCTGGCTCTCCTGCCGTTCAGTGGCGCTTCTGCTGAAGGTTCCGAAGGATGTCCTGGAGGGTCGCTCCGTCCAGGCTGGGAACGCCCCCGGCGTTGATGAGGTTCTGTCGGATGACGGGGTTTGCCGGGTCAAGCCTGTACGCCTGCTCAAAGTCACCTCGCGCTGCAAAGCGGTTGCCACTATTCCAGCTCTCGACGCCGCGCTGGTTGTAGAGGTGGGCGACGAAGCGGCGGTGGTCCGGAGAGAGGTCCCCTAGCTCCATTGCCCGCTCTACCAGCCGCAGCGCCTGATCGTATCGGCGGTAGCTGCTCCCGCTCGCTATCTGCGCTGCCCGGTTGAGCAGCGCGACCTGCAGGATATGGCGTGCCTGAGCGCTCTCGCTATCGACCTGGAGCGCTCGCTCGAGCATCTTGATGGCCGCCTCGTACTTGTCATCGTTGTTGAGCAGGCGGCCTTGCTCACAGTAGCAGGCGCAGAGGTTGCTCTTGATCTCGGCATCCTGTGGGGCGAGGTACAGGCCTCGCTCGAGCACGGCGATGGCCTGCTCGACGCGCTTCTCCTGCGAGAGCTGGTGCGCACGCCTGGTGCAGGCGGCTGAGATGAGGCGGCGAACCGCCTCCGCGTCGCGCCCGTACCCCAGTGCACGCTCCAGCACCCTGAGGGCGTCCTCGTACTGCTCGGCCCCGATGAGGTCCTCCCCCTTGCGGGCGAGGGCTGCGACGATGAGCGAGGTCGCCTCCTGGTTGCCCGGAGCCGCCGCAAGCAGTCGCTCGAGCTCGGCAATTGCCTGGTCGACCCAACTCTCCTCGAGCAGGATGTGGATGCGGCCGAGAGGCGAGAAGAGGTAGACGTCCGGAGGCTGCGCGTCCCTCTGGGCGGCGAGGGTGGCCCGTACGCTCGCCTGCAGGGCCTCGGAGCCATCGCCCGCGCGCACCCGGGCACAGAACGCCCTGATCCCGTCCACGATCTGGCGGCCCCTGGCGGAGCGCTCGAGATAGCCCAGCATGAGCGGCCCGCAGCAGAAGGGCACATCCTGCCCGGCTCGATCGTGACCTGTGGCCTCGAGCACGGCGCGGAGCACCGCCGCGGCCCGACACTCGAGCGCGAGCAGGACCTGGTACTCGCGATGCCTTGCCGCGTCAGCGGGGCGGCCAGCCTGGAGATATCGGCTGTGGTATTCCTGCAGGTCCGAGCGCAGCGAGCTCAGAAGGTGCCGCTGCAGCTCTTCGGCCGCCGACTCGGGGATATCGCCCACGCAGGCCGCCCGCTCCGCGAGCCACTCCTCCCAAAAGGCCGGTGTGTGCGCGACCAGCGTCCAGTGGGCGATGGCCTTGCGCCACGCCTCATCGGCGGCCGGGTCGCCGGCCTCCTCGCGCTCGCAGGCCAGGCGGTAGTAGAGGATGGCCAGGTTGTGGGCAAGGCGATAGCTATCCGGCGACCGTTGCTGCTCTTCTTCCCAGGCGGCGAGAGCGCGGCCGGGCTCTCCGCGCTGGATGTAGGCAAAGGCGCTCAGATTCTCGAGGATGGTCAGGTATCGCCGTATCCCGGGGAGGCTGGGGTCGAGCTCCAGAGCGCGGCGCAGGTCATCGGCGGCAGCGACGTGTTCGCCCGCCGCCGCGTGCTGCGCGGCGCGGGCCGAGAGGACACGTGCCGTCGCCCGGCGCGCGTCGTCGGCAACGGGAGAGGCGGTCAGGGCCGACTCCAGCTCGACCAGGGCTGACTCGAGCTGCCCCTCGAGAGCGCGG
The DNA here is from genome assembly GCA_020725765.1 of Anaerolinea sp. Classification (GTDB taxonomy): domain Bacteria; phylum Chloroflexota; class Anaerolineae; order SpSt-313; family SpSt-313; genus SpSt-313. Next base: position 13,323 of record DYEI01000564.1, on the reverse strand, counting down.
ATGCGGCCGAGATGGTAACGGGCAGGATGGATGGCCAGCCCCTCCAGCGCCGTCGCGGCCTCGTGCAGACGCCCCATCTTCTCGTAACAGCCGACCATCGCGGCCGTGAGAGTGGCGAGGCAATCCACACAGCGTCCGCCGGCGCCGTGCCGCGAGCAGCACGGGCGCCCGCAGATGTCGCAGCGGCAGGTGGCCGGGGCCTCGCAGCCCTCGTGGGAGCAGCGGTCAACAACCTCAGGGACGGTAGCTGCCGCTGCCTGCGCCTGCGATTTCAGGTTCGACACCCGGTGCCCCAGCACACCGCACAGGCGGGCATGCCACAGTGGCCTGGCGGCCTCTTGCACAAGGAGCGCGGCATGGGCGGCGGCGCCCAGGGCGAGGCAGCAGCTGGGGTCGATGCTCGTCAGCAGCCTCTCACGGCGACTCACGCCGGCGAGGGCGCGACCGACAAGGGGCGTCCGCGTGGCAGCGCCGACGGGGATCACCCAGTCGATCGCATCCGGGGTAAGCCCGGCCAGGCCGATCACCTTGCGGGCGAGGGCGATGCTTTCCTCGACCATGGGGCGGATGCGCGCCTCGTACTGCTCGGCAGAGACCTCGCCGAGATAGCCGGAATCCGGATCGATGGGCGTCGACATTCCGCTTCCGGAGCGCGGCGCGCTGAAGTGGATCTTGACCTCCTCGGCGATCCGGCGGAGCGAGGCCCTGCGGGCGGCCTCCTGGTCGTCGGAACCGCCCAGGGGCATGGTGCCGATGACCTCAGTCAGGAGCTCGAGCAGGGCGTCGGTCATCGCGTCGCCGCTCAGGACCGACGAGTCGGCATGGGCCAGCAGCCGGATCGCCCCATCCGCATGCCGCAGGACCGAGGCCGCCACTCCGGCGCTTGTCAGGTGATAGACGAGCACGGTCTCGCGTCCGCCAAACGCCGACCTGTAGGCCAGGCAGGCGGCAATCGGCTCGGGGATGAGCTGCAGCGCCGAAAGGCCGGCGAGGCAGGCCGCTGCCTCGAGGGCTGCTGCGCCTTCCGCCGGGTAGATCCCGGGCACGGTGAGGACGGCACTGCGGACCGGCTCGCCAAAGAGGCTCTCCGCGTCCTCTCTCTGCCTGCACAGGAGCAGGCCCGCCAGCTCAGCTGGCGTGAAGGGCCGGCCTTCCAGCAGCACTGCCTCCTGGCGCGCCAGCAGGCCCCTGAGGTTGGAGACGGCGCTGTCGGGCACCGAGGCGCTCCGCTCGCAGGCGGTCCTGCCCACGAGCAACTCGCCGATCGGGCCGATGGCCACGGCTGATGGCGTGTGCGTCTCGCCCTCGCGGTTGGGGATGACCCGGGGCTTGCCATTCGGAGCCCCAGCCATGACGAGGTTGTGTTCGCCGAAGTGGATGCCAATGCTCCTCATGCGTCCTCCGCGGCCTCGTCAGGCTCTGTCTGACGGGCAGCAGCCTTGCGGTCCGCCCGTGGCGGACTCTCTCCGGTCAGCACGGCGCGGTAGAGCGCGGCGGCCTCGGCCCAGCGCGCGGCCCGGACGTGAGCCCCGGCCAGGGCCAGTTGGGCTCCCAGGGCGTACTCGGCCGATCCCTCCCCGGCCAGGGCCTGCTGGAGCACGGGCACCGCCTCCTCGGGCCTGCCCGCGTTGAGCAAGGCCAGGCCCAGGTGGTACTGGTAGCGGGCGCCCTCCGGGTGTGCCTGCGCCAGCGGCGCGAGCTCCTCCAGGGCGGTGCCCCACTCCTCGGCGGCGAGGGCGCCGAGGCCAAGGTAGTAGTGGACGCGCTCTGCATCCTGGCCGAGCGACAAAGAGCGCTGCAGCGATGCTCGGCCCATCTCTCGCTCTCCGCGGGCCAGGCTCTCAACGCCCAGGCGGAACCAGGCCTCGGCCAGGCCGGCGACCAGCGATGGATCGTCGCCCCAGATGTCCTGACAGCGGCCCCAGGCGGCGATCGATTGCTCGTAAGCGCCCGCCTCGAAGTGCTGGCAGCCGAGCAGGTACTGGGAGCGGGCGATATCGAGGGCGAGGGCGCGGTCGTCGGGGTGCGTCTCGAGGAGCGCCTCCCACTCCGCGATGGCCTCCTCATGGCGGCCGAGGGTTGCGAGGGCGAAGCCAAGGTGATAGCGCAGCTCGTCTCCCTCGACCCCCAGACGCCGGGCTTCCAGTAGGTGCTCGAGTGCGGTCGCAGCCTCGCCGAGCCGAGCGGTGACTGCTCCGAGGCGCAGGTGCAACTGCGCCGGGTTAGCGCCAGCGGCCAGCGCCTGCCGGTAGGCCTCGGCAGCACGGGCGTGCTCCCTGCGCCGCTCGAGCGCGAGCCCGAGGCCGAGGTGCGCCGCAGCATGGGAGGGATCGAGCTCTACCGCCCGCTCCAGCTCGGCCGTGGCTGCACCTTCATCTCCGAGGCGCGCGAGGCACACGCCCAGGGCGTAGGCGATTGCAGCACTCTCCGGGGCCCGGGCGCGGGCGTGGGTCAGATCCTCCCTGGCCAGCGCCAGCTCGCCCTGCAGCAGGCGGACGTTGCCTCTCTGGAGCAGGATATCGGCCCGCTCTGGGGCGAGCGTAGCGGCCTGGTCGAGAGCTGCCAGTGCTCCGGGCCAGTCCCCCCGGTGGGCACGGGCGCAGCCGAGGTAGTAGGAGACGTCGGCGTCGGGCCCGAACCTTCCCAGATGCTGCTCATAGCTCGCACAGGCAGCGACCATATCGCCCGTGAGCGCCTGGGCGCGGCCCAGCGCATAGAGGCCCTCCCGGCCCAGTGGGCTCGCCCCGGTGAGCTGCGTGATGGCCTCAACGTAGCGGCCCTGATAGAAGAGGCTCCGGCCAAGCCCCTCGCGGGCGTGCGCGTCCGCAGGCAGGAGGGCGAGGGCCTGCGTGTAGCTGGCCTCGGCGTGCGCATAGTCGCCCGCGGCCAGGCTCAGGTCGCCGAGGAGCTGCCACGCGGCGGCTTGCTGGGGGTCGAGGGCAAGGGAGCGCTCGAGCGACACCATCGCCGCCCGAGGCAACCCCAGAGCCTCCTGGACCAGGGCGAGCCGGTAGTGATACGGCGCCTGGCTGGCATCGAGGGAGATGGCCCCCTCCAGGGCACGGGCGGCCTCGTCGTTGGCGCCGGTGAGCGCATGGGCCCGGCCCAGGTAGTAGAGCACCTCCGCCTGCGCTGGTGCCAGGCCGTGTGCCTGCTGCAGAAGGGCTACGGCCTCCTGTGCGAGGGCGGTGTCGGCACGCGTCTCAGCCTCGCCGACGAGGGCCCGGCCAAGCCAGTAGAGGGCCGGCTGGCAGGCAGGGTCGGCGGCAAGGGCCCGGCGGAAGGCGTCGAGTGCCGCTGCCACCTCGCCGCGCTCCAGGCGGGTGCGGCCAAGAAAGACGCCGGACATGGCGTGAGAGGGGTTCAGCGCCGCCGCGCGCTCGAGGGCCTCGGCCGCGTATCCATACTCGCCCAGCAGGTACAGGCTGACGCCCAGGTAGTAGTGGGCCCAGTCTGTCGTCGGGTCCGCCCCGATGATGCGCCGGGCAAGAGCGGCAGCGCCTTCGGCGGTGGAGCGGCTCGCACCCTCGTCGATCTGGACCAGGCTCCTCAGGAGGTTGCGGCAGGCGACTGCGGTCTGGTCCGCGGGCTCCTGTCGGCGCGCTTCGAGGTAGGCCAGGTAGGCGTGAATCGCCTCCTCGGAGGCATCCTGGCGCTCGACATAATACCCCGCCAGGTGCTGCAGGGCGGCGCGGGGCAGGGCGATCCATCTCTGGGCTTCGAGGAAGCGGGCCAGAGCCTCCGCCGGCCTGTTCTGCTGCAGTGCCAGCTCGCCCAGGCCCAGGTAGGCCTGGCCCAGGACCTGCCTCAGGTCCGCCGTCAGCCCCTCAACTTCTGCCAGGTCCTCCACGAGGGCCCGGTAGACGGCACTGGCAACCGCCGGCGTGCGGCGGGCCTGCTCCAGGGCCTGACGATAGGCGGGGATCAGGGCCGACGCGCGCCGGAGCCGCAGCCATTGCAGTCGGATCGCCACCTCGGCAGGCGTGAGCCTGCCGGGAGCGATGATGGTGGCGTGGATCTGGTCCTCGAACGGTAGCCAGGGGGCACGCCGGCAGGCCAGGTGTCGTAAGCCCCGATGGGCCAGCCATCCGGCAGCCCCGGACGAGGCGAGGGCGAGGGGCAGGACGAGCGATCCCGGGCGGACCTGAAGGGTGGTGAGCACGACCACCTCTGCGGCCAGGCAGGCGAGGAAGACCGCCACGGCAGACAGCCAGCACAAGAGCGGGAGCGCCCGCCGCCGACGGCTGAGGACGCTGGCCAGCTCGACGCCGGCGATATAGGCCAGGACGGCGGTCACAGCGGCCGTGGCTACGGACCGTGCCGCTCCGTAGACCCCGATCCCAGCCATAAGCGCCGCAGTCTGCGCCATGGCGCGGTAGGTTCTGTGGCGTCTGGAGACCGCCTTGGCCTCAGTCCCAACGGTGCTCATGCTTCGCTCCTACCCTATCGAAGAGCCTCTGCTGGTCTCACGCTTCCGGGCCCACATAGAAGGCCATCTCCAAGCGCTCACCTGCCAGGCGGAGGGGAGTGTCATCCCGGGCCAGGCCAGCGCGATTGGCAATGCCGTGCGCGCCCGATGAGAGGCTGGCCGGAGCTTTGCGGGGCGCGGCGGCCGGCTCAAGCGACGTGGCCGCCGGCAGGCTGTACACCTGCACGTTGTCAAAGTGCACGTGCACGCCTGTCTCCATCAAGCAGGTTCCCGAGGCAAGGCCTACCCTGCCGGTCGTCGCCTGAGTGGTCTGGGCGACGGTGGCCAGCTCGTGGCCGTTGACCGAAAGTGTGACCTTCCCCCTATCTACCTCTATCCGTACATGGTTGGCAGCCTTGCCCCGCCGGATATGGGTTGAGGCTTCGAGGGGAACGACAATCTGCCATTGGCCACCGGAGCGTCTCTGAAGGGCGTAGTACCCGTCGGCGGAAACCCAGAAGTAGTAAAAGTCATCGGGCACTTGCCAGCCGAAAACGAGGCCGTAACAGCACTGGTCGGGACCATCGACCACGCGGGCGTCTGCCTCGAGGGTGTAGCTCGTGACCGCGAGATCGTACACAGCCTTGTGGATCAGACCGGCCGGTTCAGTCAGCATGCTGAACTCGCCATCCTCGCAGCCCATCTCGCCCTTATCGTTGCTCAAGGTCGCCAGACACACCGGGCCTGAAAAGTCGTCGCTGAGCAACGCGGAGCCGTCGAGTGGGGAAGCAGGCTTGCGATCGGGAGTCACTGTGGCTGCGGCGGCGGGTGCGCGCGTTAGCTGAGGCGCTTGCGTCGGCTTGGGAGGGAGTGTCGCGAGCACGCGGGTGGGCTGCGGAGTGCGCGTGGGTGGCACACGGGTGGGCACGCGGGACTTGCTGACGGTTGCCGCCGGGAGCGTACGAGCGGTGCGCGGAGCTCCGGCGCTGGCTGTATACCGGGCCCACAGCACCAGGTCGAGCATGGCGAGCACGACGATTGCCGCGAGGCACAGGCGCGTCTCAGCCCGATACTCGCGCAGCCAGGGCAGGCGGGCCCGGCGCTCCGCCTCGGCCTCATTGAGGGCCGCGGTGATCTCCTTGCGCCAGAGCAACCACAGGATCGCAGCATTGACCAACGTTCCCAGAAGGGGGACCGCCAGGCCCAGACCGGCGAGGGCGGTGGCGACCCAACGACCCCACTTTCGGTACCCGGCGAGGCCGGCAGCCGCTGCAGCGTTGGCCATGGCGAGGAGCAGACATACGGGAATGAGCGGCGGGTACCTGCTGGCGGCCAGCCGGGCGGCAAGCGCCGCCGCGGCCGCCCACAAGCCAAACCAGGCAGCCAACGCAGCGAGCGACAGCTTGCGTCCGTTCACCGGGTGTCCTCCCTCGAGTGCGTGCGCGACGTCCCGCCGGTCTTGCGCCGCCACTGCCGCAGGAGCGCGCGGCGTTTGGGGCTATCCTCGAGTTGGATGGCCTTCTCCAGGGCCCAGATCGCTTCTTCAGGCCGGTTGGCCATCCAGTAGGCCATCGACAGGCAGTCGTAGAAGGTGGCGTCGTTCCTGGCGAGGCCCGCACGCAGGGCCTCTTCCTGCACCTCAATGGCCCGCGCGTACAGCTCGAGCTGGTTGTAGCAGCGGGCGAGCTCCAGGTAGGCGCGGGCATAGGTTCGGTCGAGGGCGATGACCTCCTTCCAGTGCTCGGCTGCGGTGCGATAGTCGCCGCGCCTGACCTGGAGGAGGCCGAGCTCGCAATGGACGCGGGGGTTATCGGGGGCGAGGTCGTGAGCCTGCGCGAGGAGCTCGAGGGCTGCGCTCAGCTCACCGCGCTCGGTCGCGGCCCGGGAGCGGGCAAACAGGTCGTCGAGGTGCTGCTCGAGCGACGGGCGCCCTGGTGTGGTTGTCTGCCCGAGCCTGCGGGTCTTGATCGCCCGCAGGGCCTCGATCATCTCTTCGGCGCTGGCATAGCGCTCGCCGGGATCCTTGGCCAGCGCTTTGAGCACCGCCTCGGCCAGAGAAGCAGGTATGTTCGGGTTGTGTCGGCGGGGGTCCTCCGGCGCTACTTCACTCACGGCCTGGGAGACTGCGTGCTGGATCGCCATCTCGAGCTCGAGCTTGAGGAAGGGGCTGAGGTCCGCCCCATGGGGCAGGCCTTTGGCACCGAAAAAGTCCAGGCTGGCCTGGCGGACGTAGCGGGAAAAGTCCAGGTAGAGGCGCCCGGTGAGCATCTCGTAGAGCATGGCGCCGGTGCTGTACAGGTCAGAGCGCCCATCGAGCCTGGCCTGGGGGCCGCTCCGCGTCTGCTCGGGGGACATGTAGACAAGCGTCCCCGGATGACCGCCGACGGTCTGGTGCACATCGGGCAGGTGGGCAATACCAAAGTCGCCGAGCTTGATGAGGTTACCGTCCTTGCTGAGGAGGACGTTGGCGGGCTTGATATCCCTGTGGATGATGCCGTGCTGGTGCGCACGGGCAAGGGCGGCACAGACCGCTACGGCGACTGCGATGGCCCGCTCAATGGTCATGCCCTCGCGGATGGCGTGCTCGAGTGAGCCACCGTCGAGGTACTCCATAATGATGTAGTAGGCATCGAGGCGCTGGGCCGGGTCGGCCTCGATCAGGTCGTAGACGGTGACGATGTTGGGGTGCGCGAGCTGGCCCATGACGCGCGCCTCGTTGACAAAGCGCTCGCGGGCGCTCTGGTCGGCGAGGTGCTGGCTCAGAAGCTCTTTGATGGCCACGGGCCTGCGCAGGCGCTGGTCGAAGGCCAGGTAGGTGCACCCAAAGGCCCCCTGGCCCAGCACGGATGCAATATGGAAGCGCTTGAGCAGCCTGTCTTCCGGCTTGAGAGGCATGGCTTCGCCTATCCCTCCCAGGAAAGTGTCACCCGGTCTCCCTCAGCACGGGCGACGATGGTGCCGCGGCGCCCCGTCAGCAGGAGAGTGCTCAGCGGCCTGGTCAGCATCTGCTCGAAGGCGCGCTGCAGGTGGCGGGCACCGTACATCTCGCTGTACCCGGCGCGGCAGATCAGGTCGAGGGCCTCCTCCCCTACCTGCAGGGTGACGCCGTGGCTCGCCTGCAGGCGCGCCGAGAGCTCCGCGGCGTGGCGGTGCGCGATGGCCCGCACGTGCTCCGGGCTGAGGGGACGGAAAACGACGACCTCATCCAGCCGATTCAGGAACTCGGGCCGGAAGGTCTGCCGCAGCCGATCCATGACATCCTGACGTGCTGTTTCGGGGTTATCGCGGCCAAAGCCCATCGTATGGCGCCGCACGACGTCCGAGGCGACGTTGCAGGTGAGAATGAATATGGCATTGCGCCCGTTCGCTGTACGGCCCTGTGAGTCGGTCAGGTGCCCCTCGTCGAAGAGTTGGAGGAAGAGGTCGAAGACGTTGGGGTGCGCTTTCTCGATCTCGTCCATCAGCACCACGGCGTAGGGCTTGCGGCGCAGGGCGCCGGTGAGCTGCCCGCCCTCGCCGTAGCCGACATAGCCTGGCGGAGCGCCCACGAGCCTGGACACGCTATGCGGCTCCTGGTACTCCGACATGTCCAGGCGGATCAGCTCCTCCGGTGAGCCGAACAGCACCTCGGCGAGGGCCCTGGCCAGCTCCGTCTTGCCGACGCCGGTCGGGCCAACGAAGAGAAAGACCCCCACGGGGCGCCGGGGGCGCTTGAGTCCCGCCCGGGCCTGGCGCACCGCTTCGGCCACTGCGGTCACCGCCTCGTCCTGACCCACGACCCGCTGGCCGAGCAGCTCCTCGAGCCCGAGGAGCCGCTCCTGCTCGGGCTCGGTCAGGCGCCCGACGGGGATGCCGGTCCACTCTGCGACGACCCGGGCAACGGCTTCGGCGTCGACGACGGGCGACTCGGCACCGGGCGCCTCCGACGGCCACTGGCTGGCCGACCCGACGCGGAGGCGGACGCACGCCTCGTCGATCAGGTCGCAAGCCTTGTCCGGGAGGTGACGGTCGGGCAGGTAGGCCACAGACATGCGGACGGCGGCCTCGAGAGCCTCATCGAGGAGACGCACGCCGTGGTGGCTCTCGTAGCGGGAGCGGGTCTGCTGGAGGATCTCCAGAGTCTCGCCGGGGCTGGGCTCCTCGACCATGATGCGCTGGAAGCGCCGCTCAAGGGCGGCGTCCTTCTCGATTGTCTTGCGGAACTCGGCGAGGGTTGTGGCGCCGATGCAGCGGATCTCGCCTCGGGCTAGCGCGGGCTTGAAGATGTTGCCGGCGTCAAGGGTCGTCCCCTCTCCGCGGCCGGCGCCGACGAGGGTGTGAATCTCGTCGAGAAAGAGGATGACGTCCGGCTGGGTCGCCTCGCGCAGGACCTGTGCCAGGCGCTCCTCAAGCTCGCCGCGGTACTTGGTGCCGGCGACGAGGGCTGCCACCTGCAGCTCGACGATGCGTTTGCCCTGCAGGTGTGGCGGCACCCTGCCATCGGCGATCCGCTGGGCGAGACCCTCCACGATGGCCGTCTTGCCGACGCCGGCGTCGCCGATGAGGAGGGGGGTATTCTTGTCGGACCGGGCGAGGACCTGCGCGATGCGCGCCATCTCCTTCCGGCGGCCGATCACCGGCTTCAGGCGCCCCTCACGAGCCAGGCGCGTGAGGTCGCGGCCCAGCCGGTCGAGGAGCGGGGTCGGGCTGGGTTGGGGCGGCCCCTCGGGACTCTGGCGCACAGCAGCGGCCATCTCCTTCAGGTCGATGCCCAGGCTGCGCAGGAACTCGGCGGTGGCGCTTCCCTCGGTTTGGAGGAAGGCAAGCAGCAGGTGCCGCTCGCCGATGGCCGTGTGACCGGCCGCGCGCGCCTCGGCTGCGGCAAGCTCGACGATCTGCTGCACGCGTGGCGCAAGGAGCTCGGGGGTGATGGCCGCGGGCATCTCCCGCGGAGGGCCGGCGGGGCGCAGCGCAGCACGGATCGCGTCCCGAACGCGTTTGGGGTCAAAACCCTGCCGGCCGAGGGCGCCGGCGGTGTACCCGCCCGGCACCTTGGTCAAACCGATGACGAGGTGAGGGGTCTCGATCAGGCTGGCGCCCGTGCGGCAGGCCTCCTGAAGGGCAACGGTCAACGCTTGCTGGGCATCGGGCGCGAAGGTGAGCTCTGCCCTCTTCTCCCTGGCAGAGGACGAGGCAACGGCTACCGCACCTTCGGGCTCCGGCTCACCGTGGAGGATGGCGCGGAGGCGCTCTGGATCGATCCCCTGCCGGCGAAGGCTCTCGACGGTGGGGCCGTCGGCCTCACGTAGGAATCCCTCGAGGAGGTGTCGCTCCCCAATGAGACTTGACCCGGCAGCGATGGCCGCGTCGCTGGCAGCCTGCAGGATGCGCCGCACTCGCTCCGACAGCGAAGGCCTGGCCAGCCTCGGGGCGCTGGCCGCAGGCCGTCCGCGGCGAATATCTCGGCGGAGCCGCTCGCACACCTCGTGGGGCGGGCGGCCGAGGCGGCGCAGCGCGTCCTGGGTGCAGCCGCCCTCGATCCGGGCAAGGGCTATGAAAAGGTGCGGCGTGCCGACAAAGTCGTACCCCGACTGTTGGGCCTCCCCGGGCAGCAGGTCGAGGGCCGTGCTGACATCCGGGCTGAAGCGTGCCCGTCGGAGCTCTCCGTCGGCACCAAAGACAGACACGTCGACGAGGGGCTGGCAGGGGTCCCCATAGAGGACGAAGGCGGCCCAGGTCGAGTCGTCGCTCTGCTCCTCGCGGCACCGCACCCTGGCCCGGCGCAGGGCCTCGCCGATGGGGACGCCGAGGAGAGCCGCCTCGTAAAAGTGGGCGGCGAACGCGGCGGAGCGCTGGTCGTCGACCTCCCAGCGGGTGGCGAGGACCGCCCGGGCGCCCCCGGCGACAAAGGCGGCAGCCAGCCCCTCGGTGACCTGCCACGAGATCGCGGCCCGCCGGCCGCTCTGGCTGGGCTGGTCGGTGCCACAGGCGTTGAGGAAGACGAAGGGCTGACCACGCAGGAGCTTGCGGATGGCGTCGGCGGTCAGCTTTGTGCGCTCGGCAAGGAGCAGGGCGTGCTGCCGCGAGGCCTTGTCGTGATCCGCGTGACCGGCATAGTGGATACCCAGGTAGCTCTGCTCGCTCTGCAGCGCGAGTTGAACCGGTAGGAGGCCGGCGCGGCTTCCGAGAAGGGTTCGCACTGTGCCGCCACTGGCCGTGATGAGCTCGCTCAGCAACTGGATCTCGCGGTCCGCGCCGTCGAGGTCACCCTGCGGGTTGCCGATGAGGAGGAAGGCCAACGGCGTGTCCGTGGCGGCATCGGCGCGGGGAGACACGGCCGCGTCGGTGACGAGGCGCCTGCCGACTGCACACTTGAGCCCGACGAACTGCTTGCTTGTTTCCTCGTAGAACAGCTCCCAGGGTATCTCTGGCGCATCAGTCGAGATGAGAAGCGGCGCGTCGAGGCAGCGGAGGAAGTCCTGGATCTCCGCAGGGAGCAGGAGGTTGTACATGAGTCGCCCAAGCTCCTCGAGCGAGAAGGGGTTCAGGGGGCTGCGTGCAGCCTGCTCGACAGCCCGCCGGAGGCTCTGCTGATCGGCCCTGGAGATGGGGGGCGTGGCGTACTGACGGACGGCTGCCCCCGGTTCGGGCTGCTCCAGGCGGAAGCGATAGGTATCCTCCACGTGGGAGATCTCAAGCAGGACCGGCTTTTGCACCGATGCTACCTCCATCATGTTCCCGTCCGACGGCAGCGCGCCCGGGCGCGTATCTTGAGCCTCTGGTCCGCACGGCCCGCCGGGCGCTCTGGCTGCCCGCTGAGGCGCATTTCGACAGCTCGCTCACACAACCTCCAGGGAGATGGGCAGACGCCACCATCGCTCCACGCCACCCGGCGATGGGATGAGCACGTCCAGGACGTAGTGTGCCGGCCCCAGGTCGGCGAATATGGCCCTGCCCTCGCTCAGGGGGGTGATCTCCTCCCCCGAGCCGCCGCGCAGGCTGACCCTCCCCTGCAGGGGGCAGTCGGCATCCAGGTCGCGCACCTCGATGCCAAGGTGGCATCGGCCCCTGCCTGCTCCCTGCAGGGAAAGGATGATGGAGACGTTGGCGTCCGGGTCGGCCAGCACCAGGCGCTCGCCCCGCGCCACAGGACCACCACGGATCGCCTGGGCAGCGATGGGCACCGGCCGTAACCCGGCTGGCAGCCCGGTAAAGGCTGCGGCGAGCCCTCTCCCGAGCACGCGTGCCCGGAGGGCCGCGCCACGCACGAGCTCACGGACCTCGCGGGCTGCCCCGGCCGCTGCGGCTGCCGGAGTCCAGAGCGGCGTAGGCACGAGGAACGACAGGTCAAAGCGCGGGTAAGAGACCGGTTCCTCTAGCCTGCCCTGCTCTTCGAGCTGGAGCAACTGAGAGAGGGTGAAAAAAGCCGTGTTGCAGTCCTGGCAGCGGGAGAGGTGTGCTTTGGCACGGCGCAGGTGGTCCCGATGGCGCCCCGGTCCTCGCCGAGCCTCCAGCAGGGCTGGCCAGGCGGCCTCACACTCAGCGCAGGTGACCTCTTCCCGGAAAGAGAGGATCGCCTCGGCCAGGCCGGCGAGATGGCGCCAGCAGGTAGGGCAGCGTCGGCAGTGGCTGGCAATTGCTCTCAGACGCGCCGGGTCCATGGGTACCGCCCCAGCCTCGAGGGTCCGTGCGACCTCCTCGCAGCCCGGGTTGTCGGTATGCTGCGGGCGCTCAGGAGTCGGCATTGTCGGTCATCTCCCCCTATCCATATAAGAGGCAGCGGGCGGCTTCGGGCTTACGGGAGGTCGTCATTCCCGGCCCAGGTAGGCGCGGAGTCGCTGCAAGAGTGTCCGATCTCTGCGCAGGTTGTTCAGGGCTCGGTGTCGGAGCTGATGCACGTGGTTGCGGGTGATGCCAAGTCGCCCGGCGATCTCACCGTCATCGAGTCCGAGGAGGTAGCCCCAGAGGAGGACCAGCTGCTGCCGGCCATCGGGGAGGGCGGCGAGGGCTTCGGTGAGTATCCCGACAAGGTCGTTCCGTTCGGCCTCATCCTCAGGCGTGGCGGGGGCCTGGAGCATCAGCGTCAATCCTCCTCGGGCAGGGGCAGGTGCTCGCGCTCATAGCGGAGACGCCGCTGCAGAATGCGCATCTCAATGACCGCGGCCCATTTCAGAAAGGCGGCGGGCTCCCGGCAGCGATCGATGTGTTGCCAGACCTGACGGAGTGCGTCCTGGGTGCAATCCTCGGCGAGGTCCGTGGGGCGATTCTGCCTCTTGAGGGCATTGTAGCCGAGGCGGTAGAGGTAAGCGGCCAACTGGGTGTAGCCCTGGTTCTGCTCGTGTGGATTGGGGCTGCGGCAGGCCTCGAAGAGGGCCTCGGCACAGATCCTCTGGGCGAGGAGGGAGAGCTGTTCCAGGAGTGAGGGGCCGGTGGCGGACCCGGCGTGGTCAGCAAGATGGCCGGCGCGGGAAGCAAGCCTGGCGACGAACTCGTCCTCGGACAGAAGCTGGTATCCGGGTCGGCGTCGGTACGCGCGCACGACACTCAGCACGAAGGACGCGAGTTCATTCTGTGCATCTGGGCGCGCGGGGCGGCTGGCCACCGGGTCATCCTTTCTGACGTGCACACCGCGATGGCGGAGCTCGGCCCGGTGGAGCAGGCTCGCACCGTGGGGGCCTCGTTGCCGGGGCGCTCTCTGCGCCATCTTTTCGAAATTGTATGATATCGGGCATTGGCGGTCAAGAGGCGCAGATGCGGGGGGTATAGTTCACTGTGGGGGCAGGCTCATGTGCATGGGATAGTGCCCTGGCGCCCGTCCCAGCGCACCACCCGCCGTACACACCGCTGCTCGGGACATGCCGAGCGGCAGCCGCGATGTGCTGGAACTGAGTGCCCCCGCCCCTGCCCCTCCCCCAGGCAGGCGCCGGGCGCCTGCC
>DYEI01000048.1 GCA_020725765.1 Anaerolinea sp. | reverse complement strand
GCGGCGGGGAAGGGGGCCGGGGGGATGGGGTACCCTCCGGCAAGGGCCGAGGGACGGCGGCTAAAGCAGCCTGTCCGCCCCTGAACCCCAGGCAGACGCCAGTCGCCTGCCTGGGAGAGTGGCAGGGGTGGGGGTGATCCGGAAATGCAGCACACCGCGGCCGCCACTCGGCGTGTGAGGAGGCGCGTCGCTATCCCCAAGAGGCGCCATTCAGCCCGATTCCTCGCCGGCCGCCCAGCTGGGCTCAAGGAATGTCGCTGCTGATCTCCCTGCGCAGCCGCTCGGCGGTGACCCTGGCGCGTCGCTTCGGGCGCCGGAATCCGCCAAAGAACACACCAGCGGCCAGCCCCGCGAGCACGGTCGCCCCGAGCACATAGGTCAGGTTCCGACGCGCCTGCTCGCTCACGTTCAGCCCCCGCCGCACGCGCCCGCCCAGTTCCTGGAGGTGGACGTCGATCTCCCGGCGGGTTTCCGCGATATCTCGCCTTATCTGAGACGGCTCTCCAGCCACTCCCTGTCCTCCTCCAAAGAGCGTATGGTCTGCTCGGGGCGCAATCGCGACATCTTGAGCTGCGACCGCCCGACAAAGAACGCGATGGCCGCGAGGATGAAAAACCCTGCGGCTACCAGCAGGCCGGACGCCCACCCCGGCAGGGCCAACAGCAACGCAAAGAAGACTGCCACCCCGATGAAGGCCACGCCCAGGAAGGCCATCACAGCGGCGACACCCAACGCTGCCGCCCCCATGGCCACGTCCGCAATGCTCTCCGAGATCTCCGTGCGCGCCAGCCGCACCTCATCGCGCACCAGGCGCTGCAGATCGCGCATGATCTCTGCGACCAGGTCGGTCAGGGAGCGTTCCCGGACCTCCTCCATGCTCTCACCTCCGCCTCAGCAGGCGCCCAAGGAGAAACGCAGCCGCAAAGACCCCAACCGCCGTCCACAGCGGATGCTCACGCGCCGTTCTCGCGACATCCTCCCGGATCTGGGGCAGCGACCGGCTGCCGAGATACTGCGCCCCTCGATCGAGTGGCTCGGCCACGCGACTCGCGAGGCCAGGTCGCTCCATGCCAGCTCCCTGCTGACGGATGCGCTCGGCTGCCGTGTGCAGGCCCGAGGCGACGCTCTGGCGAACGCTCTCGGCGCCCTGCTGCAGCTGCTCCTGCATGGGGCGCATCTGCTCCCTCACCTTCTCCCCGGTCCTCTCTGCCTCCTCGGCCATCTGCTCACGAGTGGTCATAGCCCTCCTCCTCGAGTCTGCACCGGGCTCGCCGGGCACTGCCCGCCATTGACTGATGGCAGCACCGCCACGGCGAGCCTGTGGTCGCTCGATGTGGGCTAGCAACATATGTGCCAGGTGACGAGAGGCATGGCGCTCCACGCACAGGCTGGATTGGGCCGCACCACGAGCCATCAGCGCTCCACGCCCATCGGAGCCTGCAATCTGCGGAGCGGACATCAGCCCCTGCTGCGCGCCTCCAGACAGGCTCATTCGAGCCTCAGGCGGACGCCACCGGCCCCCCAGCTCGCACTGTGGAGAGCACGGGTGCGCTGACGGCGCAGGTCGCTCCAATGCGCCTCACCCAGAATGGGCTCAGTGTGCGGGCTGCTTGCGAGAGCTCGCATCGATCCGGGGGATCAGAAGCGCTGCGCAAGGCGGCGGCACACGGCACGCAGGCGCCGCAGCGCGCCGCGCAGCGGCCCCACTTCGCCGGGAGTGAACTCACGCCGGCTGTACCTCGCCTGCACGAACGCCTCAGTGAGTTGCTCGAGCTCGCCTCCACCCTCCTCGAGCTCGGGCGCATAGCGTCGCGCGTACTCGTAGGGCGTATCCGAGGGTCCCCGCGGATGCCCGGCCTGCCCCATCTCCTCCAGCCCCAGCAGATAGAGCAGCCGCACCTTCTGCCGGGGCGTCGTGGCGCGGAACCCTGCCCTCGGACGACGCGCGCGCCCCGTCGCCCCCGTCTGCGGAGCGCGCGCCACCAGTCTCCGCCACCGCACCTCGATGCCCGCCCTTGCCCCGGCCAGCCACCGCCACACCGCCCGCAGGAGCCTCGCCAACCACGCCACCGGACCTCGCCGGCCTGCCAGCTCTTCCCAGAGGTCCCTGCGCTCGCGCACAAAACGCAGCAGGGCATAGCCCACCGCCATCACGATCAGCGCCCCGAGCAGGACTCCCTGCAGCGCCTCCCACCAGGCCAGCCTCTGAGCCGGCGCCTGGGGCTCCGGGGGCGGGAACCGCACGACGACTCCCTCCCCGGAGGACGGGACAGGCCCCGCGCCGATAAGCCTCGCAAGGAGCGACAGGAGGTACCCTATCAGCGCCAGCACGACCATCACTGCGACCCACACATAGTACAGGACCGTCCATAGCAGGTCATACACGGCCGCAAACAGCCGCAGCGAGGGCCTTGTCGGCAGGAGCAGTGCCAGCAGCGCGACGACCGCCGAGAAGGCAACCCCGAGCACCGCCCACCGCTTCGACAGCGCCGCCATAACCGGCACGCCCTCACGCTCCCAACGTTGCCGCAGAGCAGCGTAATGCCCGTGTGCCAGCAGCACAAAACCCAGCACAAAGTAGGCGAGCACGTTTCCCAGAATGCCTGCGATGGCGGGGTTGCGCAGGCTCAGTGCCGCCTGCACGTCCAGCCGGGAGAGCCCGCTCGCCACGAGCACCACCATCCCGCCGATCAGGAACAGACGAACGAGGTTCTCCCATGCCTCCGCGCGCTGCGCCGCGCGAGGGCGCGTGAGCCAGGCATAGTATGCCGCCGAGTCCTTCGGCGGCGGGGCCTCGGCCTCCGGCCCGAGGGCCTCCAGCCCGCGCGACATCGCGATCCCCAGCCACCAGACGATGAAGAGCAGTGCCGCACCGCCCACAAGCCCTCCATCGAACAGGCTGCCCGGACGCGCCACCCAGCGCCCGGCCGCCGCCTCCAGGGCATCGAACCCCTGCGCCAGCACCAGCGCCAGCCGCAGCAGGACGAGTATCACGACCCACTCCACCAGATGCAGCCGCAGCCTCAGGGAGCCCTCAGGGATCTGCCGCGCCAGCCGGTCGGTCGCAATGCCCTCGAGGCAGACCAGAGGCACCAACACCATGAGGGGCGCAGGGTCGAATCCGGCGTTCACCCGTGCCACGAGCTCCAGCACCGCCGATGCCAGGGAGGCCATCATCGCCGCCACGATCAAGATACGGAAGGCTTCCCCTGCCCGGAAGAGCCTCATGGCTGCCCCCTGACTGCCAGCACCCCGTGCTCGAGGTCGGCTTCGTCCCACACTGCATGGCTAGTCACGCCGATAAGCATGGCCCGGCGGCGGATCGCCTCAAAGGCTGTCGATGGGTCGACCGAGTAGAGGACCACGCTGAACCCCGCCCGACGGAGGCCCGCCAGTGCGGGGAAGAGCTCGTCTCCCACCCGCCCCGTGACAATCGCCAGCGTCGAGCCCCAGGGCAGCTGACCGGCCTGCCGCCGGAGGAGGGCCGGAAACTCGTGCCCTTCCGTGAGCTGAATACGGGCCAGCAGGTCCAGTATGCGCATGAGGGCGCCGCGCCCCTTGCGCGGCTTCAGCAGTGTGCTCGCCTGCCCGGCCTCCGCAAGGGGGTCACGGCCGTTGGTGCACAGTCCAACGGCCTGCCGGTGCTCGACAAGCCAGTTGGCCAGCGACGCAGCCAGCACGATCGCCAGCTCGCTCGCGACGTACACGCGCATCTGGCTGTAGTCCGCCCGGTCGAGGTCGAGAAGGATTGTGGTGTCAAGGGCAATCGCCGGTTGGTAGCGCTTGACCTGCAGTCGCCCCACGATGGCGCTCGTCTTCCACGCCACGTGTCGGAGGCTATCGCCGGGGACATAGTCCCGCACACCTAGCACCCGCGAGGGATCCTCAAAGATGCGCTGCCTGCTGCGCATTGAGCCGTAGGGGGTGCGCGAGGGCAGCCCGAGTTGGGTCAGTGGGATAATCCTTGGATACACCACCACCGTAGCGGCATCGTCGTGGCTGAGGGAGATGCGAGTGGTGCCGAGCAGATCGCCCGCCTCGAGCGACAGCGGCCCGAGGCGGTAATAGCCCCGACGCCGGCAATCGAGCTGATAGCTGAGCACCATCCGCTCGCGGGGCAGCAGCGACAGGACGCGATGATAAAAGTTGGGGCTGCTCAGCTCGATCGGGAGGCTGTCGTGAACGCGCAGCCAGAGGACCGGCAGAAACCCTCTGTTGGAGAGCTCGAGGCGCACGACCGGGCGCTCCCCCCAGAAGACCCGGTCTGGGTACTCGCGGCGGTACGCGACGGCACGCGCCGCGCGCTGGGCCCACCAGCGGCCGAGGACGACGATCCCCACCGTGAGATAGAAGAGATAGTGGAAAAAGTCGACCCTCAGGAACGCGGCCAGGAGCAGCAACGCGAGGACAAAGCTCGCCAGGCCCGACACTTTGCCTCCACCGCCGCCTTCAGGACGGCGGCTCTGTGATCACCAGGGCCGTCTGCCGGAGGATGTCGCCCATGACCCAGGCTGCCGTCCGGCCACGCAGGCTGCTCTCGGGTGAGACGATCAGCCGGTGCTCCAACACCGGCGCCGCCAGCACCTTCACGTCGTCCGGCAGCACAAAGTCGCGCCCACGGATCGCGGCCAGGGCCTGCGCTGCCTTCGAGAGGGCGAGCGTGCCACGGGGGCTCGCACCCAGTGCGAGGTCCGGATGCGTGCGGGTCGCCTGGACCAGCCGCAGGATATAGTCCTGCACCGAGTCGTCAATGTGCACTTCCCACAC
Source organism: Anaerolinea sp. (assembly GCA_020725765.1). GTDB lineage: Bacteria > Chloroflexota > Anaerolineae > SpSt-313 > SpSt-313 > SpSt-313. The sequence continues at coordinate 1,807 of DYEI01000048.1, read as the reverse complement.
TTCGGCCTGCAGCTCGGGCACCTGACGCCCATCCGCCACCTGCGTCAGGCTCTCGATCGGGTGCCTTCGCCGCAGGTTCTGCACGATCTGGCGCTCCTCATCTTGCGTCGGATATCCGAGGCGCACACGCATGAAAAACCGATCGAGTTGGGCCTCGGGAAGCGGAAAGGTGCCCTCGTACTCGATCGGGTTCTGAGTGGCCAGGACGAGGAAAGGCCGCGGCAGAGGATGAGTCACGCCGTCGACGGTGACCTGCGCCTCGCCCATGCACTCGAGGAGCGCCGACTGGGTTCGTGGCGTTGCCCGGTTGAGCTCATCGGCAAGGAGCACGTTCACAAACACAGGCCCCGGCCGAAACTCGAACTCGCCCGTCTTCTGGTTGTACACCGACACGCCCGTCACATCGTTCGGCAAGAGGTCTGGCGTGCACTGCAGGCGCTTGAAGGTTCCTCCCAGGGATATGGCCAGGGCACGCGCCAGCATCGTCTTGCCGACCCCCGGCACGTCCTCGATCAGGACGTGGCCATCACACAGGAGCGCGACGAGCAGCAGCTCGATTGCCTCTCGCTTGCCCACGATCACGCGCTCGACATTGTCGGCCACGAGCCGGGCAAAGTCCGCTATTCGGTTCATGGGGCCCTTCCTGTGCAGCCTCTCAGGCTATGCGCACGACGACCCTGGCTCCGCTCCAGAGCTGCTCCAGCCGATAGTAGGACCGCCGCTCCGGCGCAAACAGGTGCACAATCACGTCCCCATAGTCCACGAGCACCCAGCCGGACTCTGGCGACCCTTCGATCCTCAGGGGCTGAACCCCTTCGTCGTGCAGTCCTTCGACCAGCGCATCGATCAGCGCGTTCAACTGGCGCTCCGTCGTCCCCGTAGTGATCACGAAATAGTCCGCCACAATCGTGGTCCCACGCAAGTCCAGGACGACGACATCCTCTGCAAGCTTGTCGACGAGGATGTCGGCGACGCGCCGTGCCAGCTCACTACTCTCCAGTTCGTGCCTCCTTGCCTATGGTCGAGCACATACGCTCCCAGTGGGTCCCGCGCCAGTAGAATCGGTTGCACCCGGGGCAGAGCCTGAACTCTTGCTGCGTGCAGAAGGTGTATGGCGGCACGTAGCCCCAGGCCCAACTCCTCGGCACTGCCTCCAGCCGCTCATTGCAGACCGGGCAGCGCGAGAAGGGATTGGGCGCCTGCAGGCCCAACTCGGCCGACACCTGACGCAACTGCGCGTCGACATGGTCGTGTGAAACGAGCAGGCTACGCACACCCCGGCGGCTGACCAGCCCCGTGTCTCGGGTCAGCAGGATGCGCCCCTCTGCCCGCGCCGTGCGCACAAGCTCATCATCGTGGCTGCGAGGATCGTAGAGCGTGTCGTAGCCCAGGATGCGCAGCCAGCGCGCCAGCCTGCCCAGCATGGCGTCCGCCACAAACCTGGGCGCGCTCTCCCAGTCGACTACCTGCCCGGGCTCACCCGTACCGCCCCGACCGGGCTCATCCGCCAGCACGAATCGGTCCATGGCGGAAACCCTCCCGCCGCCGGCACCCCGCCTCGGCGGATGACGTGACCTCAGACCATTCTAGCCGCGGCCAGCAGCACTGTCAAAGAGCAGGGTATATCGGGTGCATCCAAGATCAGTCAGCAGATTCGCGGTCAGGCAGCCTCCCGGGGTAGCGCCGGACTGTGGCCCAGCGAAACACCCGGCTGCAGCCCGGGCAGCGAAGCATCTTGGATGCACCCGGTATATCCCACAATCGTCGATGCATTTCGGGACTGAGTGGTACGCGTGGGTCCCATAGT
>DYEI01000563.1 GCA_020725765.1 Anaerolinea sp. | reverse complement strand
CCGCCTCGGCGGGGGGGAAGGGTGATGGGGGGATGGGGTACCCTCCGGCAAGAGCCGAGGGACGGCGGCCAAAGCAGCCTGTCTGCTTCTGAAGGGGGGAGGGGTCAGGGGAGGGGCGCTCCCTCCGCGAGATGCGATACAGGCCATGGGCGCCCACCCTCCCCCAGGGCGCTTGCGGGCGGAACAGCCGCGCGCGGGGGGCGTGCTGCGATAAGAGTTGCCTCATGGAGTGCCGGCCGCACGGCGGAGGAGGACATCCCCTGATACAGGCCGTATCGCGCCTAGCGCGGGGCATTCGCCCCGCGCTAGGCCCCGAGCCTCTTGAGATAGCCAATATCGGCGGCGAGCCTGTCGGCGGTATTCGTCGTCGTATCGAAATCCTCCACGGAGAGGTATCCCTGGTAGCCGACTGCCTTCAGGTCGGCGATCACCTGGGCCCAGTCGACCATGCCCCGGGCGAGTGGGGCCGGCCTGGGAGCCCAGTGCAGGGTGCCGAGGGCGTCCTCGTCCTGCGGGTACCAGGCATAGTTCTTCACGTGTACGTGCGCCAGGTACGGCCCCAGAAGCTCGATCCCCATGCGCCACGCCTCATAGCCTTCGCAGACCATGTTCCCGGGGTCATAGATGGCGCCGACCAGATCGGGGTCGAGCTCATCGAGCAGACGATGGGCCAGCCCGGCGGAGGGGATGATGGTGCCCATGTGGATCTCGACCAGCACACGGACGCCGTACGCTGCTGCGAGGCGCGAGACCGCCTCCAGCCCCCGGCGCGCCTCGGCATACAGCTCACTGTAGGGGCGCGTCCGGTCGTACCGTGGCACCCCGAGGCGCACCATTGGTGCGCCAAGGATGGCGGCGGCGCCCATGACCAGCTCGGCGCGCTCCTCATCGTGGCAGGGGAGGTAGGTGGCCAGCGCCGAAACGCTCAGGCCGGCGCTGCGGGTCAGGTCCCGCAGTGCCGGCGCCTGCTCGACGATGGTCGAAAGGTCCACTGTGCTACGATTGTTCCCCCAGAAGGAGGGTGGCTGATCGGCCATGGCCGGGTCGACCTCCTGAACTCGCCACTCGACGCCATCGTAGCCGAGGTGGCTGAGGAGATTGACCGTCTCCCTGAGGTCGTATTCGGGCATACACACGGTAAAGACAGAGAGTTTCATGGGGACTATCCTCCAGGCGTTCTCGATAGCCGCAGGGTGTGTCAGCGCCGCCGGGCCCTCCATCGCCGGAGCTGGCCCCTACCCGCGTCCCCTTCAAGGGCGGACAGCCTCCTTCGGTCGCAGGGCGAGGGCATGGCCCATCGAGGGACCCCCACCCCT
>DYEI01000562.1 GCA_020725765.1 Anaerolinea sp. | reverse complement strand
GTGTCCCGAGCAGCGGTGGGTACGGCGGGTGGTCCGCTGGGATGGGCGCCACGGCCCTGCCTCATGCCCCGTGATCCTCTGCAGCCTGACTCATAGGTAATGCATGGGTCCACCTGCGGCAGGGTAACCCCGGGAACAGCGTGGCGGAACGTCACCTCAGCCACCCCTAAACGGCACAACGGCATACGCTCCGAAAGGCCGAACTCCAAACCTCTCGGCCTCCTTTTCTGCGCTTCTGTAGCCTGAGCCGGGGGCCGGGGCGGATCCGGGTGGGAACCCGCCGGGCGCCACAGGCGTCTATCGAATGTGCGGGCCAGGACTTGCGCCCGGGCGCGACTTGGCGCCCGCACCCGCTCCCCCTATAATACCGCCAGTATCCCCAGTCAGGCGAAAGGGGAAAGCCTATGAAGGTCACACTCATCTATCCGGGCATCGGGGGCAAGGGCTTCGATAGCCTCGGGCAGGGGATGGACTCCGGCTGGATCGGGCACGGCCTCGCCATACTCGCCCCCTGCCTGCGTGCTGTCGGCGCCGAGGTGGACCTCATCGACCTGCGCGCCCTGCCGGGGTGGGACGCGTTCCGCGCCGAGGTCGAGCGGCGGCGTCCGGACGTGGTCGGCGTCAGCATGATGAGCGCCGACTATAACCCCGCCATGCGGGCCCTCGAGATCGTGCGCGAGGTCGATCCCCGCATCCGCACCTGCGTCGGCGGGCCGCACCCCACCATCTGCCCCGGGGAGGTGCTCGAGAGCCCCCTCGTGGACCACGTCTTCACCGGCGAAGGAGAGATCAGCTTCCCCGATGCCGTGACCCGGTGGATGCGCGGCGAGGAGGTTTCGAGGCTGGTGCCGGGCGTGGCCCCCAACCTCGACGAGATTCCCTTCGCCGATCACGAACTGTTCCTCGCCGAGTGGCGCCGCTGGGGCTACCGGCTGGATTCGCCCGAGGCGCCCTTTGTCCCAGAGCTGCCACCTCCCTTTGTGACCATCATCGCCGGCCGCGGCTGCATGTACAACTGCAGCTACTGCCAGCCGGCCGAGCGTCACATCTTTGGGCGCAGGGTGCGCCGGCGCAGCGTGCCGAACGTCATCACCGAGCTGCGACTGCTGCAGGAGCAGTACCACTTCAACTCCTTCATGTTCCACGACGACTGCCTCACCGAAGACCGTGACTGGGTCATCGAGTTCTGCCGCGCCTACCGCGACGCGGGCTTCCGCCAGCCCTTCTTCTGCCAGAGCCGGGCCGACATCATCGTCAAGAACGAGGACATGGTTGCCCTGATGGCCAGAGCCGGCCTGAAAGGCTATCTCATCGGCTTTGAGAGCGGCTCGGACCGGGTGCTGCGCTTCATCCGCAAGGGGACCAAGGTCTGGCAGAACCTGGAGGCGGCCAGGATTTGCCGCAAGTATGGCATCGCCATCTGGGCCAACTATATGCTGGGGCTGCCGACCGAGACCGAGGACGAGATGCGGGCTACAATCTCCATGCTCAAGGAGATCGACCCCGACTATTACAGCCCGGCCTTCTACACCCCCCACCCCGGCAGCGACCTGTTCACCTACTGTCAGGAGCACGACCTGTCCCTCATCACCGACCACGACAGCTACCGCCGCAACCCGACAGAGGTCAAGATCAAGGGGCACGATCCCGCCTTCCTGCAGTGGGCGCTGGCCGAATCCCAGCGGCGCAAGCCGCTCAATCAGCTCAAGCGGGAAGCGCGACGCCTCTGGCGCCGGTACGCCCAGCCGCGCAAGATCTGGCGCCGCCTGCGACGCATGGCCCTGGGCACGGCGGGATAGCGGCCAGATTCTGGGGGTACAGTCCAGGTGACGGTGGCTTTCGCCGCGCCACTCCGCGCCC
>DYEI01000561.1 GCA_020725765.1 Anaerolinea sp. | reverse complement strand
GCGAGGACCTAAAAAGGCCAAACTCCACCCCTCCATAACATAAGACGCCTCCTTCCCCGCCGCGGAGGCGGCGGGGAAGGAGGCAAGGGGATGGGGTACCCTCCGGCAAGCGCCGAGGGACGGCGGCTAGAGCAGCCTGTCCGGCCCTGCAGGGACCAGGGGAGAGAGTTCTCCGACGAGCCGGCGCAAAGCCGATCCCGACGGGCAGAGCTCCCAGCAGCCTGGCTGCGTCCCATGCGCTGAACGCGAGTCTGAACACTTGGGCTACCCAAAGGGCTTGACTGCCCTCCACTCCGATGCTAAGCTAGCTGCTTGCCCCCGCCCGGCTCGAGAGGCCGGTCGCGCCGGGGAGATCGTGTGACGGGAGCGCTGAGTAGTCTTGCGGCTCAGGTTCTTGGAGTCGGCTGCCAGGACGGCGCTGGCAATCTCCATTCTGGCTCTTGTGGTGAGGGGCGACCCGCCACCCGATAGACGCGCGGTGATGGAGAGCACACCGGGGACCGCCGGCGCCAGGTCGCTGCTCCCCGCGCCCGGCGAGGCCATTCCGTCCGGCCCCACGGAAGCGCCCACCGAGGAGGTCACGACCGGTCCTCCGACATGGATCGAGGCGCCCGCGATCGGACTCTATGCCCCCGTGGTCCAGGTAGGATACAGCGTCACCTCCGTCGACGGCGAGGAGATGGTGGAGTGGGAGGTGCCCGACGAAGCGGCTGGATTCCACGAGGGCTCAGCCTACCCCGGGCGTCCCGGCAATACCGTCATCTCTGGCCATAACAACATCGGCACCCAGGTCTTTCGAGATCTCGATGAGCTTCAGGTTGGCGACGAGGTGATCCTCTACGTAGGGGAGCAGTCCTTCCGGTATGAGGTCGTCCATAAGGAGATCGTCCGCGAGTACGGCGCGACCGAAGAGGAGCGCCGCGAGAATGGCCGATGGATCGGCCCGACGCAGGATGAGCGCCTCACCCTCGTCACCTGCTGGCCCTACACTGGTAACAGTCATCGGCTGATTGTCGTGGCCATGCCCGCGCCGTAGATGGAGCATCCGCGGGCGGAAGGAGTAGTACTTTCGTACTCCCCCATTCGGCCCCTGGTAGGCCTTTTGCGCCCTTCCTTTACGTTATTTTTATGCACTTTGGCCCCCTCCGAGGTCTAGACCCATTCCCAACAGTCAGAACATACGCTATAATGGGGCCGGATCGCATTGCAGCCGCCATCGCAGGTCGCTCGTTCCCTGCGGGGCAGGAGCGACGGGAGGAAGGATCCAACATGGTTACACCCCGCCCTTCACAGCCGGAAGCAGACCCGCACGGCGGGAGCGTCCAGGGACGGTCGGACACCAACTACTCGGACCTGGAGCTGGCGCAGAAGGTAGCCGCCGGCGATCCGCAAGCCCTGGAGGTCTTTTACCAGCGCTACTTTACCCGGCTGTACCGGTTTGTGTACTGCCAGGTGGGTGGCAGCCACGAGGATGCGCAGGACGTGCTGCAGGACGCGCTGCTGGCGGCGCTCAAGTCCCTCGGCTCCTACCGTGGGGATAGCACCCTTTACAGCTGGCTGTGCGGGGTCGCCTGGAACAAGGCGGCGGATTTCCGCCGTCGGGAGTATCGAGTGGCACAGGTCGAGCAGCGCTCGGTCGAGGAGGTGCGCCAGCAGACCGCGCTGCAGGGCGTTCCGCTGCCGGACAACGTTCTCGTGTCCGAAGAGAACCGGGAGCGAGTGCATCAGACGCTCCGCTCGCTCCCCGAGCACTACCGGCAGGTGCTGGTGCTCAAATACGCGGAAGAGCTGCCGGTCGAGGACATCGCGCACATCATGCGTCGCACGTTCAAGTCCACCGAGTCGCTGCTGACGCGGGCGCGGAGTGCGTTCCGCGAGTCCTATCTGGCAGCGGCGGCGCAGTAGGGAGCGCCACCATCAGGTCAACGAGGGGCCAGGCACAATCGGGGAGGGCCGCAGGAGAGTATAACGCCGTCACTGTCGTTCCGTCGCAGCTCGGCCGCCTGGCATCCGGCCAGCATCACACTCCCGTCCCGGCACGCTGTAGCTTCGTCACCGCGCATCGCATGATCATCGCCTCCCGGGTACGGAATGCCAGGCGGCTGCGGCGCAAGCGTTGGGGCACAAGGCCTCATCGATCTTGGGTACCGGGCCCGACAATCCGCCATCATCGCTGCCCCGGATGTCAGCACTCCATCGCACAGGCCCCTTGCGCCAGGCCCCTGACCCCGGTCAGGGGCCTGGCATTTTGCTGAGGAAACGTTGGCCCTTGCCGGAAGGCGCTCCATCCCCCCGTGCCCCTTCCCCGCCGCGCAGACGGCCTATGCATTACCCATAAGTCGGGCTGCACAGCATCACGGGGCATGAGACAGCGTACTGGCGCCCATCCTAATGTGACGCATGGATGTTCTGCGGAATGCCGCGCAAAGGGCGCATGCAATCCACCGAATGAATTCGGGGCTAGGGGGCCTTCGGGCTGCCTACTGGCAGCCCGAAGGCCAACCGTCGACCTTCGTCGACGGGGAACGGGCCCCGTCCGCGAAGGCGGACGGTTGGCGCCGCAGGCGCCTCTAGCGCGCGAAG
>DYEI01000560.1 GCA_020725765.1 Anaerolinea sp. | reverse complement strand
GCGAGGACCTCAAAAGGCCAAACTCCACCCCCTCCCATTCTGGATTCCCCGCGGGCGAGGGCCGAGCGACGGTGATTGGGGTTGCCTTCGCACCCCTGAAGCGCTCAGGCGGCGTGCGGAGGAGCACCGCAGCGCCAGCCTGCGCCGCCATCATGGGAGTCTGAACGCTCATGCAATGTTGGCAGCTCACCGACATTCGTGGTAGACTCCATCGGGGACGCTCCCTCAGGGGTGGGTATGCTCTTGCCCACCACATCCTGCCAGGAAGGTATCCCCTCTCAACCGACCACACCGAAAGGACAGCCCCGAAGCGAAGGAGTCTCAACCCATGTTGGCAGCCGTACTCGAAGGAGTCCGCAGGCTGGAGCTGCGCGATGTGCCGCGCCCGGTGCCCCGACGGGGGCAGGTCCTCGTTCAGATCAAAGCCTGCGGCATCTGCCAGACCGACCATTCCGCCTACACTGGCCGGCGCATGAACTGGCAGCCGCCCATGATCATGGGCCACGAGATGGCGGGCGTCATCGCCGAGCTTGGCCCCGAAGTCGAGGGCTGGTCGGTCGGGGACGAGGTGGTCATCAGCCCGGTCATCACCTGCGGCAAGTGCCGATGGTGCCGGCTGGGCATGAGCAACCACTGCAAGAACGGCATCGTCCTCGGCGGGGACGGGCAGGAGATCGTCTGGGATGGCGCCTTTGCGGAGTACCTGGCCGCTCCGACGGAGATCCTCTACCGCAAGCCGGAGCACGTCCCCTTTGAGGCCGCCTGCCTGACCGAACCCCTCGCTGGCTGCTACAAGGGCATGATCGAGTACTCCCAGCTCCGGCTCGGGGAGGACGTCGTCATCCTCGGCGCCGGCTCCATGGGGCTCCTCCTCGCGCAGGTCGCCGTCGCTGCCGGCGCAGGGCGGACGGTCGTCGTCGACGTCGTCCCCTCCCGCCTGAAAAAGGCCCTCGAGCTGGGCGTCGATCACGTCATCAACGCCCGCGAGGAAGACGTTCGGCGGCGTGTCTACGAGCTCCTGCCCGAGGGGCCGGACCTCGTCTTTGAGGCCGCCGGAACCCTCGAGGCGGCACAGCTCACCTACAACCTCACCCGCGAGGCCACGCGCGTCAACATGTTTGGCGTCATCATCCCCGGGGAGATCGAGGTCTCGCCCATGAACATCCACTGGCAGGAGACGCGCATGGACGCCTCCTTCTCCGTCACACCCCGGGTCATGACCAAGGCGCTCGACCTCATCGCCAAGGGCAGGGTCCATCCCGAGCGCATCGTCACCCACACCTTCTCCCTGCGCGAGATCGGCGAGGCCATGAAGGCCATGGAGTCGGCGGAGCGAATCAAGATCGTGATCAGGCCGGACGCATGAGAGGGGGGCGTGGCCCCTATACCCTGCCGACCAATGCGCCCGCGATCTCGGGGCGCATGACCAATGTCCCGGAGTGTGCCTGGCTCCGGGGGGCAGGCTTCGGCGACGTGCCTTGGGCCGAGGCATGTCGCAGCCTGCCCCCGTCCGGGAGTATGACCGCGCGCTGGGGGTGTAGTCCAACTCTGGGACAGGCCCAGCCCCTCGCCCTGTGCACTTCAGGGGCGAACAGCTTTTTCGGTCGTAGGGCGAGGGCCTGGCCCATCGAGGGGACCCCCACCCCTAACGCCGCCGCCGAGCTCTCCATTACCCACAAGCAGCCCGGGGCGGCCTAGGCGCCCGGGGCCTGCGCAGCATGTTGCGGAGCGCCCCCACCCCTGGCCCCTCCCCCTGGCGGATGCGACGCATCCGCCAGGGGGAGGGGCCAGGGGTGGGGGCGCTCCGCAACATGCTGCGCAGGCCCCGGGCGCCTAGGCCGCCCCGGGCTGCTTGTGGGTAAT
>DYEI01000559.1 GCA_020725765.1 Anaerolinea sp. | reverse complement strand
GGGAGGGGCTGATGACGGCTGGCAGAGTGCGAGATGCCCCAAAACTGAACTGCGCCCCTATCCCCCCATGCTGTTTCCAACCCTGCAACAATATGCTATAATGTGAAGGAGAGACTCCGCTGTTTCAGTCTGACACAGGTTGCGCGATCTGTCAACAAGGGCTCTCCCTGGTCTCTTGAGGTACCCCCTTCTCGCCGGTTGACCCTTCGGTCGGTCCCTGGTGACCTGGTACCCGCCCGTGTGGTGCGAGCAATCCCGTCCGCTCCCGGTGCAGAGAGCGCGGATGGGCCTCGCCCGCGGGCCACATCACCACACGCGAGATCACGAGGAGACCGGTATGCGCAACTTTGACACGGCGAACAGACTGCTCTTCGTCGCCATCGTGCTCCTGGTGGTGCTGGTCGCCATTGCGCTCCTGTACACCTTTCTGACCTTCGGCATGCTGGGGCTCATCGCCTCCTTCTTCGTGGCGCCGCTGACGATCCTGGTCACCGTGCGTCTGTTCCGGGCCACCATGGTCACGGTCGAGGAGGGCACGGTCAAGGTCGTCGAGCGCCTCGGGGCCTTCAGCCGCATCCTCTATCCCGGCTCGTCGCTGCTCCTCGACCCCTTCGATCGCGTCCGCGCCACCGTCGAGACCTCGGAGCAGCAGTTCGAGTTCATCGCCGACGAGGTGCTGGTCGGCAGCTCGGCCAAACCCAAGCTAAAGATGCTGGTGCGCTACCGCATCGACCGCCGGCTCGAGGACGGCCGCGAGATTCCCGACGAGCAGGCCATCTACAAGGCCGTCTACGAGGTGAAGGACTGGAAGAAGGCCACCGAGGCACAGGCGCACGCCACCCTGCGCGACGTGATGGGCGAGACCGGCTGGCGCGACGAGTTCATCGGCATCTCGCCGGCGGGCGACACGATCATCCCCCGGCCGCGGACGCGCCTGAACGCCAAGGTGCGCTTCCTGCTGGACAGGGAGACGCGCCGCTGGGGCGTGACGGTCACCCGCTGTTCGATACAGGTGATCCACGTGGCCGATGAGAGCCTGGATAGCGCCTTTGCCGTCCGCAAGGCGCGCCGCCGCGCAGAGGTTGCCCGTATCGAGGCGCAGAGCAAGAAGGAGGTCCTGCTCCGCGAGTACGAGGCCGAGTTGGCCAAGATCAAGATGCAGGCGGCGGCCATACGCGAGGGCCTGCCGACCGTAGACTTTGTGGCGCTCAAGTGGATCGAGGCCATCGAGCGGCTGGCGGAGGATCCGCAGTCCAAGTGGGTCATTCCGGTCGAGTTCCTGGAGACGGTGCGGCAGATCACGGCGGCCATGCAGGAGCGGCGCACCGCCATCGCGCCGCCGCAGCCTGAGGGGCCTGAGGGGAGTGAGAGGTAGGCGCTGAGCGCGGGCGGGATTGTTTCGCCAGCCCTGCGGGCTGGCTCGCAATGATAGTGGGGCCGGCCCTGCCGGGGGTGTAGTTCGGTTTGAGGGCAGGCTCTTTTGCGCTGCCGGCAGGGCCCCCACCCCCGTTGCCCCCTCCCCCGGGTCGGCCCGGGGTTCAAATGCGGACAGCCTTCTTCGCTCGCAGGGCGAGGGCCTTGCCCATCGAG
>DYEI01000558.1 GCA_020725765.1 Anaerolinea sp. | reverse complement strand
GGCAGTCGAGCGCGCCGCGGCGCGCTCGACTGCCCGACACCGCCCGAAAAGGGTGTTCCCCTCCCCCTCGCGGACGCAATGCGTCCGCGAGGGGGAGGGGTCAGGGGAGAGGGCGGCTCCGCGAGGTGTGGCGCAGGCCCGGAATGCCCCAGGGGTGGGGGCGCTTGCAGAGACAAGTACGCTGGCGTCCGTTAGGCTGGCGCCTATGGGGCACTGAGGGTTCAGGGACGGACAGGCTGCTTTGGCCGCCGTCCCTCGGTCCTCGCCGGAGGGTACCCCACCCCTGCCCCTTCCCCGCCCCCGCGGCGCGGGCGCGGGGTTAGGGGCGGGGGCCCTGCCAGCAGCACGGAGGAGCCTGCCCCCAAGGCCTTGACAGGCCCTCGCCCCTATGGCATAGTCTCCGCCAGCACGTTTCCCAGCTACCGAAAGCACGGGGAGCACCATGGCGAAGAAGCAAGTCCCTCTGGAAGGGTGCCTGCGGCTCATCCAGCCCGGCCCGATCGTCCTCCTGACCGCCCAGTACCGCGGCCAGCCGGACGTTATGGCCGCCACCTGGGTCACGCCCGCCAGCCACCGCCCGCCGATGCTCGTCGCCAGCATCAGCCCCCTGCACCACACCCACTATCTCATCTCCAAGAGCCAGGAGTTTGTGGTGAACGTGCCAGGGCGCCCACTGGCCGAGCAGGTCATGATCTGCGGGACGTTCTCGGGCCGCGACGTGGACAAGTTCGCGCGGGCACGGCTCACGATGGTGGACGGACACCGCGTCTCAGTCCCCTGGGTCGAAGAGTGCCTCGCACACCTCGAGTGTGGGCTCGCGGAGGCCTATGAGGCGGGAGACCACACCCTCTTTCTCGGGGAGATCGTGGGCGCCTGGGCCGAGGAGGAGGCCTTTGACGAGTTCTGGAAGCTGGAGAGCGAGGAGCTGAGTCCCCTCCAGCACCTCGGGGCCAGGCACTTTGCGGTGCTGGGCGGGCGCTTTACAGTGCCCGAGCAAACCGAGGAGTAGGCGGCAGGGGAGCCGCAGGTCCCGATTTCGAACCTCGGCGTCACGAAACACTTGCGGTCCGAGTCGTGCTTGGCTATAATGCGGCGAGCAGTTCGCTCGGCGGCGGAAGAGGGCTGGCGGTGTCTCCGATCTTGAGGCCCAACACCCTGGACATCATCAGCCACAGTGTGGCGCAGACCCGGCGGCTGGGCGCCCGGCTTGGCATGCGGGCGCAGGCCGGTGACATCTTTTGCCTGGAGGGGGAGCTGGGCAGCGGCAAGACCTCCTTCGTGCAGGGCATCGGCGAGGGGATGGGCGTTGCCGGGCCTGTCGTCAGCCCGACCTTTGTCCTGGTGAGCGTCTACAGCACGCCGCCCGGGCGGCCGCCGCTCTACCATCTGGATCTCTACCGCATCACGGGACCCCAAGAAGCCCTGGATTCTGGCCTGGAAGAGTACCTCTACAGCGAAGGTGTGGTGGCCATCGAGTGGCCCGAGCGGATTCGCGAGATTCTGCCCATCGAGCACCTGTGGATCTCTTTCCGCTACCTTGAGGCCAGCAAACGCGGGCTGATGTTTCAGCCCAGAGGGGCGCGCTATGAGGCTCTGGTCAACGAGCTGACGCGCGATATCTATGGGGGGAAAGAGTGATGCTACTTGCCCTCGACACCGCCACCCGGCAGGCGAGCGTGGCGCTGTACGACGAGAGGGGAGTGCGCGCCGAGACAAACTGGCTCTCCGCCGACAACCACTCGGTCGAGCTGATGCCTCGGGTCGCCGAGATGATGGCGCAGCAGGGGGCCACGCCAGCTGACCTCCGAGGGGTCGCTGTCGCCATCGGGCCAGGCTCCTTCACGGGGCTGCGCATCGGGCTGAGCGTGGCCAAAGGGCTGGCCGTCGGGCGTGGCATTGCCATCCTGGGCATCCCTACCCTCGATGTGCTCGCACAGGCGCTGGTCGGACAGCGCATGCCGCTGCGCGCCATTCTCGATATCGGCCGCGGCCGCTATGTGATCGCCGACTACCGCCTCGGCCGCGACCAGTGGCAGCGCACCAGCAAAGACCGCCTCGTGACACGCGAGCAGGTGACGGCAGGCATCCGCGAGCGCACGCTCTTTGCCGGAGAGATCGACGAGGCCCTCGGTCGGATGATCCAGAGCGTACTGGGCTCGAACGCCGTGCTGGCATCACCCGCCGCGCAGCTGCGCCGGGCCGGTTTTCTGGCTGAGCTCGGCTGGGCACGCCTGGAGCGGGATGAGCGCGACGACCCGGCGGCCCTCGCCCCTATCTATCTGCACACGCACGCCGTTGGGCAATCAGCCGCCCCTGTCGTGGAGTGTTCATGAACAGTTCAGATGAGCTGATGTTCTATGTGGAGCCCATGCGCCAGCCCGATGTGCCGACCGTGGCCGCCATCGAGCGCCGGGTCTTTACCATGCCCTGGTCGTCCAACGCCTACGGCTATGAGCTGCGGGCCAACCCGCTCTCGCACTACTTTGTCGCCCGCGCCCGTTCCATCGAGCGCCGGACGGACGCCCAGGGCATTGACCCATCCATCGTCGGCTACGGCGGCTTCTGGATGATGCATGACGAGGCCCACATCTGCACGCTGGCGGTCCACCCCGACTGGCGGCGACGGGGTGTCGGCGAGCTCTTGCTCTCGACGATGATCGACACGGCCGCCAGCCTGAATGCCAGCGTCGTCACCCTCGAAGTTCGGGTCTCTAACGTCGCCGCCCAAAAGCTCTATGCCAAGTACGGCTTTGAAACGGTCGGCCTCCGCAAGGGCTACTACTCCGACAACCAGGAGGATGCCCTGATCATGACGACCGGGCCGATCAACACGGCCGAGTACCGGAGCCGGTTCAACCGGCTGCGGCGCATGCTGCGCCAGCGGCTCGCGGTAAGACAGCCGGAGACAAGCCCACATGGGTAGGGTGCGGCCCCGCTTTTGGTGCCGCAGCCGGACGGCATCGGTCTCGAGTGCGAGGTGGTGACGGGCCTTTGAGGAAGCGTCCCCGTATTCTGGTCAGCAATGACGACGGCATCCGTGCGCCGGGACTCCTGGCGCTTGCCGAGGCCCTGTGTGCCGTGGGCGAGGTCGCCGTCGTGGCACCGGAGCGTAACTGGTCGGCCGTCGGCCATACCAAGACCATGCACAAGCCCCTCCGCGCCAGCGAGGTCGCGCTGCTGGAGGGAGTGACCGCGTATCAGACCAATGGCTCGCCCTCCGACTGCGTGGCGCTCGCCGTGCTCGGGCTCGTCGGCCAGCCCCTGGACCTGGTGGTCGCGGGCATTAACGAGGGCGCCAACGTCGGCACCGACATCCTCTACTCGGGCACCTTTGCCGCCGCAGCAGAGGGCACCATCGCGGGCATCTCGGCCTTTGCCATCTCGCTGGACACCTCGGTCAGCGCGGGCCCTTCTCACAACTATCGCCAGGCAGCGCGCTTTGCGGCGAGGCTGGCGCAGCAGCTGCTGGATATGCCGGACAGCCGCCCCTGGCTGCTCAACGTCAACGTGCCCGACGTGCCCGACGGGCAACTGCAGGGGGTCGAGATCACCCGGCTCGGCCAGCGCATCTATCAGGACGCCCTGGTCGAGCGGCTCGATCCCCGCGGGCGGCGCTACTACTGGATCGGCGGCCCGGTGCCGGGCGGCGTCATCGAGGCGGGAACCGACATCGGGGCCCTCGCGGCCTCGAGGATCTCGGTCACACCCGTCCGCCTTGATCTCACCGACCATGCCCGCCTCGACGAGCTCCGCACTCTGGACCTGTCCCTTTTCCAGGAGGAGGCGGACTGACCCCTCCTCACGTTTCACGCATCACGTTTCACGCATCACGTTTCTCCCTGGAGGCCACATGGACTTTTGGCAGGTGCTTCGCAACCGGTACTCGGTGCGCGAGTTCGCGCCAGACCAGGATGTGCCCCCAGAGCTGGTCAGCGGCCTCCTCAGCGCCGCCATTGAGGCACCCTCGGCCGGGAACCGCCAGTCGTGGCACTTTGTAGTGGTGCGCGACGCTGCCATCCGTGCAGCCCTCGCCCATGCGGCCTTTGACCAGATGTTCCTGGCCGAGGCGCCGGTCGTGATCGTCGTCTGCGCCGACCCGGAGCGCTCGGCGCGACGGTACCAGCAGAGGGGGCGCACCCTCTATACCTACCAGGACACGGCCGCCGCCACCGAGAACCTGCTCCTCGCGGCCACCGCCCTCGGCCTGGGTGCCTGTTGGGTCGGCGCCTTCGACGAGCAGGAGGCGCGCCAGGTCCTGCGGCTGCCGCCGGGGCTGATCCCCGTCGCTATGGTGCCGGTCGGGTACCCCCTCCGCCCCGGCTCCCGCGAGACGGGGCGACGGCCCCTCAGCGAGGTCGTGACCTACATGTAGCCTTGGGGGATACAGAAAAGGGCTCGACTTTGGCCTTTCGGAGCGCAAGCCGCGGTACCGTCCAGAGCTCGCCGAGATGACCTC
>DYEI01000047.1 GCA_020725765.1 Anaerolinea sp. | reverse complement strand
CGCTCGACTGCCCGAAACCGCCCGAAAAGAGTGTTCCGTGGAGTCTGGCCTTTTCGAACAGCCCCCTACATCTGGTAGAGAGACCGCACAGCGCCTCCTGGGTCTAAGGCCTTCGTGGGCGCACCATAGGGCGCAGGTTTGCCACAACAGCAGGAAAGCCAAACTCGAGGGCCCTTTCTCTACGGGGTGTGGCGGCGGGGGCGCGCTATGCGCGCCCCCGCCGCCACACCCGCTCCAGGTATCTCTCCCTGGCCCTCACCGATGCGCCGGCAAGACAGCGCATTACGCACCCTTTACATTGAGGCTGTCTTTCGCTTGACAATCCACCAAACTGCGAATAATGTGAGAGTTGACCATCCTGTGTCCGGAGGCCTCCATGAGCCAGCAACCTCAGTACGCGCTCTCGCGCTGGTGGTCGCCGCTGCAGTGGCCACGGATTGGCTGCAGCGCATCGGGCGTGGCCACGTGCGTTACCGAAGGTCCTGCGCTGACAGTGCCCGTCGGGCTCATCATGGCCGTTGCTGCCGCGGGCGGATGGGGGATTGGGGCCGGCAAGGGTCCGGCCTGGACGGTGTCGGCCTGTATGGTGATCGGTGGCAGCGTCGGATGGGGGGCGGGTTGTTACGAGGGCCTTGCCCGCCAGAGGCACCGGCAGTGGTGGGAGATGGTGGCCGATGGTCTGCTCTGGGGCGTTCTGGCCATGGGTTCCCTCCACAAGCGTGTCCCGGGCTTCCTCGCGGATGCCGGCCTGGTCGCCGCAGCCTTTGTGGCAGCTTTCTGGCTGGGCAGGCTCTGGAGCGTCCGCCAGGTCGACGACGAGACGCGCCGTCGTCTTGTTGAACCCGAGTAGGACCGGTGGAGAGGACCGAGCCGCAGCGCATTAGCGATCGGGAGGGCACCATGGCCGAATCTCAACGCACCACAAGATACCGCTGGCCGGCGGGGCTGGTGAACCAGATCGCCCTGGTCGCCGCGCTGGGCATGGTGCTCGTGTCGGCCTCAGGGGTGGTGGCCACGCTCGTCGCCGGACATCGCGTGCACCTGCCGCGACCATGGGGGTTTGACGTCGCGATCACGGCAGGTGGGCTTGCCTTTGTGGCACTGCTCCTGCTTGTGCGCAGCCTGCGAGAGCGCTATCCTCACCTTCTGGCCGGCCATGCCTTCGGGTTCGCGGCCGGTCTGTTCCTCAGAGCCTGGGGGTTTGCCGCTTCAGAAGCGCCGGCCTGGGCCACGCTTGTTTACTACCTGATGGGGTTGTGCGCGGGAGCCGCCGGTACCCTCGGCCTGCTCCAAGGCGAGCGGCAGGACGAGCTGTACCTCATCCTCACCAGGCAGTTGTTGCGAGCGCTCCTCGGAGAGAACTATGAGGAGGTGCTCCGGCGCTGAGGGACCTCTGCCCGGGGCGTCTGGGGGGTTCCACACCTCCCGACGGGCCAGCTGGCGCTCGCGTGTGTGGACCATCCATGCCCCGCTGCGCGACGACCGGCTGCAACCAGAACCCGCCATGCAGAGCGTCTCCTTTTTGCCTGGGCGCCCGAGCAGAGTCAGCCGTACGGCATCTAGTCTGCCGGGTTCACCACGTGCCCAAGGAAAAGCACGGCCCCGCTCTGGATGTCGCGGATCAGGAACAGGAAGGGGCGGTCGACGCGCACCTCCCGGGTCTCGGCCGGCGCGGAGGTGAGCCTCATCACCACAGCCGTAGCAGCGGCGGCCTCCGTCCCGTTTTCGTCAACTGCGACGTAGGCCTTGTGATACACGTCGTCGATGAAGAGGTCCCGCTGGCCCGTCATGCCCGAAAAGTCTGCCTGCTCGGGGTCGAAGGCCTGCTCCATGCCGAGGCCCATGAGCGCATCCCTGAGCTCGAGCTTGGTTTCGAACTTGAACCGGGGCAACGTCAGCGAGACCTGCATGGGCCGGATGGCCTGGACCATAGAAGCGAGCTCCTGGCCATCGAGGCCCTGCGCAAACGCCTCGAACTGCCCTTCGGCAGGCAGGAGGATGACCATCGAGACCTCATCGCCGACGTAGGGGAGCTCAACGAGCTGGTAGCCGTTGCCCTCGGCGTAGCCGAGCAGCTCGTCCTGCTGCATCATGGGCACCGTCACCGTGCTGCCGTCGGGGAGGTGGAAGGCTCCGTCCTGAGTGGCCTTCTCGTCGAAGGGGTTCAGCCACGTGGCGTTGAAGTAGATGGCGTTGCTGAGGACGAGCCGGGTGAGCGCGTCGATCGAGCCGGGAGGCAGAAGGTCCTTGATCTTTTCCTCGGTCTGCTCCTCGACCCACTTGTTGATGGCTTCACGGGCCTTCTCGGGGTCGTTTCGATAGTCGACCAGGCGAAGCCCCGCCCCATAGTGCTGGGCAAGGAGGTCCAGGAAGGCCGGCTGGAAGCTATAGTCCTTCTGACCCCACAGGGCATTGGCCACGTGCAGGCGGAAGCGCTCGTCTTCCTTGGTCGTCTGCTGGCCACGGCTGGCGAGGGCCTGGTCCAGCGCGTTGAAGGCGCGGTGCAGCTCCTCTTCGGGCAGGCCAAAGTGCAGCACCCTGGCCATCTCCTCGGCCGTCCCGCCGCGGGCGCCCGCATGGGTCATGGCTAGCGCCAGAGAGATGCTGTAGGGGGACAGGAAGGCGTTAGAGTCCGGGGATGCGACCGCCCGGTAGAGGTCCAGCGCGAATGCGGTGTTGCCCTCGACGAGGGCATCCACGCGCGCCTCTCCGAGCGCTGGCGCCGCGAGCCGCGCCTTGTCCGACTTGAGCACGTCCGCCCGGGCCACGGCAGGAGCCCGGTTGCACCCCGTCAGCGTGGCCAGGAACATGGCCAGCACCGCAACAACCGCGATCACACGTCGGTTCAACATCTCTCTGCTCGCCTCCTTGCGGATGGATGCCGGTCCCCGGCCTCAGGGCCTTGGGCGACCGGCTTGATCATCTCTAAGACGGTGTTGGGGACCTGGAAGTTCCAGCAGGAGGGCTTCTGTCGCCTGGCGGCGTGCGGGGCGGCGTCTCCGGCAGGGCACGGGGCCCCCACGCCGCCCGTTCGCACGGTGAGCAGGCCGCGAGTTTCCGGACGGGTGGGCCCGGCCGACCCACTTCTGATCGGGCGGTTTCGGGCAGTCGAGCGCGCCCCGGCGCGCTCGACTGCCCGAAACCGCCCATCTGTCATCACCCCTCCCCCAGGCAGGCG
>DYEI01000557.1 GCA_020725765.1 Anaerolinea sp. | reverse complement strand
GGGAGGGGGTACCCTCCGGCAAGGGGCGAGGGACGGCGCCCAAAGCAGCCTGTCCACCCCTGAACCGCGGGGAGGTAAGGGTTCAGGTTCGCGTTCAGTGCATGAAACGGAGGGAGGCCGCTGGTAGCTGCGCCCACTCAGGAGAGGGAAGCGGGGTGGGGGCAACACGTGGCAAGTGGCGCCGCCACGGTGCGAGTCCGAACAGTCATGCGAGGAGAGCGTCGGTCTCTCTACGATTGGGCGTGGCGGCGACCGACAGCTCTGAGACGTGTATGGGCGCGGTGCAGGGCGCGGAGAGAAGAGGCTTGGGCGGCTAATTGGCGTAACAACTCCCATCGCTCCTATGTCCCCGTTGGCAGGGCGCGTGGGTTGTGGGGGCATCACGATATGGAGGGAGTGGGGTAGAGAATGGTCAAGCAGCCAGCACGGGGAGGGGCTGGGCCTGCTGCCCGTGCTGACAATCGACTGTTGACGTAGCAGTGGGCTCTCCGCGGCTCAAGTTGGATTCTGGGCTCTCAGATCACCTCAAGGTAGTCTCGATCCGGCAGCGGTGGGAAGGGGGCGGTGGGCAGCGTCTGATACCAGTAGGCCACAGAGGCAATGTCGTCCTGTAGAGGAAGATAGCGTCCGCCACTTCGCCAGCCCAGCGCCTGAATTGTCACTCGCAAGTCCTTCTCGAAGCGAATCGGATCCATTATGTGCCAGCGATACATGCCAAAGCGCTGCTGCGATTGACGGCCACCATCTGGGCGGATGAGCTCGTGCATCCCCATGAATGGAGTTGTGTAGGTAACATACTGTCCATCCAGAGTCCACCCGTATGCGCCCCCGAAATAGTCCTCCGTGCCCGTGCCGCAGATGGTGGGGAAATCGGTGTCACCATCGATGTAGAACTTGATTTCCCCCTCGCCGAACCAGCCGCTGTTGTTCACCCCCCAGGCCAGGTAGGTGCCGACGTATTGCCCTCGCCCTATTATGCCATCGATGATCGTGTACACCTGCTTGTAGGGGAGGGGATTGACGCGCCGAAACTGGGCGTGGAAGTAAGCTGCGTCGTCTGGCACGTCGGTTAACGTGTAGTTGATCTGGTAGTAGCAGATCATGTCCCGGTCATCGCGGTTTTCCATGGTAATCCGGCAGGCCTGCCGGAATGGCATCGGCCAGAAGCAGTTCAGCCCCCGGTTTGGGTTCACAGCTACTGGCAGTGAGCTTATCTGCGAGAATGGCCCGCCGTGCGGATCCTGTCGATTGGTCGACCAGCCACAGGCAAAAAAGTCCGGCAGGGGGCACTCCACCGACGGCTGGCTCTGGCCATCCCAGTAGATACGGAGTATGTGCTCGCGTCCTACGCTACCCCCGAACCACATGCTCTGCACGGCGCCAGATCCGTTCATGCTCGCGAGGGTAAGAGTCTCGCCGGGCGCAATGCGCACACTTGGGGAGATCTTCCAGCCCACACCGAGGTCGCGGGCGCACGCGGCGCCGGTGCCCTCGGTGGCTCTGCCTCCCTGTCCTTTCTCGCCGGTGGGGTTCTCAGCGCTGATCGAGCGCGTCTTCGCGGTGGAAAGCAGTGGGAGGGCGCCTAGATGCATGCTCAGGCCATCGAAAGCCGCCATGTCTCCTCCTTACACATCCGTCGTTCCGTGACTGCAGGAGTGGTGTGTCGCATAAGGTGCTCAGGCCGCCGCAAGGACGCATAGGCCGCACGCCACACTTGCGAGGGCCGGCGCCTCGCCCAAGAGGACCTGTTGGCGCGAACGAACCATCCTGCTGGCCAAAGTGCTCTCTCACGAAGGGCGCTAGCTGAACGTGGCGTGCAGCACGCCCATCCGTTCCGCGGACCGGGTGGAAGGCGGTGTCCTGTGGGACTGCTGACACGCTCGCCGGGCATGTGCCCCGGCTGACGAATAGGGCAAGTTCCTCCGTCAGGCGGCCTTCGGCGCGCTGGGATCCATGGAGCCGCGACGGGAAAGGAGCCTACGGACATTCGCGTCCCCCGAAACAACCTTGCTCTGCTCGGCCTATCGCTCGAACTGGCCATTCGTGACCCCGGCACATGGAGTGTGGGCCGGCCTCCGCAGATGCGGGTCTGTGGTCTCCTGACGACACCCGCGACTGCTACCTGAGGCCCGTAAGTGCGATGCCCTCGACGAACTGCCGCTGTGCCAGCAAGAAGATCAAGACAATTGGCAGC
This sequence comes from Anaerolinea sp., assembly GCA_020725765.1. Taxonomy (GTDB): domain Bacteria; phylum Chloroflexota; class Anaerolineae; order SpSt-313; family SpSt-313; genus SpSt-313. The sequence continues at coordinate 5,894 of DYEI01000557.1, read as the reverse complement.
ACCATCATGGTGGAGAACGCCATGGCGAGGTTGGCCCACTGCTCCTTCGCCGAGAGCGAAACGAAGAGAATCAGACCTACCGGGAGTGTCAGCAAGCCCTTCTGTCGTAGGACCAGCATCGGCCAAAGGAAATCGTTCCAAGAGTTCATGAAGGCGAACACGGCCAGCACGGACAGCACCGGTTTGCAGAGCGGCATGACGATCTGGGCGTATATCCGAAACTCTCCACAGCCGTCGATGCGAGCGGCACTGATCAACTCGTTGGGAATAGTTTCCATGAACTGGCGCACCAGGAATATGCCTGAGGCGCTTGCGAGGCCGGGAACTATTACGGCCCAGTATGTGTCTAGCAATCCCAGATCCTTGAAGAGGATGAAGTAGGGGACGAGTGTGACGCTTGACGGTACCATCATGGTGGCCAGTAACCCGATGAAGAGGACCCGCTTAGCGAAAAAGTCGAACTTGGCGAATATGTAGCCCGCTAAAGAGCAGGTGAACAGGGTGCCGAGGGTCCGCGCAGCCGCGATGTAGAGGCTGTTGCCGTAGAACTGGGCGACGGGTACCCTTCTGATAACCTCGCGATAGTTTTCCAGGCCAGCGAACTGCCGCGGGAACAGCAGGGGCGGGTTTGTCACTACCTCCGACGCGGGTTTGAACGAGGTCATGACCATCCAATATAGTGGAAACAACATCACGATAAGCAGGAGGCCGAGCAACACGCAGCCAGCAAGAACTCCCGCCAGCAGGATGCCTCTCTGCAGTAGCCTAGTACTCATGGTGTGAGCCTCCCACCATAATGGGCGCACGCACGCCCTCCACCGACCGACGCCGACAAAGGCCTCATTCTAGCCAACTCAGTACTCGAAGTCATGGCGCAGAATCCTCAACTGGACCACGGATACCGCCAGAATCACCAGAAACAGGATGAACGCAATCGCGGAGCCGCGCCCCATGTTGAAATACAGAAACGCCTGTTGGTACACGTAGAGGACTACCGTGAGAGTAGCGGTGCCGGGGCCGCCACCAGTCAGCACGTAGAGCGCCGTGAACTCTTGGAGGATGCCCACGGTACCCATTACGACGAGGAACGTGAATGTAGGACGGAGCAGTGGGAGAGTCACTCGCAAAAAGGCCTGGGTTCTGGACGCTCCGTCTATTGCTGCCGCTTCCATAAGCTCGGTTGGTATGGTTGTGAGGCCAGCGAGATAGAGCACGAGCCACACACCCAGGTTCTTCCAGTTTGACAGTGCCACAACCGAGGCGCGCGCGCCGGCACTAGTGCCCAAAAAGTCGTAGGGGCCCAATCCTGCGAAAGCTAGCAAGTAGTTCAACGGACCCGTTCTTGGGCCGAGCAGGAAGCGGAAGACCTCAGCCACTGCCACCCCAGACGCTACTACTGGCAGGAAGCAGACAGTCGTGGCAATTCCTCGCCACGGTTGCCGCCACCGAAACAGTATGACTGCCAGCACGAGCCCCACGAGCATCTCGAAACCCACGTGGGCGACAGTAAAGGCAAGAGAGTTGCGAGCCGATATCCAGAAATAGTCGTCCCGCACTGCCCAGGCATAGTTGTCCAGACCCACGAATGGGTGAGCGTGGGGTTCGGCGATGAGCCACCGTCGCAAGCTCACGTTCAGTGCTGAGCAAATAGGGTACACACTGAAGAGGGCAAAGTATGCTAGGATTGGCAGCAGGCTTGCCCAGACGAACAGGTTCTGCTGGCGCGTCACTCTGCTGCCCAGCAGTCGCCTCCACAGTATGCCAAAGGCATTGCTGCCCTGCATCGCACTAGAGTGCCTCATAGACCGCCTACTCATCCGGTCGCCCACAATGGGAGCAAGTCTGTCGCGCCGCGGGGTCGGCGCCGACCCCGCGGGCCAACACAGGACACACTTCTTGCTCGGCTCCTATTTGCCGGCGAGGATGTCATTGACTCTTTTCTCTGCGTCCTCTAGGAACTGCTCCGGCGTGACCTCGCGCGCTTTCAGCCGGGTCAATTCTCCGATCAGGTAGGTCTCGACCGCTCCCCATTCCGGAATGATGGTGTAAAAGTTCTCTGCCTCTGGCATGTACTTGGCGAAGGACTGGAGGAAGTCGTCCTTTTTTAGTATTGGGTCCTCATATGCCGACCTGCTGCGCGGCATATGGCCCACCTCCTGCCAGAAGACGATCTGAGCCTGCCTTGTGCTTACGTACTTGGCGTAGTCCCATGCCACGGCCTTCTGCTCGGGTGCCGCCTGCTTGCTCACGACATAGTCCCACTGGTAGCCCACAACCGCGGCACGTACAGAACCTCTCAGCAGTGGTCCAACCTTCACAGGCATCTTCGGATCGCTAAAGGACGTTCGCCACCAAGGACCCATCCAGATCATCCCACACTGCCGGTCGAGGAACAGCCTTGGCTGAGAGTCCTGAGGCACAATGGCCTGCCAAATTCTTGTTGCCTCCAGCCCGGCTGGTGTGTTGAATGCCGCTTTGCTGCCGGTCTCGTCCAGGACATTGGCCCCGTAGGCGCGAAGGACCGTGATCCAATTGGGTACGGCGAATGGCCCCATGGCGAGGCATATGCCTTGCACGCCCTCAGGAAACCGTGGGAGCAGCGCGATTAGCTCCTCGTAGGTCTGCGGGTACTCCGATTCAGGGATGCCGGCAGCGTCCCACACGTCCGTGCTATATATGGGCGGCAGTATGCTGACCTCTTCCACGAGCGTGTAGAGCTTGCCATCGAAGGTGCCGCCCCGGATGTTCACATCGTAAAAGTCCTGCTTAAGAAAGTCGACCACGTCGGGCGGTGCCTCATCGAGGTAGCCACCCTTGGCGAAGGTTGCGAAGAGCGGCCCCGGTATGCCACACAGAATGTCACCCACCCCGGCGGACCAGGCGGTAAGAAGCCTCTGCGCCATCTCCATCTGCGGGTAGGACGTGAGCGTGATCCGAACATGCGGGTTCTGTTCCTGGTACCACTGGATGTGGCGTTCGTGGCAGTCCAGCACTGTCTGAACGCTGTGGACGCACAGACTGATAGAGACGGGCTTGGGTGCCGCCTCAGTAGGCGGTGGGACAGTCTCCTTGACCACTTTCTCGACGACCACCGTCTCTTTCACTGGCTTCTCGACGACCTTCGGCTGACACGCCGATGCGAGAAGGCCAGCGCCTGCAAGTGCGGCGGTCCGCAGCCAGCGCCGACGGGTCAGAACCGTGTTCCGGGTACTCATGGGTCCCCTCCTTAGGCTGCGCCATTTCACGAGGCTCACAGACACTCGCATGTTTCATCGGCTAGGTCCATACGTAGCTGTCTTCGCGGTATCCTCACCTCCTATCGTCCTCTCGATGCACATCGACGCACTCGAGAGCCTGCAACGTCCTGGCAAGGATGTTCGAGGCAGTGCACCGTTGGAGGCGCCAACTAGGTCCGGACTGGCAAATCGCCTCACTTGATCGACCCCGCCCGGTGGAGGAGCATGCCAGGTCCAAGGGATGTGTATACAGCGAGCTTGGACATGACGTGTTGCTCCGAACTCCAGGCGGCGTTGACACTTGTGCCGTCGGGTGTTATCATCAGCTTCCAGTATACCAGAAACCGGTACGGTGCCCGTGTCATGAAGTGACATTGCTGTGCCACGGTGAGCACTGTCACGGGCATCGCAGTGGGTCGGACCGGGCAAATCGGCGCGACTTCTCAGGTGTCGGCTAGGCGGGAGTCACGGTCGTATGTGGATCTTGGGTACGGCCGGCAGAAGCATGTGTGCTGTAGGGGTATCTGCACGTTGGTCATCTTGCATCGGTGGGGGTTTCAACCGCAGACCAGCCGTGCTCAAGGCGGCATGAATCCCTGCACCCTTGGCGCAGCCCTCAAGAGTTCGCGTGTGCTGCTGACAGAACCACAGCTGTTCCGAGCAACGGTCAACAAGGCGGCGGCTCGCCGCACACCACGAATGAGACTCATGAGGCGCGCGAGTTGCAGACACTGGGACAGCCTTGGCGCTAACCCACGGTGGGTAGAACCTTGGTGGAGAGTACCGATCATTGTCGCCCATCGCGACGCAATCTGGCGGTTGTCGCCCACATGCCACCCGTGAGAGCCTCCATGTTCGGCCGCAGGCCTCGTGTCAAGTGCTTCTACGCAGAGCAGAGCGCGGGCGCGTACGCCGGTCGCGCCGATCTGGGGTATCGCCTCGTGCCGGTCGATCGCATTGTGGGGAGCGTGGGGCGCTGCCACGAGCTGGATGCGCGCTTCCGGCCCCTTGCCCTGACGCGAGCGCGCCGCCAGCGCCTCGAGCGGATCCGGCGCCTCGTGGAGCAGGGCGTGATTCTCCCGCCGGTGGAGCTGTACAAGCTGCGGGACGAGTACTATGTGATCGACGGGAACCATCGGGTGGCGGTGGCGAAGGAGAACGGCCAGATCGAGATCGATGCCCACGTGATCGAGCTCCTGCCTGCAGGCACGCGCCCCGAGGATCGGCTGTATCTGGCGCGGCGCGCCTTTGTCGGCGAGACGGGCCTCGGGGGCGTGGAGGTGAGCCAGGTTGGGGGCTACGAGCGCCTGCAGGAGGAGATTGCCGCACACCGCCTGAGCCTAGCCGCCGAAGGGAAGGGGCAGCCTACCCTGCGCGAGGCGGCCACGGACTGGTACCGGCGCCGCTTCGAGCCCGTCGCCCGGATGCTCGTCGCACGCGACCTGCCGCGACGGGCTGGCAGGACGACCGGGGACCTGTACCTGGACCTTGGGGCCTGGCGCGCCGCCCGGGGACGCGAGGGGAGTGACATGGCCTGGGAGGAGGCCATAGCGCGCCTTGAGGCCGTATACCCCGCGCCTTCGCTTTGGGAGCGCCTGGCGATGCCGTGGGCGAGGCTGTGTGAGAGGGCCAAGGCGCTGTGGTCGGGCGCAAGGGGCCAGCAGCTACCCTGCTCCCATGCCTATGCTGGACCGGATGGCGCCGTCTACTGTCTGCGCAGCGGACGCCTCAGCCGCCATCAGCTCCCATCACCTCCTGCTCAAGGCGCCGAAAGAACAGCTCCATGAAGGCGTGCCGCTCGCGGCCGATGCGCTGTGCCGTTGGGGTGTGGAGCGCCGCTTGAAGCCGCGAGAGCTTGAGCAGCCACTCGTGCACCGGCGTGTGCTCGCCAGCGAGGTTGCCGCCTTCTTCCCCCAGGGCCGAGACAAGCTCGTCGATTGCCATCTCGGGCCAGAGCGCCTGCCCGAGGGCTCCGGCGGTGGCACAGGCCCGGGCGATGCCGATGGCGCCCATGGCGTCGAGCCTGTCCGCATCGGAGAGGATGCGGGCCTCCAGGCTGACGGGTGACGGCCCGCTGCGGAAACGGTGGCTGGCGATGGCCTCTGCGACCGCCTCGATGCGGGCAGGGTCTGCGCCGCGCAGCACCTGCCGGGCGCGCTCTGCCCCCGCCTGCGCATGGCAGGGGCCGCCGGCACGCTTGTCGGCCCGCGCTACGTCGTGGAGCAGGGCGGCGGCGCGCAGCACCTCGAGGTCCGCCCCCTCGGCGGCGCCGATCCGCTCGGCGAGGCGCAGCACGCGCAGCACGTGAGCAAAGTCGTGGGCCGGGTCGGCCTCCTGGTACAGTTGCCGTGCTCTCTCAATCGTGATCATGTTCCGCCTCCGCGGAGGGACGCGTCGATCCGGGTGCCTCCGTGGCAGGTAGTGCACCCTTGCGGACGCGTGGGCAAGGAGGGTTCCCTGCTCCCCGCGCGCGTTCAGGGGCGGACAGGCTGGTTCAGCCGCCGTCCCTCGGCCCTTGCCGGGGGGTACCCCATCCCCCGTCTTCCTTCCCCGTCGCCTCGGCGGCGGGGAAGGGGGCGTCTCATTCATGGAGGGGGTGGAGTTTGGCCTTTTGAGGTCGTCGCCCCTCACTATTACCTCCATCGCCCGTCAGCAGTC
>DYEI01000556.1 GCA_020725765.1 Anaerolinea sp. | reverse complement strand
GGGCGCGGCGCGGCCGCGGGGGGGGGGGGTGGGGGGGGGGGGCGGGTCCGCGAGGTGCTGCGCAGGCCACCGGCGCCTGCGCTCCCCCCAGGCCACTTGTGGGCAATGGATAGCGCAGCGGCGGTGGCGGGGAGGAGGCCGGGTCTGCAGGCGTGACGACCGCCAGTATGGGCCTTGCGCCCACTTGTGCTACAATCCTTCAGCAGCAGGCCCGGGCTCGCGAAGAGCCCCGGCAGAGGCGGTAGAGGGCGCGTACCTGAGGAGGAAACCATGTCCGCCATCATACAACGCAGCGAACCAGAGGCACAGGGCGTGCAATCGGAAGGGATCCTCGCCTTTCTCGACGCGGTCGAGGCCGAGCACCTCAACCTGCACAGCCTGATGCTCGTGCGTCACGGGCACGTGATCGCCGAGGGGTGGTGGCGGCCCTACGCGCCCGAATGCCGCCGCTACCTGTACTCTCTGAGCAAGAGCTTTACCTCGACCGCCGTCGGTTTTGCCGTCGCCGAGGGGCTGCTCCGGGTAGAGGACCGGGTGATATCGTTCTTCCCCGACGACCTGCCGCCCGTGGTCAGCGAGAACCTGGCCGCCATGCGGGTGGTGCATCTGCTCACCATGTCTACCGGGCATACCGTGGACACCCTCATGGCCCTCCTGGACCCGGGCGTGGAGAACTGGGCCCGGGCCATCCTCTCCGTGCCGGTCGAGCTGCCGCCCGGCACGCACTTTCTCTACAACTCGGGGGCCTCGTATCTGCTGTCGGCCATCGTGCAGAAGGTGTCGGGCCAGACGGTGCTGGACTATCTCACCCCGCGCCTGTTCGAGCCCCTGGGCATCGTCGATGCCACCTGGGACGTCTGCCCGCGCGGGATCAACACTGGGGGATGGGGGCTGAGCCTGAAGACGGAGGATATCGCCAGGTTCGGCCTCCTGTACGTCCGGGGAGGGGTCTGGGACGGGCAGAGGCTGCTCTCGCCGGAGTGGGTGCAGGCTGCGACCTCGGCTCAGGTGCGCAACGACGGCCCGGGCCGAGAGAACGAGCCGGTCGATTGGCGACAGGGGTACGGGTACCAGTTCTGGCGCTGCCAGCATGGCGCCTACCGCGCCGATGGCGCCTTTGGGCAGTTCTGCGTGGTCGTACCGGATCAGGATGCAGTCATCGCCATCACGAGCGAGACGGGCAACATGCAGGCGGTTCTCGAGCTGGTCTGGGGGCACCTGTTGCCGGCTATGAAACCCGCGCCCCTGCCGCCGCAGCGCGCGGCGCAGGAGCGGCTTCGGGACAGGCTCTCGTCCCTGGCGCTGCCGCTCCCGCCGGCACGGCCCCTGCCCCCGAGGGCCCAAGACCTCTCAGGGAGGCGCTTCCGGGTCGAGCCCAACCAGTCTGGCGTCCGGTCCGTGGCGTTCTCTTTTGGAGATGACTCCTGCGCGTTCCACCTGCGGGACGGCCGCGGAGAGCACCGGATTGCCTGCGGGAATGGCGCCTGGGTGAGGAACGAGGCCATGCTGCCCATCATGCGGCCGTCGCTGATGCACCTCATCTCGAGCGCAAGGCGCGAGGCCGTGGCACAAGTCGCGGCTCACAGCACCTGGGAAGACCCGCAGACGCTCGTCATGACCTGGCGGTACCTCGAGACCCCTCACGCCGACACGGTGACCTGCCGGTTTGCCGGGGCTGCAGTGGAGATCGAAGTCGCCAGCAGCATGGCCGACCCCAACAACCCGTTCCTCGCCGGCCTGCGGACCAGCCTCAGCGGTACCCTGGAGCAGGAGGGATAGCAGTTCAGGGGTGGACAGGCTGCAATAGCCGCCGTCCCTCGGCCCTTGCGGGAGGGAACCCCATCCCCCCGACCCCCTTCCCCGCCGCGCAAGCGGCGGGGAAGGGGGGTCCTATGTTATGGAGGGGGTGTGCGCGGGCGGCGGGGCCGCCCGCGCACACCCCCTCCCATTCTGGATTCCCCGCCCCCGCGCGGCGCTATCCATTGCCCACAAGTGGCGCCGCACAGCATCACAGTGCATAAGATAGCGCTCTGGCGCCCATCCCAGCGGACACCCGCCGTACACGCCGCTGCTCGGGACATGCCGAGCGGCGGCCGCGATGGGCTGCAACTGAGTGACCCCACCCCTGCCCCTCCCTCAGGCAGGCGCCC
>DYEI01000555.1 GCA_020725765.1 Anaerolinea sp. | reverse complement strand
GGGAGGGGTCAGGGGTGGGGGCGGCTCCGCGACATGCTCCGCAGGCCACGGGCGCCTACGCTGCCCCCCAGGCCACTTGTGGGTAATGGATAGCGCGCCGCGGGGGCGGGCTAGGGGTGGGGGTCCCTCGATGGACCATGCCCTCACCCCACGACGGAAGGAGGCTGTCCGCCCTTGAGCGGGGGACGGGGGGAAGGGGCTCCCCGACCAGCCGACGCAAAGCCGATCCCGATCAGCAGAGCCCCCAGCAGCCCGCCTCCGTCCCATGCGCTCAACGCGAGTCTGAACACCTACCTCAAAGAGGGACCGGCCACGGACCCCCCAACGGAGCCGCGATCCGATCCCACCCAATTGACCCCCTCCTTACCTTGTGCTACACTCCCCGGCCAGATGGCCCATGAGCCCCATCTGCCGGGCGTCTGCCATGGCAGGGCAGACGGCGGCACCGGGCCATCGGGCCGTACTTCCCCGGGCGGTCCCCTAGCCCGGCTACTGTGGCCTCAAGGAAGGAGCAGCTGGGATGAAGGGAGTTGTCCTCGCCGGCGGTCTCGGGAGCAGACTCTATCCGCTCACCTACGCCACCAACAAGCACCTGCTGCCCGTGTACAACAAGCCGATGGTCTTTTACCCCATCGAGACGCTGGTGCAGGCCGGCATCCGGGACGTCCTTGTGGTCACCGGAGGCCCCCATGCCGGGCACTTTCTGCGAGTGCTCAAGAATGGCAAGGAGCTCGGGCTGCGACACCTCGAGTTCGCCTATCAGGAGAATGAGGGAGGCATTGCCGATGCCCTCGGCCTCTGCGAGGACTTTGCCGACGGGCAACCGGTCACGGTCATCCTCGGGGATAACACCACCGATGCCAACATCGGCCCGGCCGTCCAGAGCTTTCGGGAAGGGGCCATGATCTTCCTCAAGCGGGTGCCGGACCCCCAGCGCTTTGGCGTCCCGGTCTTTGCCGAGGACGATCCGACACGCATCGTGGCCATCGAGGAAAAGCCGGCCGTCCCCAAGAGTCAGTACGCCGTGACCGGGCTCTACATCTACGACCACAAGGTCTTTGACTATATCCGCAGCATCTCTCCCTCGGGCAGGGGCGAGCTGGAGATCACCGACGTCAACAACTGCTACATACGCGAGGGTACGCTGCGCTGGACCGAGCTGGACGGCTTCTGGTCAGACGCCGGCACCTTTGAGAGCCTCTTCCGCGCCAACGCCTACTGGGCCGGGAAAGCCAGGCAGGAACAGCGCTAGAGCCGGGTGGCTCAGGAGAGTTACCTGAGGGGGCACCCCTACCGGGGCAGGCTTCAGGGGCGGACAGGCTGCGTTAGCCCGATGACCTCCAGACAAGCTGCGTCCTAGATGCCCCTCCCCGGGACGGACGCCGCGGCGTCCGTCCCGGGGAGGGGCCGGGGGTGGGGGTATTGCAGCACGAGCCGCGCCACACGACTGTTGACG
>DYEI01000554.1 GCA_020725765.1 Anaerolinea sp. | reverse complement strand
GGGGGGGGACCTCCGGAGTTGCAGCCCATCTCGGGTGCCGCTCGGCGTGTTCCGAGCACGAGTGTGACCGGCCGACGGCACCCTTGGATGGGCACCAGAGAACTGCCCAATGCGCCGTAACGCTGCGACCCCATTTGTGGGTGAAAGCCCGCGACGGGGGCGGGGCTGGGGGTGGGGGCCCGCCTCTTTCCAAACGCTCAACTTTCTGGTATTATATGTCTACCAGGAGGAAGCCATGGCTGAGGACAGGTTGGTGTCACCACAGCGGCAGTCCGGCGAGGCGGCGGCCGAGCCAAGTCTGCGCCCGCGCCGCCTCGACGAGTATATCGGCCAGGAGCGGCTCAAGGAGAGCCTGCGCATCTTTCTGCAGGCGGCACAGGAGCGTGGCGAGGCTCTGGATCACGTGCTCCTCTACGGGCCGCCGGGTCTTGGAAAGACGACCCTGGCCACCGTCATCGCCAACGAGATGGGGGTCAACCTGCGGGTGACCTCGGGGCCAGCCATCGAGCGCCCCGGGGACCTCGCGGCGATCCTCACCAACCTGAGGCGCGGGGATATCCTGTTCATAGACGAGGTCCACCGGCTCAGCAGGACGGTTGAGGAGGTCCTCTATCCGGCGATGGAGGACTATGCCCTGGACATCGTCATCGGCAAGGGACCGAGCGCGCGAAGCATTCGTCTCTCCCTGCCACGCTTTACCATCATCGGTGCGACTACCCGCATTGCCCTGATGACCTCGCCCCTGCGCGCGCGCTTTGGGGTCACCTATCGCCTGGACTTTTACGACATCGAGGCCATGCGCACCATCGCCCGGCGTTCGGCGGCCATTCTGGGTGTAGCAATCGATGATGGCGGCGTCGAGGAGATCGCCCGGCGCGCCAGGGGGACGCCCCGCGTGGCCAACCGTCTCCTGAAGCGGGTACGCGACTATGCGCAGGTCCGGGCCGACGGCTGCATCACCGGAGAGGTGGCTCGCCAGGCACTGGACTTGCTCGCCGTAGATGAGTTGGGCCTCGACGAGGCGGACCGCCGGGTGCTCCGCACGCTGATCGCCAAGTTCGACGGTGGGCCGGTAGGGGTTGAGACGCTCGCCGCCGCGCTTAGCGAGGAGGCCGATACCGTCATGGACGTCTACGAGCCCTACCTCATGCAGCTCGGGTTCATCGAGCGGACGCCGCGGGGGCGCCTTGCTACCCGCCGGGCCTATCAGCACCTGGGCCTGCCGTATCCGGAGCGGGATGGCCCTGTACAGCCGGAGCTGTTTTCGCCGTGAGCCGGGAGTCTGTTCGTGTAGTGGACGCGCAGGGCCGGGAGCTCTCGCGCACGACCGCCGACCGGGCCAGAAAGCTCGTTGCTTGTGGCAAGGCCACACGCGTGCCGGGGGAGCCGCACGCGATCCGGCTCTGGTACCCTGTAGCTGTGCCTGAGGCCCGGTCACCCCGGGATGAAGGGCCTGCGCCGGGGGGCGAGTTGCTCCTGCATGTCTGCTGCGGCCCGTGCGCGACCTATCCGGTGCCGCGGCTGCGCAGCCTCGGCTTTGCGCTGAGGGGCTTCTGGTACAATCCCAATATCGAGCCGGCCGGGGAGCACGCCCGCCGGGAGGCCTCGGCCCGCGCCTATGCGGCGGCGGCCGGTCTGCCGCTGGAGGTCGGGCCGTACGAGCCCGAGCGGTTCCTGCAGGCCGTCGAGGCTACGCCCCTGCGCCCGGAGCGCTGTCGGAAGTGTTATCGTCTGCGGCTGGAGGCGGCCGCGCGAGAGGCTGCGCGCCTCGGGATTCCGGCGTTCACGACGACGCTCCTCATCAGCCCGTATCAGGATCAGGCAGCGCTGCGCGAGATCGGCGAGGAGGTCGCATCGGCGCATGGGGTGACCTTCTACTACGAGAACCTGCGCCGGGGCTGGGATCAGCGCACGCGGCTGGCCCGGCAGTACGGCCTGTATCTCCAGCAGTACTGCGGCTGTCGGTTCAGCCTTGCCGAGCGCGAGGAGAAGATCGCCGGCAGAGCCCGACCCGGTCGCGGCCCCGCGGGCTCGGGCGAGGTCGTTCTGGCGGATGGACGGATCGACACGTCCTGTCTCATCGAGGGAGGTCTCTATTCGGATGCCAACTCTGCCTGACCTGGGCCGCTGGCTGCTGTTTTTCGGGCTGGGCCTGGCAGGGCTCGGCCTCTTGCTCATCCTCCTAGGGCGGCTGCCCTGGCTTGGCCGCCTGCCGGGGGACATCCGCATCCAACGCGATGGTTTCTCGTGCTTCTTTCCGCTGGCGACGTCGCTCTTGCTCAGCCTGCTCCTGACCGTGCTGCTCAACGTGCTGGCCCGGATATTGCGTCGCTAGCCTGGCAAGGGGTGTCTGTGGCGGAGATTGACCTGGCGGTGGCGTGGGAGTGGCCCTACGACGCCGGTTTTGTGGAGCGTCTGGCAGGCAGGGCGGAGAGCCGCGGCCTTCGCGTGTTGCCCATCACGCCCGACAACCTCACAACAGCCCTTGAGGACATCGCCGCAGGTCGGCTCCGGCTGCGGAGCCTGCTGGACCGCGCCTCTGACGCGCGCCCAGAGTTCATCCCTCTCACCCGGCACGCCGAGGGCGCGGGCGCAGAGATTCTGAACCCCATGCACCATCAGGACCGCGCGTGTGACAAGGCGCGGAATCATCTGCTGCTGGCGGCGCACGGCATCCCGGTGCCTTTCACCGTCATCGCTCCGCCGTTCATCCGCGACCCCAGCCCTCCAGTGCTGCCTGCCGCTCTTGGGCGCCCCTTCGTCGTCAAGCCGGCCGGAGGCTCGGGCAGCGAGGGGGTGATTCTGGACGCAGAGACCGTCGCCGACGTCCAGCGCGCCCGCCGCACCTTCTGGCGCGACCGCTATCTCCTCCAGCAACGGGTCTACCCGCGGCAGCTTGAGGGCCGTCGCGCCTGGTTCCGCGTCTTTTACGTGTGTGGGAGCGTCATCCCGTGCTGGTGGGATGATGTGTCGCACGCCTATGCCCCGCTTTCACCGGATGATGAGGTGCGTCTGGGGCTGACGGGGCTCGGGCCGCTCGCCCGGCGCATCGGGGAGCTGATGGCGCTCGACTTTTTCACCACCGAGATCGTGCTCGGCTGCGATGGCCGGCTGCTGTGCGTGGACTATGCCAACTCGCCCTGCGACATGCGGCTGCAGTCGCAGCACCATGATGGCGTGCCCGACGCCGTGGTGGACCAGGTTGTGGACGCCATCCTCCGGAGGGTCTCCTGCGCCTGCGAGCCCGCGACGGCCTTCGAGGAGAGCTATTCGCCGGTTTTCGCCGCGCAGTGGCGGCAGTGACGGGCGACGACCGGCTGGATCTTCTCATACATCGCGGCGATCTGCTCCGCCGCTTCCTCTGCTGTCGCGGAAGGCGACAGGCACCCGCTCCAGGTCTCCCAGGCGGCCAGCGTCAGATCGACCGCCAACTCACAGCAGCAACAAGGTTTCTCTTCTCGTGGCATCAGGTACCTCCCATTGACGCTGCCCCACCCCCCGTCCTCCTTCCCCGCCGCCTCGGCAGCGGGGAAGGAGGCGCCCTTTCTTGTAAGGGGGTGGAGTTTGGCCTTTTGAGGTTCTGGCCGTTCACGATCACCTCCATCGCCCGTCAGCAGTCGTGTAGCGCAGCTCGTGCCGCAATGCCCCCACCCCCGACCCCTCCC
>DYEI01000553.1 GCA_020725765.1 Anaerolinea sp. | reverse complement strand
CGGGGAATGCCCCTCTCCCCGGCCCCGCCGCGGCGGGGCCGGGGAGAGGGGCATTCCCCGCTTTGCCCAGCAGACAAAGCGGTGGAGGTGCGCTATGTCCGAGCCCGACTACCATGGATCGATCCAGGAAGAGCTCTCTGCCGAGCTGCGGCAGAGGACGCTGCAGTGGCTCTTGCCCGGATCGGCGTTCCTCGGCGTGCTTCTGACGCTGGCTGCCGAGGCGCTCGCCTGGCCTCTGCGGATCACCGCGTTGGGCTCGGTGCTGATCCTCTTTCCCCTCGCCATGTGGCTGCTGATCCGCTGGCACCGGGTGAGCGCCTGGCTGGCCGTGATCGGCTACCTTGCCATCGCCCTGGCTGCGGTCCGCTGGACCGGCTCTCAGGCAGCCGCCAGCCTGTTTCCCGTGCCGGTGGCCCTCGCGGCGCTGCTCCTCGGCCTCCGTGCCGGCGCCCTGCTGGCCGTCGTTGCCAGCCTCACCCTGATGGGCGCAGGGCGCCTCCTTGGCTTCCCTGATCCGTTGCCGCGGTTGCTGGCCGCGGCGGCCATCTGGGCGGTGCTCGCACTGGTGTGGGTCGGCCTCGGCTGCGCCTTCCAGGCGGTCGCCTGGTGGCACTCGACGTATGACCGGATGCGCGACCTGCTGGAAGAGGCCCGCGGGCAGCGCCTCGAGCTCAAGGAGGCGCAGGCTGACCTGCTGCTCGCCAATCAGGAGCTGGCGCGAGTCTCCGAGCGGCTGCGCGCCATGGCCGAGGTCGCCGAAGAGGCCCGCCGCGCCAAGGAAGAGTTCGTCGCCAACGTCAGCCACGAGCTGCGGACGCCCCTGAACATGATCATCGGCTTCAGCGAGATGATCACCAGGGCGCCTCAGGTGTACGGGGCAGACCTCCCTCCCAAGCTCCTCGCCGACATCGACATCATTCTCTCCAGCAGCCGGCACCTCGCGAGCCTCGTCGACGATGTGCTCGACCTGAGCCAGGTTGACGCCGGCCGCATGGCCCTCAGACGGGAGTGGGCCTCTCTCGCCGAGATCGTGGACTCAGCAGCCATCGCCGTAACGCCGCTGTTCGAGTCGAAAAAGCTCTGGCTGGAGGTAGAGGTCCCCGAGGACCTGCCTCATCTCTTCTGCGACAAGGTCCGCATCCGCCAGGTTATCCTCAACCTGTTGAGCAACGCAGGGCGCTACACGGACCAGGGCGGCGCCAGGCTGGAGGTCCGTCGGGAGCAGGACGAGCTGATCATCAGCGTGTCGGACACAGGCCCTGGCATTGCGCCCCAGGATCAGGAGCGCATTTTCGAGCCCTTCGCCCAGGTCGATAGCTCCCTGCGCCGGCGACATGGGGGCACCGGATTGGGGCTTGCCATCAGCAAGCGCTTCGTGGAGCTGCATGGTGGCCGGATGTGGTTCGAGAGCCAGCCCGGCCAAGGGACAACTTTCTACTTCAGCCTGCCAGTAGAGCGCGGCCGCTCTGCACACGCCGGCGGCTTCACGCGCTGGTTCAGCCCCTACCACGAGTATGAGCCCCGCACCCGGCCTTCGCGGGCCCCGAGGGCCAGGCTTGCGCCTCGCTTCGTCGTTCTCGAGCCCGGGGACACCTTCCAGCGGCTCCTCAGCCGCTACTATGAAGGTGCCGAAGTGGTGCCCGCGCGAAGCTTTGGCGAGGCGGTCCGAGAGGTAAGCCGGCTCCCTGCCCAGGCCTTGATCGTCAACGATCACTCCATCGGGAGGTTGGGCCTCGAGCGGGTGACCGATCTGCCCTATGGCACGCCCCTCATCCAATGCTGGCTCCCCGGCAGGGAGGAGGCGGCAGAGCAGCTTGGCCTCGTCCGCTACCTGGTCAAGCCGGTCAGCCGCGAGGCCCTGCTCGACGTGCTCGATGGGCTTGGGCGCCCCATCCGCACGGTGCTCCTCGTCGATGACGAGCCGGAGGCGCTGCAGCTCTATAGCCGCATACTGGCCTCTGCGGACAGGGGGTACCGCATCCTGCGCGCCCTCACGGCGCAGCGGGCGCTGACGTTGCTCCGCCAGCGCCAGCCAGATGTTGTCCTGCTCGACCTGATCATGCCAGGGATGGATGGCTACGCGCTGCTTCGCGAGAAGAGTCAGGATCCGGCCATTGCCTCGATACCAGTCGTGGGCGTCAGCGCTCAGGACCCCGCCCGGGGACCCATCGCCGCCAGCTCGCTCACCATCGCCCGCAGCGGTGGCCTCCATCTGCAGGACGTGCTCAGTGCCGTCGAGGCGATCAGCGAGCTGCTGGCCCCACCGGACAGGCTTGATCGAGGGCGCTGAGGAAGGCCTCGCGGCTCACCGGCTTGCGCACAAAGCCCGTCGCACCCAGGGAGAGCGCCAGCTCCTCTTCCGCCAGAATGGTGCAGACCACGATGGGGACGTGGCCGGTGAGCGGATGCTGGCGGAGGCGGCCGAGCACCTCCCAGCCGTCGATATCGGGCATCATCACATCCAGCACGATGATGCGCGGCGGGGATTCCCGCGCCAGCTCCAGGCCTTCCGCCAGAGAGGTCGCGGGGAGCAGCCTGTAGCGGGTGTTTGTCGCGTAGCGCTGAAAGAGCTGGAGCGCGTTCGCGTTGTCATCGATGGCCAGCACCGGCAGCTGCTCGCTCGCGGGAAGGGTGAGCGTTACCTCCTGTACCTGCGGCGCGCTCCCGACGGTGAGCACTCCGCCAGAGGTCGCGGCAAGGCGTCGGGCCATCTCGAGGCTGGCGGCAATGCTCGCATCCGTGACCGGCTGTTCCGGGCGATCGAAGTGTACCCGCACCTCTGCCTCGGCCCCCCGGGCCGTCACCGCGATCGACACGCGCCGCCCCGGTGCCCCTCGGATCGCAGCGCCAAAAAGGCTGAGCAGTATCTGGCGCAGCGCTACGGGATGAACCGCAAGCGGCATCAGAGGGGGGCAGGGAGCCAGGTCGAGAGTGACGGCGTGGCGGGCCGCCATGGGCTTCACCAGATCCATCACGGCGCTCAGGACCGCTGCCGGGTCGGACGTCTCTGCCGGACCACTCTGGGAGAGCCAGGCCAACTCGTCCTTGAGCGTGCAGGCTTCCTCTGAAGCCGCGGCTGGCGCACTCCCATCATCCGACGAGAGGCGCAGGCGCGGCCGCAGGCGGTCGGCCAGCACCTGAATCGCCTGGGTCTCCAGACGTCCGAGGTGGCGGATGCTCAGGCCGAGCTGGTCGGCAACCTCCAGCTGGCTCTGGCGCTGAACGTAGCGGAAGAGCAGGATCTCGTACAGGCGCCATACCTTGGAGTCGGCGGGGAGATCCTGGTCCGGCTGCAGAGACCGGATGGCCCGCGTCAGCTCCTGCCGCAGCGCTGAGGCCGGGTCCGGCGCCCCCGTGAGGCCGAGGAGCGAGACCAGAGGGTTGCTCCCAAGGACGAGAGGGTCGTAGAGGTGCCTGAGCGCGGAGCGAAGCAGGGCTGGCAATCTATCGGCGGCTGTCGCCATGGGGTGTCCAGTTCCTGTCTGGTTCATGTCCTGAAATGGGCGAGAGCGGGCCCCAAAAAGTGCTAGAATTATGATAGCCCGAACTGCCTGCAGCGGCAAGCGCGGCTCCCGCATGTCGTGTAGCGTGCCTAGCGTCCGCACAGTGTTCGATGGTTAGCAGAACATCGGGGATTTCCAAGGCTCAGAAGTCAGCATGTGCCGACAGGGGGAGGCTAGCAGGATGCACGGCGCGCGCAGGGTGAGCCTGCCGTATGACAGAAGCTGCCCGGTGGTCTATGACAACGACGATCACCGTGACACGTACGCCGACGAGTTCCTCCTGGCTTTGGCTAGCGCTGGCGAGATTGACCTGCGGGGCATGATCACCACAACGCCGTGCGGCATCGACAACCCGCTTGTGCCTGAGGAGGACTTTGAGGCGTTCGTAGCGGGCCGGGCAGAGATTGTGGCCAAAGCCCGGCGCAGCGGCCTCGGGAATCTTCCTGACCCCGTAGCCGGCCCATGCCGCGCCCTGCGCAGACCTCCCTCGAGCCGCATCGATGACACAGTGCCCATCGACACACCCGGGTCCCGGCTCATTGTGGAGGAGGCGCGGAAAGCCGACCCGGACGCACCATTGGTGATACTCACCGGTGGACCACTGACTGCAGTTGCAGACGCCTATCTCCTTGACCCGGGCATAGCCGAACATGTCGTCGTCGCATCGCTGTTGGGCACCCGCGATGACATGGCCGATTACAACGGCGCAACTGACGCCTGGGCGGCCTACATTGTCCTGGAGAGGCTCCGCTACGTGCAGTTCCCGGCAGGGTGTGGACCCGCCAGTGTGCCTAAGGCGCGTCTCCGCCAACTGCCCGACACCGA
Source organism: Anaerolinea sp. (assembly GCA_020725765.1). GTDB lineage: Bacteria > Chloroflexota > Anaerolineae > SpSt-313 > SpSt-313 > SpSt-313. Next base: position 13,645 of record DYEI01000553.1, on the reverse strand, counting down.
GTTGCGGCAGTGGATGATCGAGAAGCACCATCCCACCAACGGCTTGCCTGCCGAGCAGGACGCGGATGGCCCACCGGCCATTTCCCTGGTCCGCCCGGACTATGTTCTCGAGGTGAGACCCATTGCATTCAGCCATTTCCTGGAAGCGCGGGGCAACCCCACTGTCCCGGTCTTCCGCGCGGGAGGAACCGGCCGTGCGACTGTTGTTACCCACGTGAGCAGCGAGCTCGCCACAGCCGAGTTCTGGCGCGTCCTCGGAAACCCGGCCGCGTACCATGCGCGAGGGGATCGGTAGGGGAAAGGGGGTGATGCACTCCGATATCTGGGGCAGGTGACCCTACATTCGCGGACGTCAGCAGCCTATAGTGTGGACGTGAGATTACCGACTGAAAGGAAGGAAGCACAAATGAACGGCAGGAAAGTCAGCCGCCGCGCGTTCCTGAGCGCGAGTGTCTTGGGCGCCGCGGGTGTGATGGCCGCAGCTTGCGCTCCAAAGCCAACCCCTGTGCCAGTCACACCCAAGGACACGCCCGCAGGTGCCGCCACCTCCCAGCCTCCGACCCCCACCACGGCGCCCGTGTCCGTCAAAGAGCCGACCACGATCACCTACTGGACGTTCTGGGGCGGCTTTGAGGAGATGCTCGACGAGTGGAAAGCCACGGACGCGTACAAGAAGTTCTTTGACGAGCGCAACTTGCGCCTGGATATGGCCTCGAACGTTCCCAAGGAGACATTCCTGGCCAACCTTGCTGCAGGCACACCTCCGGATGCGGGTGTGCGCCCGGGCTATCTCGAGTTCATGGTTCGTGGCGTGGTCATTCCCGTTGACGAGTTGCTGGCCGCCAGCTCGCTAAAGGCCGACGACTTTATCGAGGCCAACCTGAATCTCTGCTCTTACAAAGGTAGCCTGTATGGGATCCCAGCCAACGAGTGCTTTGTCAGGCGCGGCCTGTGCTATAATGCGAGAATGGTGGCAGAGGCGGGGCTCGACCCCGATAAGCCGCCCGTCACCTGGCCCGAGGTGCTAGAGTGGCACAAGGCCCTGACCAAGTTCGACAAAGCTGGCAACCTGGTGCAGATCGGCTTGGATCCATTCGACGCCGAGGGTGGATCATTTGCCTGGTACAATGATGGCAGCTTCGCCGCTGAATCGTGGGGCGTGGACTGGTGGGATGAGTCGACCAGCACATTCCGCCTCAATGATCCGAGGCTGGCCGAGGCCTTCGACACCATGGGCGAGTTCGTCAAGATCATCGGACCAGACAATCTGGCGGGCTTCCGAGGAGTCGCTGGCCAGGGGGGCTGGGGCGGTGCCATCGAGAGCGAAGTGCAGGCCATGATCATCGAAGGATACTGGGCTCCGGGCGAAACCGCCATCAACGCGCCTGAAGTGTCCAAGGTTCTGCGCGCAACCTGGGTGCCAGTGCCGGAAAACCGCCGGGGCGTGAAGCTCCAGTTCGCGGGCGGGCATATGGTGCAGTTCTTCAAGGACGCCAAGCACCCCAAAGAGGCCTTTGCGGTTGCCGAGTTCCTGAACACCAAGGAGATATGTGACATCATCTTCAAGAGGAACGGCTGGTTGCCCGCCCTCAAGTCATACATCGCCACAGTAGACCCGTCCCCATACCCCGGGCTGGACTTTTACCTCAAGTCGGTCAACGAGGCCAACGAGTGGTGGACAGGCCAGCCCTGCGAGATCACCGAGTTTGTAGACGCACAGTACGAGCCGCTGATAGAGAAGGTCTACCGGGGCCAGATGACGGGAGCGGAGGCTGCTGCCGAGTTCCAGAGACTCTGCGAGATGGAGTACAAAGCACAAGGCTACGCCTGATAGCATGAGATCCGGTCGTCCGCTCGCGGGCTGGGCCAAGCGCACGGCCCAGCCCGCGAGCAGGCAGGTGTGTGACGCAGAATGAGGTATCGACAATGCCTGTGCCGATGGTAAAGAGATCTCAGTGGTCCGCCAGACAGGTCCGCAGTGAGTTGCGCGGCCTTCTCTTCGTCTGCCCCTGGCTCATCGGCTTTCTGGCATGGAACATCTACCCCCTGTTGTCATCTATCTACTACAGCCTCACCCGGTACGATATCGTCCGGCCGCCGGTCTTTACGGGGCTCACCAACTACGAATACCTGTTCACAGGCGACAACACCTTCCGCCTTGTACTGCGAAACACGCTCTACTATGTCGGCCTGAGCGCTCCGCTGGGGACGGTATCTGCGTTCCTGCTGGCTGCTCTGCTTAACAGCCGAATTGTCGGCCGCTCCCTATTCCGGGCGATATTCTTCATACCGGCCATCGTGCCGGCAGTAGTCACCGCCATGGTGTGGCGGTTCCTGCTGAATGTGCATTTTGGCGTCATCAACGCCACACTTCGCGGGCTGGGTCTCCGCACGATTCCTTTTCTATCGAGCCCAGACCTCGCAGTTCCCTCTTTGATCCTGATACATATGTGGGCGCAGGGCAGCGTGATGGTTATCTTTCTCGCCACGCTGCAGGACGTGCCACGATCGCTCCTCGATGCTGCAACGGTGGACGGAGCCAACGCCTGGCAAAAGTTCAGGCACGTCACCATCCCCATCTGTAGTCCGGTGATCCTCTTCGCACTCGTGACGGGGTTCATTGGCGGGTTTCAGACCTTCACCCTGCCATGGCTGCTCACGCAGGGCGGACCAAATCAGGCGACCGAGTTCTATGCGCTCTACCTCTACCGGAATGCCTTTGAGTACCTCACTATGGGCAGAGCATGCGCACTGGCGTGGATTCTCTTTGTGATCATTGTTGTCTTCACGGTTATGCTGTTCAAGTCCACGGGCCGCTTCGTCTACTACGCTGGCGCGTGATGAGAGCAGCGAGATAAGGGGCGAGATATGACGGATCGGGCTGTTCCTTCCGCGTTTACCAGTCGTGCGCCTGGCGCGCCGAGACGTGTGCGCACGCCGCGAGCGGCGGCCCTGATAGCGCAGATTGCGAAGTATGTGGTGCTCGTTATCCTGGCCGCCAGCTATATGCTGCCGCTGTATTGGATGGTAACCTCAGCGCTGAAGGACGACCCGCAGGTCTATCGGATTCCACCGGTCTGGTTCCCCAACCCCGCCCACTGGGAGAACTTTTTGAACGCTTGGACTGCTGGCGTGCTGGACTTCAACCTCTATCTGGTCAACACTGTGGCCAGGTATGCGCTTCCATGCACCATCGGGGCAGTCCTGTCATCTGCTCTGGTCGCCTACGGGTTCGCGCGCCTGCGGTGGCGCATGCGCGATCTCCTGTTCTCCATCTGCCTGATGACAATGATGGTGCCTGGCTGGGTGACACTGGTGCCCCTGTTCATCACGTTCAAAAAGCTGGGTTGGGTCAACACCTATCTCCCGCTCGTCGTGCCCGCATGGTTCGGCAATGCCTACTTCATTTTCATGCTACGCCAGTTCTTCTTGACCATCCCGCAGGAGCTTTCGGATGCTGCGCGGATTGACGGCGCCGGTGAGCTCAGCATCCTCTTCCGCATAATCCTGCCGCTCTCCAAGCCGGCTCTGGCCGTGGTCACGCTGTTCCAGTTCATGTGGGCCTGGAACGACTTCCTGGGGCCGCTCATCTACGTCAGCCGCAGAGAACACTGGCCGCTGACTCGCGGGATAGAGTACCTGCGGTCTCAGACGCTCCAGAGCGGGATCCACGAGCTGGCGTTCCCATACCTCATGGCAGTGAGCACCATTGTCACGCTGCCGATCATCATCACCTTCTTCCTGGCCCAGCGCACCTTCATAGAGGGTATCTCGCTGACCGGATTGAAGGCCTGATCGCTCTCCAGTGGCTGCAATCCCCGAGAGGCCACCACATCGCCGCCCAAACTGACAGCGTGCGAAAGTCTGTCAGAGCCTTGCAGCGGCATAAGGAGTGAGAAGTGGCGCCGCCCATCAGGACGCCCTATGAACCGATGCCCCCGCACGAGAGACTCAGAGTTCTGCCGGAGCGAGGGTTCTGCAGCATCCGCCCAGCGCAACGCTGGCAGGATGCGCTTATCATCGGAAATGGCGTAGTCCATGGTCTGGTCTTAGGGGATCCCGTCCAAGAGACCATTGCGCTCAAGCACGAGCGCATGCTGATCCCCCAGTGGCCGGCTCCACCCGCACCGCCACGCCTCGCCCACGTGCTGCCTCGGGTCAGACGCCTGCTCGTGGATGGTGAGTACGAGGAGGCAGCCACCCTTGCCATCAGCGAGGCGTTGAAGGACGGGTATCCGGACAGTATTGTCGATGGCTTCGGCGTCCCGAACAATGAGGCGCACTATGGGGTGGTCCTGAGACTCCACGCACCAGCTCAAGGAAGCGTGCGCGGATACGCGCGCACTCTCGACTTTGCGAGTGGCGAGGCCGTCACCCATTGGACTGACGAAAGAGGCAACTGGCAACGCCGCGTCTTCGCCTCCAGAGCCGACAGCTTGGTGGCCATCACTATCGCGCCGTTGGCAGGCCAGCCCATTGAGACCGAGATCCGCATCGATTCTGCCATCGGCCCGAGCGAGGAATCCGCTACAGAGCAATCGACTCTGCCAGTGCCGGAGGGCCTGCGCTTCGATGCCATCTACCACCCCAATGGTATCAAGGCCATTGCACGCTACAACCCACGACTTGCCGGCTCCAGAGGCTATGGCGCCGCCGTGAGGGTGATCACAGCAGGAGGAACCGTGCATGTGGGTCCCCGAGGCCTTCGGGTGCAGGGTGCCCGATCTCTCACCGTGCTGACATGCCTGGACTGGTACGACGACGTGCCTGCCGCGGCCGCGGACAGGCTGTTCCAGCACCTCGAGAGCACCCCAGCCAGCTATGACACGCTCTTAGAGCGCCACAAGTCACTCCATGCCCCCCTGTTCGACCGGGTCCGCCTGGGGCTTCCGGACGAGGGTGCGGCGCTGCTAAGCTCGGAAGAGCTGCGGAATGCACAGCTTATGCACGACGGGCTGCACCCCGCCCTGCTGCAGAAGCTTTTCGACATGGGGCGCTACTACCTGCTGACAGTGACCGGGACCTTTCCGTCGATCTGGGGTCACATCAACGTCAACGTGAACCTGCAGATATCCGCGGCAAACCAGGCTGGCTTGCCTGAGCTCATGGAGTCCTACTTCCGCTGGATCGAAGGATATGCAGACCACTTCAGGCTGAATGCCCGTCACATCTTCGGGTGCCGTGGTATACTCGCGTCGGTGCACCCGGATCAGGAGCACGGCCTGCTTACGCATTTCACCAAACGCTGGCCCCACCACTACTGGATATCCGGGGCAGGCTGGTGCCTGGCACCATTCTGGGAACATTACCAGATCACGGGCGACCGTGACTTTGCCCGCAGGCGAATGCTGCCCCTGTACAAAGAGATCGCGGCCTTCTACGAAGACTACCTGACAGAAACCGACCGGGACGGACACTACATCTTTGCACCCTCATACTCACCCGAGAACTGGCCTGCCAATCTGGACCATTATCGATCTGCGGTGGTGAACGCGACGATGGACATCACCGTCTGCCGCCAAGTCCTGAGCCATCTGGTCGAGCTATGCGAGACCCTTGGCGTCGAGGAAGAGAACCTGCCAAAGTGGAGGGAGATGATCCAGAGGCTTCCTCCCTATCGGTACGACGACATGGGTGCACTCAAGGAGTGGGCATGGGAGCCCCTCCAGGAGAACTATGACCACCGCCATGTCTCACACCTCTATGGGGTGTGGCCGGGCGACGAGATAACTCCAGACGGCACCCCAGAGTTAGCCGAGGCTGCACTCCTGGCCAACCGCAAACGCGGGCAGGAGAACGGCTCGGCGCACGGTATCATGCACCGTGCCCTCGTCGCGGCCAGGCTCAAGGATTCTTCTCTGGTGCTGCAAAACCTCAAGCAGATACTGGAGCAGGGGTTCCTCAACCCCGGAAGCCTCATGACTAACCACTACCCCTACCGATGCTACTGCCCGGACGCCATTGGTTCCATACCCACGCTGGTCATCGAGATGCTCGTCTACAGCTATCCTGGAGTCATCGAGGTGCTCCCGGCCTTACCACCGGGACTGAACCAGGGCACTCTGTACGGAGCGAGACTGCGCACCGGCGCCGTGGTAGAAAGGCTGGGTTGGGATCTGAACGCGGGACAGATCATCCTGACAGTGGCGGCCCTGTGGGAGCAGCAAGTGGCCCTGATCTGCCGACGCGGCATCGACCGTATCGAGACGCTGCGGCGAGAGCCGATTTGTCTTTCGCGAGAAGGGAATGACCGGTTTGCCATGCGTCTGCCTGCTAATAGGGCCGTGGACTTGGTGATCTATAGCCATCCTACGGCCATGCGATGAAGAGTTGCGATTCTGCCGCTTCCTCTCGCCGACACATGCATCGCATCGCTCCCGCGCCGGAGCACGGCGCACAAGCAGGGTCGGCGTCATCGGCGCGAGGGAGGGCCCAGGAGCCGACAGCGGGACTCTCAACGAGTGTTCTCGGGTGCTGGTCCCATGTCCGTTTTGTGTCCGTCATGAGCGATCTGGAGCGCATGACCCAACGCCACGAGGAGGTCTGATGGCACCCAGGGATCTCTTAGACGCGGTCTACGGCTCGGTCATTGGCGGCGCCATCGGCGACGCGCTGGGAGCGCCTGTCGAGATGTGGTACTACACCGAGATCCGTGAAAGATATGGACACATCTGCGAGTTTCTACCCTCAGCCATCGGCAATGCGCCCGACGGCCCCGGTGGCGTGACCGACGACACTACACTGGCACACTATATCTCGCTGGCGATCATCCGCAAGGGCGGAAGGATCACCCCCGATGATCTGGCAGCGGTGTGGCTCGAGAAGGGCCACAACCGGCGTTTCTGGATCAACGAGCAGGTCACACTGGGTAAGCTGCGTGCAGGCATGAACCCGTGGGACTCCGGCAAGGGCAGCATCCCGGCGGGCTGCGCCACCATGGCTGTTGCCCCGATCGGCATCATCAACGCCGGTAACCCAGCCCAGGCCTACCAGGACGCCTTCAATATCGCCTTCGTCAACCAGGACAATGCTGACCGCGACGCCGCCGCAACCCTCGCCGCTGCCGTCGCAACCGCCCTCACCCCCGGAGCCACAGTCGATGCCGTCCTGCACACTATGAAGGAGCATGCCTCCTACATCGTGCGGCGGGCGCTCGAGCTCACCATGGACCTCGCCTGCGCCTCAGACTGCGTGGACACCTTTGCTGCCCGCTTCTACGACAAGATGTTGGACTGGACCTGGCCCCAGCCTCAATGGCGCAAAGAGCATTACATGAGCGGCAGTAGCCTCGAGATCGTGCCCGTCACTGCCGCCATCCTCTTCCTGTGCCGCGGCGACGTCAACCAGTGCCTGATCGAGGGGGCGAGCTTTGGCCGAGACTGCGACACCATCGCCCGAGCGCTTGGGTGCATCGCCGGAGCCATGCAGGGGGCCAGCGCCATCCGAGCAGACTGGATTGCTGCCTGCGAGAAAGCCAATGAACCCCTGTTTGAGGAGTTGGAGGGGGATCGCCGGGCAACGTTCTACACGATCGCTCAACGCCTGGTTCAGGCGCTCAGGTCTGAGAAGGCTGCTGCCCAGGCGAGGGTCGCCCAACTCGCCCAACTACTGGGCGACTGACGTCCCAGCTTCCCCGGCAGGAGGCCGAATGACGCGCAAGTGGACCGCCAAGTCCGGTTGCGAGCCACTCCTTCCGGAGATGGGGATGCGGCGGGCGAGGCTGGGAGCGCACGGAACAAGTGCTGTTGTTGCAGTGGCACAACAACCGGCAATGCTTCGTGCCTCGGCGACGCGCTTGCCGGGTAATAGTTGAGCAGCTCCTCGACGGGGTTCTCGGTTCGCCCCTAGCGGAGCCTGCCACGAGGGCTCTGGCAGTCTGCCAGAGCCAGCAGCGTGTGTGCGCTGGACCTGCTAGCCGAGGTCAGCTTCAGACGGGGCCTGACGCCGCGCCGGTTAGCGGCCAGACGATCCCAACGCTCTGCCCGCCTTGAACTTGTCTGGCGGGGCGCCAACCAATGGATCGCCAGCCCCGACACCGAGGATGCACGACAGAGGGTACGGGATCGGCTGCTGCGGCCCGTTCAGAGCCGTCTGCACTGGTCTGGCGCGTACCAGGACAAGGGTTATTGGGGCCGACACGACCTGGCCACAGCCCATGCGCGAATGCACCGGAGTGAGCCGCTCCGTCTCGTTGAGCGGCCGACCGGGATTCTGACGACGAGCCGAAGGGGCGCGTCTGTTGCGGCTTGCTGCAACCCGTGCCGCAGCGCCGTCCGAACCTGCAGGCCAGGTCGTTGCGCTTCGCTGAGGGCCGACCCATCAGCGGGATGCACACCCACCACCCGAGTTCGCGCTGTGACGAGTTGAGAACCATGGCCAAGAGCACACTGCCCCTGATCCGGGACAACGCCCCATGGCACGTGAGCAAGGCCGTACGGGAGTGCATTCGCGAGCACAACAGGGGGTGAAGCGTAGTGGCACAGGAGCGCGCATAGTCTCTTGCTATCTGGCGGCGAGGACTCCGCAACTGAAGCCGATCGAGCCACGCCGGGCCGATCCCAGGGTTGTCGGACCTGAGCGCACACGTGCGGCTCGCGAACTGACAGACCGGGTCTGGAGTCACTTCGGTTGCCCGCGTCAACCACATGTCGCCTTGGCCGGACCAGTGGCCTGACTCTGCACCAGTTGCCCAGATCACCCACCTGACGCATAATACCCCCAACGGCCGGCCTCCGCTTTCAGGGAGCGACAACCATGAAGTTCACCGACGGTTACTGGCAGATGCGCCCCGGTGTCACGCCGCATTACCCGGCGCAGGTCCACGAGGTGCAGGTCGAGCCGGAGGCACTGACGGTCTACGCGCCCACACGCCGCCTCAGCGGCCGAGGCGACACCCTCAACCTCCCCCTGCTGACGGTGCGCCTCTCGTCCCCGATGCCCAACGTCATCCGCGTGCAGACCTGGCACCACAAGGGGAGCCGCCCCCTCAGGCCCCAGTTCGAGCTCAAGCCTCAGCCCGCGCCGACGATCAAGATCCATGACGACGAGCAGGCAGCCACATTGACCTCCGGCCAGCTGACCGCGCGCGTGCTCAAGTCGGGCGACTGGCGCATCGAGTTCCGGGATGGCGACCGCATCCTCACCTCCAGCGGCTGGCGGGCCATGGCCATCCTCGACACACCCGAGGGCCGGTTCATGCGAGAGCAGCTCGCCCTCGGCGTCGGTGAGTGCGTCTATGGCCTCGGCGAGCGCTTCACCCCCTTTGTGAAGAACGGACAGGCCATCGACCTGTGGAACGAGGACGGCGGTACCTCCAGCGAGCAGGCCTACAAGAACGTCCCCTTCTACCTAACCAACCGCGGCTACGGCGTGTTCGTGAATCACCCCGAGCGCGTGTCCTTCGAGGTCGCCTCGGAGAACGTCGAGCGGGTGCAGTTCAGCGTGCCCGGCGAGCAGTTGGACTATTTCGTAATCTATGGCCCCTCGCCCAAGGAGGTCCTGAGCCGCTACACCGCCCTCACCGGGCGGCCGGCGCTGCCGCCGGCCTGGTCCTTCGGCCTGTGGCTGAGCACCTCGTTCACCACCGACTATGACGAGGCGACCGTGACGCGCCTTATCGAGGAGATGGCCGAGCGCCGGCTGCCGCTGCACGTCTTTCACTTTGACTGCTTCTGGATGAAAGAGTTCCAGTGGTGCGATTTCGAGTGGGACCGACGCGTCTTCCCCGACCCCGCCGGGATGCTCGCCCGCCTCAAGGCCCGGGGCCTGCGCATCTGCGTGTGGATCAACCCCTACATCGCTCAGCGCTCTCCGCTCTTCGACGAGGGGATGGCGCGCGGCTACCTCCTGAAGCGGCCCAATGGCGACGTGTGGCAGTGGGATATGTGGCAGGCCGGCATGGGGATTGTGGATTTCACCAACCCGGCGGCACGCCGGTGGTTCGCGGACAAGCTCGAGGCCCTGCTGGACATGGGCGTCGACTGCGTCAAGACACACTTTGGCGAGCGCATCCCCACCGACGTGGTCTACCACGACGGCTCGGACCCGGTCCGCATGCACAACTATTACAGCTATCTCTACAACAAGACGGTGTTCGAGGCCCTCGAGGCCAGGCTCGGCACGGGGCAGGTGGTACTCTTTGCACGGTCGGCGACGGCCGGCGGGCAGCAGTTCCCCGTTCACTGGGGCGGCGACTGCACGGCGACCTTTGAGTCCATGGCCGAGACGCTACGCGGCGGCCTCTCCCTATCCCTCTCCGGCTTTGGCTTCTGGAGCCACGACATCGGCGGCTTTGAGCACACCGCCTCCCCCGATGTCTACAAGCGCTGGTGTGCCTTCGGCCTGCTCTCCTCGCACAGCCGCCTGCGCGGCAGCAGCTCCTACCGCGTGCCCTGGCTCTTTGACGAGGAGGCGGTCGACGTGCTGCGGTGCTTCACGAACCTCAAATGCCGCCTGATGCCCTACCTCTACGCCGCAGCCTGCGAGGCCCACGAGTCCGGCATCCCCGTGATGCGGGCAATGATTCTCGAGTTCCCGGACGATCCGGCCTGTGACTATCTGGACCGCCAGTACATGCTCGGGCCGTCGCTCCTGGTGGCACCGGTGTTTTCGCCGGATGGGACGGTGGCGTACTACCTGCCCGAGGGTCGCTGGACTCACTTTGTCACCAGCCGGGTGGTCGAGGGCGGGCGCTGGGTCCAGGAGAAGCATGACTATCTGAGCCTGCCCCTGATGGCGCGGCCCAACAGCGTCATCCCCGTCGGCACCAACGCCGAGCGCCCGGACTATGACTATGCCGATGGGGTCATCCTGCACATCTTTGAGCTGAAGGATGGGGCGCCCATCACGGTGCACGTGCCAACGGCAGAGGGCGGCGTGGCCACGACGGCTGAGGTCACCCGCGTTGGCAGGCAGGTCCGCATCCGGGCGGTGGGCGCCGCGCGGCCGTGGCAGGCGCTTCTGAGGAACGTGCCAGGCGTGCGCTCGGTCACGGGCGGGAGTGCCGAGCCTGACCCCCTCGGCACGCGCCTCGCGCCCGCACCAGGGGTGGATGAGATCATCGTTGAGTGCTGATCAACAGGAACCAAGACATGAGCGATAAGGTCGGCATCGGCATCGTTGGCGCTGGCTCCATAGGAATCCGCGGAGCCCTCAACCATCTCGTCCTCCCCGATGTGCAGCCCAAGGCCTATGCCGCCGCCGTCTGCGACCCCGTGCCCGGGCGTGCTCACGCAGCAGCTGAGCGGTACGGCGTCCTCCGCTGGTACGAGCGCTACGAGGACCTCCTTGCGGACCCGGCGGTCGACGCGGTGACCCTTTGCTCGCCCATCGGACTGCACTATGAGCAGGGCATCAAGGCCATCGAGGCGGGCAAACACGTCCACTTTAACAAGACCATGTGCCTGACGGTAGCGGAGGCCGATCATCTCATCGAGCTCGCCGCCCGCAAGGGGGTAAACCTGGTCGCTTCCCCGGGGGTCATGCTGCACCCTCACGCCCAGAGGATGCGCCGTCTCGTGCTCGAGGGCCGGCTTGGCAGGCTGGTGTGGGCCGCAGCCGGGGCAACCATCTCTACCTACCACCTGGAGGAGCCGGTGCGGCAGGGCGAGGACGTCCTCAGCAACATCGACCCTTCCTGGTACTTCCGCAGACCGGATGGCGGGCCGCTGTGGGACGTCACCGTCTACTCCATGCACTATCTGACCGGAATCGTCGGCCCGGCCAGGCGCGTCGCGGCCTTTTCCGGGCTGGTCGTGCCCGAACGCGAGTTTCGGGGCCGCAGGATCGCCTGCGACATGGACGACAACACCCTCATGCTCCTCGACTTTGGGGGCTCGTTCTTCGCCCTCGGCTACGGGACGCCCGCCGGGTCGGTCACCCGCGGCTTTGAACCGACCATCTTTGGCACCGCGGGCTCGCTGGTCGGGTGCTGCTTCAATGGCGAGGACCTGCGCCTTCCCGGCGACCATGCGCCGCACGTCACGCCGGAGCACGCCGCACTGGGCGAATCCCACGTCTTTGAGGACCTGATGCAGCTCGTGGACTGGGTGCGCGATGGCACGCCCTCCGTCGCCTCGGCCGAGCACGCCCGGCACGTCGTCGACATCTTTGAGTCGGCCTACCGCTCCGCGGTCAGCGGCCGCACCGAGGAGCTACGTACCAGCTTCGAGCCACTGGAGCTCGACGATCTCCGGTACTAGGCGGATAGTGTCTTCACTCACACAGTGCAGCGCACCGAATCCAGTAGGGCTCGGGAATGGGTCAACGACCGCCCCGGGAGTGGCAGGGGCCACGGCTGGCCCCGAGAAAGGAGAATCCATGAAACCCGCCGTCATCTCTTACTCTTTCCACCAGCTCCAGGCCGAGGGCCTGGTCGACCTCTTCGGCTACCTGGAGACCTGCAAGTACCGCTTCCGGCTGGAAACCGCCGATCTCTGGAACGGCACGCTCGCCAGCGTTGAGGAGGATTACCTGCGCAAGGTCAAAAGCGCGCTGGACGAGCGCGAGCTCACGGTGGTCAACCTCGCCGTCGATGGTGCGCACCTCTGGGAGGACGACCCCTCCGCCCGGGAGCGGAACTGGCAGAACGCCCTGGCCTACATGCACGCAGCCGAGATAATCGGCGCCAGGACGGTACGCATCGACGCCGGCGGCGGCCGTCAGGACCTGGAGTGGACCGCCGAGCAGTTCGAGTATATCGTCCAGAGATACAGGGAGCTGGCGCGGCGGGCGGCCGACAACGGCTACCGGGTTGGTCCCGAGAACCACTGGGGTGCGGAGGTCAATCCGTCCGCGCTAAAGGGGCTGTGCCTGGCGGTCGACAGCCCTGCCTTTGGCGTGCTCCTGCACATGAACCGCTGGCGCGGGCCCCAAGCCGACCGGGGCGACGAGATCATCGCCCCCTGGGTCATGCACACGCACCTGACCCGCGCCATTGCCGACGGGGCGCTCTACGACAAGATGACCGCCCTGCGCGATAGCGGCTACGGTGGCGCCTGGAGCGTGGAGCACCCCTCCAATCGCTACAGCGAGATCGAGCTTTGGCTCGCGAAGGTGAGGGACGTCCTCGCGCGCTGGCACTCCGGCTGAGCACCGGTAGCCCGACTGAGACGAGGGCACGACCCTGCGCCACGCCCCCATCAGCTGTGCTCTGATGCTCGTGCTCGCGCTGGCGGCGTGCACCCACGGGGCCACGCCGGCTCTGGCGACCACGCCCGCCGTGGCTGCGGCGCCGACGGGCGCGCCATGCGGGCGGCCACGCCTCCACCCGCAAGCATGCGAGTGCACCCGCTGGGCAACGGGAGGCGGTGGCGCAGGGAGTATCGCGGCAGCGACATCGCCCTGCGGCCGAAAAAGCCTGCCCGCCCTTGAACCTTTGCGGGTTCAGGGGCGGACAGCCTCCTTCGGCCGTAGGGCGACGGCATGGCCCATCGAGGGACCCCCACCCCTGGAGCATTCCCCGCTTTGCCCGCTGGGCAAAGCGGGGTTAGGCCCCTAACGCCGCCCCCGCGCCGCGCGGCGGGGAGTCCAGAATGGGCGGGGCTCGAGTTTGGCCTTTTGGAGCGCAACCCGCGGTACCGTCCAGACCTCGCCGAGATGACCTCCAGCCATGTCGCGTCCGAGATGCCCCTCCCCCTCGCCCCCT
>DYEI01000552.1 GCA_020725765.1 Anaerolinea sp. | reverse complement strand
CGGGGAATCCAGAATGGGAGGGGGTGTTTGCGGGCGGCAAAGCCGCCCGCAAACACCCCCTCCATGAACAAGACGCCCCCTTCCCCGCCGCCTCGGCGGCGGGGAAGGGGGACGGGGGATGGCATGCCTGGCAACAGGCGAAGCGGCTCGACCGCCTAGCGGGCGGCGGGCCGCTCGACCATGTCGCAGAGGGCTGCCTGCCAGCGCCCGTCGCGGCGCGTGAGGCGCAGGGTGATCACCTCGAACGGCTTGCCCGCCAGTTCAAAGGCCTCGCCCAGCCAGATGAGCCGGCCCGTGCCGCCATAGCCGTGCCGGTCGGCGAGGCGGAGGATGTAGCCGTCGCCATCCTCCGCCGGCTTGAGCGCGGTCATCTCCAGCTCTTCCCCGACCAGTGTGGCGGCGCTGGCCACCGGTGGCAGGGTCCCGGGGTGGGCATACATGGTGATCGGCAGGACGGGGAGGTTCAGCTCCCGAGCGCGGCGCACCACGCCGGCGGCGCGCCAGTTGCCCAGATGGGGCAGGAGCACCAGGGTGAACTCTTGCAGGCCTTGATCCACCCAGTCGTAGCGCTGGCGCGTGCCAAACACGTGCGGCACATGGTAGGCATAGGGCGGGCAGCGCAGGATGGTCAGCCGCAGCGTCGAGCCGCATACGTCGCCGGCGTACTTGCCGTCGTTCAGCACGGCCAGGCCGGCCTCGGCGGCCCCGGGCCCAGAGCACCGGCCGCTCACGTCCAGCCACATCTGCAGGGGCACCTCGGCGCCGTCATCCGGGCAGCGGAAGGCACCAAAGGGCACGTCGCGATAGCCCTCGGGATCGGCTACCGCCACGTCGAAGGCCAGCTTGACCATCCGCCACCGCCCCTGCCACAGGAGCCAGTTCCGCACGAGCACCTCGCGCTCGCCGGCGCGGAGCACCAGCTGCTGCAGCCAGCGGCTCTCCTCCCAGGAGCGCTCCACAAAGAGCGAGGCCTGCAGCGGACCCTGGTCGCCCACGGTGATCCGGGCGTTGCCAAAGCAGCCGAGGACCTGATCAAACGCGCGCACGCCGTGCGACCAGGTGTCGCTGGTATCCTCGAGGACCTGGGCCACGTTCCAGCCACCGGGGCCGACCAGCTCCAGGCCGGAGGCCTTGTCCTGGCAGGAGATGATCGCCCCGCTCGCCGGATCCAGCCGCAGGGCGATGAGGTCGTTCTCCAGGCCGTCCTCCCGGGCCGAGACGGACCCCGGCTGCGTCACCGGAGCCTCCCGCGGCTCTCTCTCCCCCTGCCGCAGGAAGCGGTACAGCCGGTAGCCGAGCGGCGGCAGGTCGGCGCGGAAGACGAGCCGGTCGATGCCATGGCGGTCGTTGCCGACGGCGGCCTGGCCCTCGATCACCTGGCAAGGGACGGCATGGCCCCCTTCATCCTGCAGCTCCCAGCCGAAGGCATGCCAGCGCTGCCAGTCCGTCCAGGGCTCGTACTCCACGTACTCCTGCCGGCGGTAGGGGAAGGGGTTGAAGAGCAGCACCGTCGAGCCGGGGCCGCTCGTATCGACACGCGAGCCGATCAGGCGCCCGGCCGAGTCGGCGATCTCCCGGGCCGAGAGGATCACCCGGCCAAAGGCCATGATCGCCTCGTCCTCCGCCTCCTTGATGCTGGAGCCGGCGAGGGTGTCGTGGAACTGGTTGAAGCAGAGGTCGTGCCAGAGGGCGCGCAGCCGCTCCCGCTCCGGCACGCGGCCGGTCCACAGCTCGGCCAGGCACGCCATCCGCTCGGCCACGAGCAGGGCGCACTCGGCCTGGCGATGGGCGCGCTTGAGGGCGCTGTTCACCGAGTAGCAGCCGGTAGCGTGGTACTGGAGCTCGTCGGCCACGACCGGGAGCGTGTCGGCAAGCGGCGCGATGGCGTCAAAGTAGGCCTGGGGGTGGTCGAAGCGGATCTCGACGTCGTCCCGGCGCCGGGCAAGCTCAAGGACCTCCTCGATCTGCGCCCGGGTCGGGCCGCCGCCATGGTTGCCGACGCCGAAGAAGAGCATGGCGTCGGCGAGCTGGGGAGGCAGCGTGTCGAGGGTGCGGTCGATGCGGGCCTCGTTGCCGGGGCCGGTGTACGAATCGGCAATGTGGTAGGTGAGAACCCGCGAGCCGTCGGGCGCCTCCCACCAGAAGGCGTGGTGAGGCAGGGCCTTCTCGTGCTCCTGTGGCCGCATGAAGACATAGCAGTCAAAGCCGCACTTTTTGAGTATCTGCGGCAGGGTGCCGGCGTGGCCGAAGGAGTCGACGCAGTAGGCGATGCGCACGTCCACGCCGAGCTTTTCCTGGAAGTAGCGCTTGGCGAGGAGCGCCTGACGGACGAATGACTCCCCCTGGGGCAGGTTCATATCGGGCTGGACGATCATGCCGTTCACCACGTGCCAGCGCCCGGCACGGATGAGGGCCTTGATCTCGGCAAAGAGCTCTGGCGCCTCCTCCTCGATCCACTCGTAGACCTGTGCCTCGCCGCGCACAAAGTGGAAGGTGGGGTACTCGTGCAGGCGGTCGACGGCGGAGCGGCTGGTGGCGAGGGCCTCAGCGCGGCCTTCCGTCCAGCGCCACAGCCAGACGGGGTCGAGGTGGGCCTGGGCGATCATACGGACTTTGGGACGCATGGACACCATCCTTGGGTCATTGGGAAAAGGGTGTGCGGGATCGGGTCACCCCGGTGTGAGCGGGGCAGATTCTGGCACGGAGTGGAAGGGATGTCAATATGGGGGGTGCGGGCTGGGTGCAGCCCTGTGGTCTGGCAATTGGCGCCCAGCCACCCCGCCACTGGCCTCTCCCCTGGCGGACGCCGCCGACAGACTCGGGGGAGGGGGCGGCGGGGTCCTGGCAACAGCACATCTGAGCCTGCCTCCAGGCTGAATTACAGCCCGGGCGGCAGGGCTGTTGACAAGTCCCAAGGATTCTGTACTATTATATGCAGTCGCATACAGTGGCATCCTCGCCAGCAGAGCGCGCCCGATTGAGGCGCCGGCGATCCCTGGATCATCGAAGAGCTTGCCTCGCCTGAGAGGTTGCCATGGAGAAAGTGGCGGTGAGCTTCTCCGGTCACGAGTCCTTCCCCTTCCGCAACACATGGCTGACCAAAGGCGTGAGGGCGTCCGCCGCTGATCCCATGGTATTCACCCGCGAAGATGCCATGGTCAGCCTGGGCGTGGGCAAGAACATGGTGCGCTCTATCCGGCACTGGTGCCTGGCGACCGGGATGCTGGATGAAGACACCGCAGTCTCCAACAACCGTGGCCGTCACCTTGTCCCCACCTGTATTGGGCGCAGGGTCTTCTTGGGTGATCGTCCCTGGGATCCCTATCTCGAGGACGTCGCCACCCTGTGGCTCATCCACTATCAGCTCGCCACCAACGAGGGCAGGGCCACCACTTTCTACTACGCCTTCAACGAGCTGCACGAGCCCGATTTCACCCGCGATGCTCTGGAGCGGGCCCTCCACGCTCTGGCCACCAGGAAGGGGGTGCGGACGAGCGCGAACACGTTGCAGCGCGATGTGGACGTCTTCATCCGCACCTACGTGGGCAGCGCTGGGTCCGCTGTATCGCCGGAAGAGTCCCTCGATTGCCCCCTGGCCGAGCTGGGTCTGATCTTCCAGCCCGGTCCCACGGGACCCTATGCCTTCTCACATGGTCCCAAGGATACCCTGCCAGACGCCGTCTTCCTCTACGGCCTGTGGCAGTTCGCTCAGTGGCGCCCAAGCCAGAGGACGCTTTCCTTCGATGAGGTGGCCTATGCGCCGCGCAGCCCCGGGCGGGTCTTCAGGCTGGACGAAACCTCCCTGGCCGAGAGGTTGGAGCGCCTGGCGGACCTGACGAAGGGTGCGATCCGCTTCAGCGAGACGGCTGGCCTGAAGCAGATCCTGCTCAATGAAGGGATCGATCCGCTCTCCATGCTCGATGCTCACTATCAGCACAGCACTCCGGTTGCATTCCGAGTCGGTCTATGAGCGAGCCCATATCGCTGAGCGCGTTGTTCCGGGTACGGGCCCGGTTCCGCCGTTCGGTGCATATTGCAGCGGACTATCGAGCCTCCGATACCCTCTCGGGATATGTCGTGACGCCCTTGTGTCGCGAGGTGCTGCAACGCCTGGGGCATGGGCTGAGGCCCGGCTCCCACGACCGCGCGTGGTCCATCACCGGCCCCTACGGTGCAGGCAAGTCGGCCTGCGCGCTCTTCGCGGCCAGGCTTCTGGCTTACCCCCACGATCAGGAAGCACACAAGCTGCTGCGGGCAGCGGACGGCGACCTGTATGATGAGCTGTGCACCTGCATCCCCGGCCTGCCCGAGGGGGCCTTTGTGCCAGTACCCATCGTTGGCAGCCGGGAGCCCCTGGCCCTGGTCCTCCTGCGGGGTCTGAGCCGGGCGGTCTCCTCCCTGACCTTCCACGCGCCTGCTGTACGTGCGTGTATCGGCGAGCTTCGCTCGCTGTGCGACTCGCTGGAGCGCGGACAGCTCGTGCTTCCGGAAGTGGTACTGAGCGCTATCGAGCAGGTGACCGTGGCCCTGCGCCAGGGGTCCACGCCGCTTGGTGTGCTCATCATCCTCGACGAGTTGGGCAAGCTGCTGGAGTATGCCGCGCTGAACCCCAGCCAGAGCGACATCTACCTCTTGCAGAGTCTCGCCGAGTTGGTGGCGCGCAGCGACCAGCCGCCGGTCGGCCTGATCGTTATCCTGCACCAGGCCTTTGAGCGCTATGCGGCCCGCCTCAGCCCCCTTCAGCAGCGGGAGTGGGCGAAGGTACAGGGGCGGTTTCAGGACATACCTTTCCTGGCCTCTACTGAAGAGGTGCTTCGCCTGGTGGGAACCGCCATCGAGCCGACAGGGCAGATGAACGGCCTGGCGGAAGTCATCGCCACGGAGGCTGCACGGGCTCGGGAGCTGGAACTGGCAGGCGGCAGCATTGGCCGGGATGGAGCGGTGGAGCTCCTCGCTCGTTGTGCGCCGCTGCACCCCACAGTCGCACTGGTGCTGGCGCGGCTCTTTCGCAGTCACCTGGCGCAGAACGAGCGCTCGCTGTTTGCCTTCCTGAGCTCTGGGGAGCCCAGGGGGTTCCAGGAGTACCTCCGGCTGGCGCAGTGGAAGGGCGATGGCGAACGGCCCTTCTATCGGCTGCACGACCTGTACGACTATGTCCTGGCCTCGATGGGCAGCACGCTCTACGCCCAGGCCCAGGGCAAGCGCTGGGCCGAGATCGAAGAGGCCCTCGATCGCCTGCCCCCCGATTGTACCAGCCTGCATTCGCGGCTGGTCAAAGCCATCGGCATGCTGGCACTCCTGGGCGATCAGCGCCGCCTCAAGGCCTCCTCCGAGGTGCTGGCCTATGCCCTCGCCGATGGCCAGGTGACCGCCGAGGAGGTACATCGCGCCCTGGGCGAGCTCTGCCAGTGGAAGATCGCCCTCTATCGCCGACACAAGGATGCCTACGGCCTGTGGGAAGGCAGCGACATCGACCTGGACGAGCGCTTCCGCCAGGCCATAGGTCAGATCGACCGGACCGCCAGCCTCGCCCTCCTCGTGGAGAGGCACGCCGCCCTGCAGCCCTACATCGCCAAACGCCATCTCCATGAGACGGGAACGCTGCGCTACTTCACCCCCCGGGTGACTGCGCTCGAGGACCTGCCCGATGCGCTGCAGAAGCCGCTCCAGCCGGCCGATGGCGCCATCATTTTCGTCTTGGGCAGCGAAGGCATGGCCCCGGAAGAGACGGCCGAGAGGGTACGTCTGGCCACTCGCGACCTGGAAGGGCCCCGGCGCGAGATGCTGTTCTTCGCCATCCCCAGGGATACGACCGGCCTCCGCGAGGCCCTCGAGGAGGTGATGGCCTGGGAGTGGGTGGAGAGGAACACTCCCGAGCTCGTGGGCGATCGCACCGCACGGCGCGAGTTGGCGGGTCGACGCATCGACGCTACCGAGCGTCTGAACCGCCTGTGCTCTCACTGCTTCGGCAGGGCGCAGAGCTATCGCACGGCCATCTGGGTATGGGCCGGCGAAGTGCGGCACTGGCAGACCGCCGCCGAGCTCTCGGCTGCCCTGTCCGAAGCCTGTGACCGCGCCTACGCCAGCGCGCCCAGGATCCTGAACGAGCTGGTGAACCGCCGCAGCCTTTCCTCGGCCGCCGCGGCCGCCCGCCGGACGCTCATCGAGCGGATGCTGACCCGGGGGCATGAGGAAAGGCTTGGCATCCAGGGTTACCCGCCCGAGCTCAGTATGTATCGCTCGGTGCTGGAGCACACCGGACTGCATCACCGCGCCGGGGAGCGGTGGGAGTTTGGGCCGGCTGGCGAAGAGGATCCGAGCCGCATTCGCCCGCTGTGGGGCGCGATCGAGTCGTTCCTGGCCACGACTGAGGGGCGCCCCCGCCCCGTATCGGAGCTCTTTACCCTGCTGCGCGAGCCGCCCTACGGCGTGCGGGATGGCCTGTTGCCCATCCTCCTCACCGCGGCCACCCTCTGCTGGTGGGATGAGATTGCGCTCTACGAGGATGGCAGCTTTGTACCCCAGCCCGGCATTGCCGAGTACGAGCGGATCATCAAGGGTCCCGAGCACTTTACCCTGCAGCGCTATCCCCTGGGAAAGGCGCGCAGTTGGCTGCTGGACCGGTACAGCTCGCTGATCCCCCGGCTGGGCACGCCCGGCGGCCAGGCCTCGGTGCTCTCGGCCATCCGCCCGCTCTTGGTCTTTGTGCGCCAGCTTCCGGAGTACACGCGGAGCACGGCCTCCCTGAGTGAGCCGGCGCGGGCCGTGCGCGAGGCTATTGCCGCGGCCCGCGAGCCTCAGCGCCTGTTGTTCGAGATGCTTCCAAAAGCGCTGAATATGGCGCCGATCGGCAGCGAAGGCGACGAGTTGGCGGCCCAGACCTTCTTTGTCGAACTGAGGAAGGCGCTGCTGGAGCTGCAGCACGCCTACGACGGGCTGCTGCAGCGGGTGCAGGCCCAACTCCTCGAAGCCCTCAAGCTGCCAGCAGACCTGGCGGCAGCGCGGGAAGAGATCGCCCGCCGCGCCGCCCCGCTGGCCGAATCCGTGGCCGACCTGCGGCTCAAGGCCTTTGCCCATCGCCTGGCGGATCGCCGGCTGCCCAAGAAGGAGTGGCTGGAGTCGGTAGCGGCCCTGGTAGTGCACAAACCCCCCAGGCAGTGGAGCGACGACGACCTGCTGCGCTTTGGGCTGGAGCTGACCAACCTGGCAGGGCAGTTCCGCCGGGTGGAAGAGCTGTTGCTGGCACACCAGCCGGAGGGAGAAGCCGCCCAGCCCGGGCGCGCCCTGCGCCTGGGCGTTACCCTCGGTAGCGGCCAGGAATGGCGCGAGATCATACACGTCCAGCCCGAGGAAGAGAAGGCGGTTGGCGAGGCCCTGAATGCCCTCAACGAAGCCCTGCAGCGCACTGGCGCCCCTGAGCGGGTGCGCCTTGCCGCCCTTGCCGAGATCGTCCGACGGACCCTCTCCGGGTCGCATCAGGATGGAGCACCCTCCCAATGACCAGGCGCATTCGTCACATCCTCAGCCTCTCCGGGGGCAAAGATAGCACCGCCCTGGCGATCTATCTCAGGGACCGGATCGAGGACCTGGAGTACGTCTTCTGTGATACTGAGAAAGAGCTGCCAGAGACGTATGAGTATCTCGACCGTCTCCAGGCGTTTCTGGGCAAGCCGATTGTGCGGCTTAAACACGACGGGCGTGATTTCGATCATCACCTCTTCCTGCGCCATGGCTTTCTGCCCTCGCCGCTCAACAGATGGTGTACGGAACACCTGAAGCTGAGGCCTTTCGAACATTATGTGGGGAGCGATATTGCCATCAACTACGTTGGCCTCAGGGCTGACGAGGACAGGCAAGGCTACATCTCGCACAAGCCCAACATCAAAGCCGTGTATCCTTTTAGAGAGGCGGGCCTGGTCAAAGAAGATATCATACGCATCCTCGAGGAGTCGGGTCTAGGATTGCCCGCCTACTATAGGTGGCGTTCCAGGTCCGGCTGCTACTTCTGCTTCTTCCAGCAGAAAATCGAATGGGTCGGCCTTCTGGAGAACCATCCCGATCTGTTCTACAAGGCCGTCGAATACGAGCGATGGTCGGAAGGTGAGCCGCACAGGTTCACCTGGACACAGGGTGAGACCTTACTCGAGCTCTCGCGTCCGGAGCGGGTCGCACAAATCAAGCGAGAGAACGCGGAGCGACTTCAGGCTCTCGGCTCAAGAAGGGCGAATCGGTGCTTACTGGACGTGTTTGCGGACGCGTTGGAGGACGAAGTATCAAGCAGCAGTGCATGCCTGATCTGCGAACTCTGAGAGCCCTGGCCTACCACTCGATTCGTGCGCGTCGGCAGACTCGGCCTTGGCAACTGACGGAGGGGCGAACATGACACTGGAAGAGTTTCTCGACGAACTCGAGGGCCTGTCGCCCCCGGGCAGCCGGTTCAAGCCCCACAAGTACCTCCTGCTACTTGCGGTCATCGATCTCATCCAAAGCGGAGTGGCTACTGCCAACCGCTTCCAGTGTGACGACAAGTTGTGCGAGAGGTTTCTCGCGCACTTCAGGGTCTACGCGCGCCCGGGCGACAGCGCCAGGCCGTGGACTCCGTTCTTCCATTTGCGCAGTTCGGGTTTCTGGCGGCTACAGGCTCATCCGGGAAAGGAGCGCGCGCTCGCAAAGCTGAGCACCGTGGGCAGCCGTGGAGAGCTGGAGCAATACGTCCAATACGCCAGCGTGGAGCCTTCCGTCTACGCCCTCCTGCGGGACGATGCCACAGCTGAAGCCATCAGGAGCCATATCGCAGCGTTGCTGCGGCGCCGCCGCGCGGACGAGGACAGCCAGTCTACCGCTGTGCGGGAAAGCTCGGGATCGTACGGGACCCCGTCCGAGAACATGTCGCTCTTCGAGCACGAGCGCCATGCCCTGGAGGCCCTGAGGAGCGGTCTGGGCAACCTCGGCCGGATGGTCGCCAACGTCCAGCTCTACGACGACCAGTCCAAGGGATACTACGAGTGCGACGCCATCCTGGTCACCCGCACCGGCATCTATGTGGCCGAGCTGAAGCACTGGTCCGGCCATGTGCGCATCGCCCCCTACCACTGGCTGATCGACGGCTCCCGGCAGCGGGAGGACCCCCACCGCGCCAACGGCTTCAAGTGCAGGGTGCTCAAGGGCCTCTACGAGCACCGGTTCCCCACCTATCCGGACGTGTGGGTCGAATCGGTTGTGGTGCTGACCCATCCCGAGGCCACGGTCGAGAACGCCGACTCGCCCTCTGCTGCCGCATCGTCCGGCCGCCGCAATCCGACCTTTGCCTCCATCGCTGACTTGCTCTCCTACCTGCGCAAGCGCGATGCCACCCCGGGCGCCCGCAAGCTCAGCGATGCCCAGGTCGCCGAGGTCACAGCTTTCCTGGAGCACCTGGTACACCCGCCGCGCTCCAAGGTCTACCAGGTGCCTGGATATGAGACGGTGACGTACCTTTCCCACAGCGCGGACCGCATGGAGTTTCTCGCGCGGCCGCTCGACGGCCATTCCCGCGGGCTGACGCGCTTTCGCGTCTTCCGTATGCCGGAAGAGGGGACCTGGGAGGAGCGCGCCCGCGCCAAGAGTCGGGCTCACAACACCGCCGATGCTGTGAAGCGCATCGGCGATCACCCCAATATCCACCGCGTCTGGGTCATGTGCGATGAGGCGGGGGATATCATCGAGGGCTCCGACTGGACGGAGGCCGGCACCCTGCGGACCCTGCTTGCTGACAAGGCGCGCTCGCTCCCCCTGGAGAAGCGCCTGGAGATCTGCCACGGCCTGGCCCTGGCCCTCGAGGCCGCCCACAAGGCGGGGATCATCCACCGGGCCGTCAAGCCCGAGCACGTGCTCATGATGAACGATATCCCCAAGCTGGCGGATTTTGACCTCTCCTTCTTTCTCGACCGCAAGCCCGGGGAGGTAACCGTCCTTCCCGACCGCGGCGGCCTGAAGGACGACGGGTACACCGCACCCGAGTTGCTGCATGAGGGCAGGTTCGACGAGGGGACGGACCTCTTTGCGCTGGGAGTGATCGCCTGCGAGCTGCTGGCGGGCGAGCGACCCTTTGCCACAGTCAAGCAGTTCCTGGCCCAGGGTGGGCGCCTGAGCGAGGCCCAGCTCCGCCGCCTGGCCGAGCGCGGCGTGCCGCAGACAGCTATCGATGCCATCCGCGACGCGGTCGTGGGTGACCCTGACCGCCGGCTGAAGGATGCGAGCAGGATGGCCCAGGCCTTTGCCGCTGCCGGTGTGGCCCAGGCTCCGCCTAACGCCAGGCTCAACCCAGGCGATGGCTACGACGTGTTTGAGATCGAGGAGTACATCGGCGAGGGCGCCGAGGCGCAGCTCTATCGGGCGAGGGGGCTCCGTAACGAACTGGTCGCGCTCAAGCTTTTCAACCGCGAGGTCCCCCTGGGGGCCATCCTCAGGGAGCAACAGCTGGCCTCCTCCGTGGACTCGCCCTACATCGTGCGCTGCCACGGCCGGGTGAGCCGCTGGAAGGGCGAGCGCTACTTCCTGGTGATGGAGTACATCGAGGGCGAGACGCTGCGGGAGCGCATCCTTCGCAAAGAGCGGCCCGATGCGGAGACCTTTCGCCACGTGGCGCTGGGCCTGATGAGTGCGCTCGCCACCATCCATGGGCACCGCGATGAGAACGGAGACCTCGCCCCCCTCGTGCATGGCGACGTCAAGCCCGATAACATCCTCATCACCGCCACCGGCGACCCCAAGCTGACCGACTGGAGCGTGGCCGGTCCGCCGCGCCGCGACGAGTTTGCCGGCACGGTGGGCTATGTGCCGCCCGACCGGATCCTGGGCACCGAGATGGAGTTTGCCCCCGACGGCGACCTGTTTGCGCTGGGGGTGACCCTGTGGGAGTGGCTCTTCGGCGCCCGGCCCTACATCAATCCCGCGGTGGGCGACAAGCCTCCCATCCCGGCGGAGGCCGAGCTGCCGGTGCCACCGAGTTGGGTGCGCTGGCTGGCGCAGGCGGTGGCCACCCGAGCGGAGGAGCGCTTTGCATCGGTGGAGGCGATGCGGCGGGCCTTTGAAGAGGCTCAACTGGGCGAGAAGCCGCCGGTAGTCGAAGCCAGACCTCAGCCTGTGCCGGTGCCTCCTGTCCCGGAGCCGGAAAAGGGGGTCGTGGTGGCCCCCGTGCGGGCCAACCCCTTTGTGGCCTACCTCAACACGCTCTCCAACGCCTCGGCCGGAAACGAGAACGCCGTGGCCGAAGCCCATATGCACAGCCCCTTCTACGACCGCCTCCACGTCCCCAACCCCCTGGTTGAGGCCGTGCTCGAGGAGCTGCTCAACCAGCGCCACAACGTGATCCTCACCGGCAATGCCGGCGATGGCAAGACGACCATCGCTGCCGAGATCTATCGCAAGCTCACCGGCCGCTGGCTGCCGACAGAGCCAAGGGTCGAGGTCCCTGAGCACCGGCTGGTGATCGTCAAGGACATGAGCGAGCTGCCGGCCTCCGAGCAGGGGCGGGTTCTCGGCGAGGCTGCTGCGAGCAGGGACCGCGTGTATCTGGTCGTCACCAACACCGGCAGGCTCCTGGAGAGCGCCCGGCATCTCACCGGCGCAGGTGCCTACGGCGGCGACGTCCTCAGCGAGCTCCTGACCGCCCTGGAGAAGGACGAGGCCTGCCCGGTGCTCGGCGGCCGCTTCACACTCCTGAACGTGGGCCGCACCGATAGCATCGACACTGCCTGCGAGGTCTTTCGCAGGATGCTTGCGGCCGAAAACTGGCAGCCCTGCCAGGGCTGCCGGCTCCAGGAAGCCTGTCCGGTGCGACAGAACGTGCGGTTCATCCAGGAGACCGAACAGACGGTCGTACATCGTGTGGGCCTGGCCTATCGACGGCTGTACGAGTACGGCACCCGGCTGACCATGCGACAGATGGTGGGGCACCTGGCGTATGCCCTCACTGCGGGGTGGGAATGCGCCCAGCTGGATAGTCTCTCGGAGATCGCGCTGGCCGAGGCCCGGCCGCGCTCGCTCTTTGCCAACCGTTTCTTTGGCGATGATGGCGACCAGCTCTGCCCGGAGGCAACCCAGCTCACGCCGGTGGCGCCTATCCGTGAAGCCGGGTTCGGCGCCATGCTCTACCCCAACGTAGAGAGGCGCCTGTGGGTGCGGGATGGCGAAGAGTGCCCGGTCGGTCCTGTCCAGAAGCTCCTCCGCGGCCTGTGCAAGGAGGGCCGCGAGGGGGTGGAGCCGCCTCGGGCGAGGCGGCAGGCGCGCCGCCTGCTGTACTTCTTTGGCTCTTCCTCCGATAGGGAGATCGAGCGCTATCTGCCCGTCTTTCTGCGCTCGCCTACCCTGCTGGAGTACCTCAGGTACACCGCCCCTGACGGGATCATGGAGGCCCATCAGGAGGTCGCCTGGCGGTGCCGCGTGCTGCAGGTCGTGCAGGAGGTTCTGGCGGCGGTGCGGCTGCCCGAGGGCAGCTGGAAGAAGACGGACCGCCTCTATATCACCCTCAACCCGCGCTCGTCGGCTACCGCCACGCGCATCGCCCTGGCCAGCTTTGCCACCGAGGACTTTTCCATCAGGGCCGAGCCGGGGCATCGCGCCGTGCCCAAGGCGCGGCAGCGGCTCGTCCTGCGCCACAAAAACGGCGCCGCGCTCTGGCTCGACCTCCCCTTCCTGGACTATGTGGCCGGCCGCTATGAGGGGGAGGTCGCGGCGCAGCTCTCGGCCTTCCACGAGGATCGGCTCCAGCGCTTTGGCGCGGAGCTCCGGGCCCGCAGCGGCCGTCGCCCCGACCCTGCTACCCTGCTGCTCCTGCGCGTGGGGGCCGATCGCAGGCTCGAGCCCCGAGAGATACGCCTCAGTGAGGGTCGACTGGAGGTGGTGTGATGAGCACGGCGCTCCCGGCTCCGTTCCCCGCTCTGTCGGATCTCGAGTCGGATCCCAGGCTGGATCGTAACCCCGCCATCAGACTCTTCGGCAAGCGGTTCGTTGCCGACCAGGGCCAGCTCGAGCTCCTGGCCGAGTTTCTGGCGGTAGCCTTTTGCCCAAAACGCATCGGGGGTATCCCGGTAGATACGCCTCTGCCGGAGCCGGACCTCCTGGCCTCCTGGCCGCGGGATGCGCGCCTGCAGTACCGCCCGCCGGTGCGACTCAACCTCAAGCTCTTTGCCTTCCTGGCCGCATCGCCCGTGGATAGCCGCCATCTCGTCCACCGCAACCAGTATGATGCACTGGTGCATAGAATGACGCAACGCGTGGTTGGTGGTGGTGGGGACCCTGCCCAGGTTGTCCAATGGCTGGAGGATGCACTACGAGCCTTCCAGGGGGCTGGGGCGGGCCGGACGTGGTGTGCGCAAACTTTCATGCCGGTATCCGAAGCCTTCATTACGCAAGAGACTATCTGGAACGAGACAGAAGCGCGCCGGTCCGGGGTGCCAGACTGGCAGGAGGCCGTCAGCCACCTCCACCGCTACTTCTCGGTCTCCAGACACCGCTTCCTCGCACGGGGCGGCGAGCTGCTGTACCTCCAGGTGTGCAACGCGCTGGCCACGGACCCCTCCACCATTGCCCCCTTCGCCGAGTCGTTGGAGGGCTGCATCACCGCCGAGGAGGCGAACCCTCGCAGCCTGCATCAGGCACTGCAGGCCGCTCTGGCGGGGCTCAAGGGCCAGGGCAGCCCGGCCCTCTCCCGGCTGGCGGACCTCATCGAGGGCCTCGACCCAGAGACGCAGCGGGCGGTAGACCGTGCCCGCAGCAATGGCGAAGGATGGGTGGGCTGCGAGTGGTGCCCCCGGGAGAGCTGGCCAGAGGGATACCTCTTCGCCATCGAGCTCAGCCGGGTCCTCCGGGCGGTGCTGGACCCGGTGGAGCAGTTGGAGATGCTGGCGGTGGGCTGCGCCCTGCAGGTGTTGCGCAGCCTGTGCGCCCAGAGCGCCCGTTACGCCGGCCTCGAGCGCGCCTCGGCGCCCCTGGGCTATGCCTGGATCCTGACGCCTCTTGAGGGTGGGCCCAGGCCATTGCGCCTGGCCTCCCAAAGCAGCCTGCGGGTGGTGGAGCGCCTGATCCATCATGCGCTGCGAGCCGAGCCGCTGGCGAAGCATGCCAGCAGCGCATCCAAGGACCTCTACCCGGAAGCCGACAGCAAATACGGGCACAAGCTCTTCCGCTCCCTGGGCAAGAGGCTTGGTCTGATCGTGCCCCGCCGTGGGCCCGGCGCGCGCTTTACCCTGACCGATCGCCTCCTCCGCTACCTGGTGCTGGCGCTCTTGCGCCCTGGCGAACGCTGCACCTATACGGCATTCATCGAGAGGCTCTACCTGCATTATGGCATCGCCATCGAAGGGGACCGTCTCAACCAGGCCGCTCGTTGGAGCGGCTGGACGCCCAACCGCTCCATCCAGCCCGGCGAGCCAAGCTGGCTGCATGTTGCCTTGCGCGCCGGCGGCTTTCTCACCGAACTCTCGGATGCCTGCTCGGTCGTTCGCAACACCTGTACCCTGGATGATCTGCCGACCGGAGGGCTGTCATGAAGCTGCTTGCGGATACGATTGTCCAGTATGTGGTGCGTGCCTCCGCAGCCGATGGCACGTTCCGGTTCGTTCTTCCCTCCTATCCGCCTCGCCTGCTCCTGAGCATTGGTCGTGAGCTCGAGGAGCGCCTGTGCCGGCAGACCGGCCGGCGCACCAGCTTTGTCTACGGTGTGGCCCATCGGCTGGGGGAAGAGTGGAAGTGCTCCTCCAATGCCGAGGACAGGGCTGATTTTGAGTCGCTGTGCCAGCGAGGGTGGTACAGCGCGGGCGACAACCTTACTGGCCTGCGCAACCGCGTGCGAGACCCTCGGCGCGAGGATACGCTGGTCTGTGTGCTCGCCGGCTATCAGCACATCGACGATCGCGCCAGCCTGCAGGACTTTTTCCACCTCGACGATTCTCACGTCTGGGAGATCTGCCTGCGGCGCTCGTTCCAGGAGTGGGTCGTTGCCGCCTTCAGGACCGTCCTCGACCCCACGGCTGACGCTTCTGCTGTCGGCCACATCCGGGACGTGCTGACGACCGTCTACGAGCGGGGGCTGGCGGACCTGTTGGGCATAAGCACCTATCTGGAGGGGCTGGACCTGAGCGGGGTGAGCACGCCGACCGAGGCCTACGCCCTGGTGCTGCGCAACCTGGCACCCTTTGGGCTCCCGCCCATGCCGGGGCTGGCGAGGACGCATAGGCGGCGCAGGCTGGCCGACTATATCGGCCCGGCGAAAGACTTTGGCTCCTATGCCCTGTTCCTGGAGGAGCAGGCCAGGCGGAAAGCCCTGGACACGCTGCGGGACTTTGCCGAGAACAGGCCGCCCGAGCCGGAGCCAGAGCTGCTGGGCCGCTTCCGGTCGCTCGACGAGCTGCTCGCGGCGCTCAGGCGCTACATCGAGGGCAGGTCGCAGGAGGACCTTCGGCGGCTGCTCGCGGCCGACTTTACCTACATCCACGACGCCATCCTTGGTTACAGGCCGCGGAAAACGTCTGTTCACAAGCCACCCGTCCGCAAGGTACGGGGCGTGCCGCCGGAGGTGTTCCTGCGGGCGCTGTGGTTGACCCTGGGGGACTATTGCGCCGATGCCGCGGAGCGATCGGTGCTGCCGGAGGAGGACCTCCGCAGCATCACCCTGCGCAGCCTGCGCTTCACGCATGACTTTGTGGGGGGCGACGAAGATAGCTCCGAGGAGGAGGGCGATCGCGAGAGGGCACACGCCTTCCTCCGCCGGGTGTTGGGTGGCGTCGACAACCTCCTGGAGCAGGCCATCCATCTGGGCGAGCATGGCGACTCGGAGGCTATCCCCCTGCGATCCCTCCTCTGCCCGAGCGACGAGAACACCGTGCTCGGGTACCAGCGCAGGACCACGGTCGAGCCCAAGCTCAGGTTCGAGGTCGTGCTCGAGACCGGAGATCGCCCGTTCCGGCGGGAGTTTGAGTGGTGCCTGCCACAGAACCACCCCTCCCGGCTGTTGGACGAGCTCTACGCCTGGGCGCTCGACGAGTTCCGGCATGGTAGCAATGCCCTGCCAGCCTACGCCATACCCTACCTGCCGGAGGTCTTTCAAGCCCGGGACGAAGAGGAGGTGCTGCGGATTCTCGGGGAAGCCCTGCGCCAGCCGGACCGCAAGGCTATCGACCTCCTGGCGGCGCCGGGGATGCCCGAGTCGTCGGACCCGGCACTGTCGCCTCTCAGGAAGCTCTCGGGCGCGTTCCAGGGCTTTCTGAAAGAGTTTCACGACAACGGGTTATTCGCGGCGCTGGACGCTAGCTACGATGAGCTGCGGCTTGCCTACAGGAAAGCCTGCGAGGTAATGCTCATGCGGCCGCAGACGGAGCTGCGGCCCATGTTGCTCAAGGCCTTCTTCCTGGTCGACGACAAGACCGCCTGCCAGCCACAGTGGGAGTGGCGCAATCACCTGGGCTGTGCCATCGCGACCCCGCTGCATCCGGCGGTCCTCGACATGATGCGTCACCAGCACACCTACCTGTGCGACAGTTTCGTCGTCTGCGCCAGCGAGAGACTGAAGGAGCCTGGCGGCCGGCGATTTACCGAGGGGGCCTGGAACCGGGTGACGGACCTGGCGCGGATCGAGCGGCCGATCTTTGGCATCCTCCGGGATGCGGCCCGCCTCCTCGAGAGCCGGGTGCGCAGCTATCGGTACGTGCACCTGATCGGTCAGGCGCCGCGGCCCCCCGCCCAGCTCGGCGCACAGCACCTCCTTGAGGCGCCTGACGAGGACGATGAGGATGTCACCGACACAGAGCTGTTTCGCGAGACGCGTACCTCCGCGCTCGTCTGCCAGACCCTGAATGACTATCGGGACCTCCATCCGCACGCCAACGACGGCCTGGCGGTGGGGGCCTACTGTGGGGGCGAGATCCAGCCCATCATCGCCGGCATCGATGCCTTCCTCGATCGGGCACTGGGGTCCGGGGCCAGCCGGCCGTACGGGCTCAAGCTCACCATCTTTTGCGCTGGCCGCGACGACTCGTCGGTCATGCGCTGGCTCGATGCCTGGCGCGAGCGCTGGCAAGAGGCCGAGCTGACGCCGGGCAAGCGACACTACGAGGGCTGCCAGATATCGGTAGCCTATCGGGTCGTCCCCGACGAGCCCGACCACCGCAGTCTGGCGCGCCTCCTGCGGGAGACGTCTCTGGACGTCCTGTTCCTCCTCGACTTTTGCGACAGCGCGACAAGCCGCTTCGAGGACAGCGACCCGCGGGGGCTGCCCGAGAAGGGCTTTCGCTACTTCCCCGTTCTTGAGAAGGCATGCTGCCCGAGGCCGGGAGGCGCGGGCCTGGCTCAGCGCGAGCGGGTGCTCAGCCACCGGCGTTTTGCCCTGGCATCCCTGTACGCCGAGGTCATGGCCCGGGTGGCCAGAGGGTCCTTGCCGGCCGGCACGCGCCACGTCCTTATCAGCGAGAGCGACCTCAGCCAGTGGGTGCCGGTGATCGATGCGGCTCACGAGGGCAGCGCTTGGGTGGTGTGCCTGGATGCCACGGTAGACGACGACTTTTTGCGCGAGGCGGCCTCCCCGGACAGGAGGCGGGAGATCATCGGCTTTGCGACCGGCGTGGGCAGCCTGGGCGAAAAGAACTATACGGTGTCGACCGAGCAGTTCGCCCTGGCCGATATCAGGAGGCGGATCGCCTCCCAGCTCTCTGACCGCCTTGGCCCGTGGAATCGGGACGTGAGCGAGAAGATCGCCCAGAGCCTGGTCGACGAGGCCTCGCACATGGCGGGTCTCTCGGTGGTCAAGGCGACCGGCCGTTCCGAGTATGTCCGCGACTATATCGCCTATGCCACCCTCCGCAAGCTTCTCCGGCCCGATCCGAGAGCCTTCTGCGACGAGATTGTATCGCTGGACGCCTTCCGACACTGGTTTGACGACGGCGAGGCCGCGATGCGGCCGGACCTGCTCAGGCTGAGGGCTTACATCGTCGATGGCTACCTGGATATCCGCGTCCAGGTGTTCGAGTGCAAGCTCGCCCAGTCCAGTGAGCGCTACCTGCGGGAGGCATATCAGCAGGTGGCTGCCGGGCTGACTCGCCTCGTCGGCTGCTTCAGGCCGCTACAGCAGGGAGAGCGCAGGGGCATTGACGATCGCCCCGACCAGCAGTACTGGTGGATGCAGCTCCACCGGCTGGTTGCCTCCAGCGGCCGGATCGACTCCATGCAGCGGTATGGGGAGGCTCTGGATGCCCTGGAGCGGCTGGCTGAGGGCCTCTTCAGCATCTCCTGGCAGGGGGCGGTCCTGGCCCTGTGGACCGATGTCGACCGGGATAGCCTGCAGCAAGAGAGCGAGTGGCCGCTCCAGGTGGAGGGAGAGGAGCTGGCGATACCGGTCTTTACCTCCGGTGCCAGGCTGGTGCAGCAGGTCTGCCTGGGCGGCATGACCCGCGAGTTACTGGAAGGCCTGCCCGCGATCCGTCGCAGCTTCCGGACCACAGAGGCGTCCTCTGGTAGGGACGCGGCAGCTGGAAGCGGCGAGTCGGCGGAGGAAGACTCCTCAACGGGGGAGTCTACGACTTTGGCGACCGGGTCAGGCGAGGGACCATCTCCTATCGGCGGGGAGGGCATGTCCGGCATGCAGGGAGGGATGACCGAGCAGGTGCTGCTCGGCCACTCGAGCCCCGGCGAGAGGCCAGTGTACTGGGAGTTCGGCCACCCGGACTTGCCGAACCGGCACATGCTCATCTTTGGGGCCTCGGGCACCGGCAAGACCTACACCATCCAGGCCCTGCTGTGCGAGTTCGGCAAGGCAGGGCAGAACTCGTTGATCGTGGACTATACCGAGGGGTTCAAGACGGATCAACTCGAGGCGGTCTTCCGGGAAAGGCTCAAGCCCCGGCAGCACGTGGTGCGGAAAGAGCCGTTGCCGATCAACCCCTTCCGCCGGCAGCACGATGTCATTGAGGACACCAGCCTGGAGGAAAGCCCTTCTATCACGGCGCAGCGCGTGGCCGGAGTGTTCTCAGAGGTCTATCAGCTCGGCGATCAGCAGAAATCCATGCTCTACACGACCATCCTCAAAGGCCTTCGTGAGGATGCTGCCTCCTTCAACCTGGAAGCTCTGGCCGTTCGGCTGGAGGAGGCGAGCGAGGCAGGGGGGCCTCAGGTCAGCGTGGCGGCTTCGCTGCTCAGCAAGATCCGACCATTCATCGATATGCACCCCTTCGGCGAGGAGGACCCCGAGAGCTGGGAGAAGCTGTACACCGATCCCGAGGCGCGCTGCCACATACTCCAGCTCACGGGCTTTTCCAGGGATATGGCCAGGCTGGTCACCGAGTTCTCCCTCATCGACCTGTATCGCTACTACCGGACCCAGGGGAGCAAGGACAGGCCGCGCGTGGTAGTCCTCGACGAGATTCAGAACCTCGATCACAGCAGGGATGGCCCGCTGAGCCAGCTCCTCACCGAAGGGCGCAAGTTCGGCATCTCGCTCATCCTCGCCACCCAGACCCTCAGCGGCCTGGACAAGGAGGTGCGGGACCGGCTGTTCCAGGCGAGCCACAAGCTCTTCTTCAGGCCCGCCGAGACGGAGCTCAAGCCCTTCGCCCAGGTCCTTGCCGATGCTACCGATGAGAGGGCGGAGGAGTGGGTGCGGCGGCTCTCCCTCCTCCCCAAAGGCGAGTGCTACTCGCTGGGGCCGGCACGCGACCAGGCGAGCGGCGCGCTGGTGATGAGGCGGTACTCCAGGATAAGAGTGCAACCCCTGTCGGAGAGGTTCTGAGTTGTTGCCGATCAATTTCCACCAGACGTTCATCCCCGAGAGGCGCCTCATTGGCGCCCTCCTCCATTATGCCGCCCTGGGCAAACAGGGCACCTACCAGGAGATCTCGGCCGAGACCGGGATCCCCACTGGCGAGTCCAGCGGCAAGGTTCCGGCCATCCTGAGCTATGCCAGAGGGATGGGGCTGATCGAGCTGGCCGAGTCCACCGGGGCGGTCAGGCGGCCCCAGCTGACGGCGCTGGGCAGGGTCGTCTACCTCAACGATCGGTACCTTGGGGAGAAGGTGACCCAGTGGCTGGTCCACATGAACCTCTGCCGGGGAGATATCGGTGCCCAGGTGTGGCGGTGCGCCTTTGCAGAAGGCCGGCGTATCCTCGGCTACTCCTTCACGCGTGCGCAGTTGGAGGGCTATCTGGGCGGCGTCTTTGGCCCGGGTACCGATCGGATCGGCCCGCTCCTCCGCGCCTACCTGGATGATGCGGCCCTCGCTCGCGCTCGAGTCCTGAGCGGTAGCGAGGACCTCGTGGAGCGGCACAAAGCCCCGGTGCTGGAAAGCTTTGCCACAGCCTACTCGGCGGCGGTGCTCGAGCTTATGGAGACGCATTTCCCCGGCCAGATGCAGGTGACCCTCACTGACCTGAACGAGAGAACGCTATGGTTTGACATCTGCCTCTGGAGCGACGACGACGTGGAGCAGGTATGCCTGCTCCTTGAGCGCAAGGGGTTTGTGGCAGTCGACCGCCAGATGCGGCCCTGGATACTGGAAAAGAGGGCACAAGCCGAGAGCGTGTGGCCGCGCATCTACGATGACCTGGTCTGAGGGGAGGTCCGGGATGGCGAGGCTTGGCGAGATTGTCTCATTCAGAAGGGATCTGCTGTTCAACGGCGCCGTGCAGATAGACTGGCTTGAGAGCAACCCCAAGCTTGCCAGGAAGGCCGCGGTGCACTTTGCCTTCCACGGCCCCAGCTATCACGGTGTAGACCGCGAGGGGCGGGGCAGCGAACTGCCACCTGTAGACACGGCGACCTTCACCCTCGACATCATCGAGCGGCTCATCGGTGGCAGGGCCGATGACCCCTTTGCCCTGGCGATCGCCGGCTATGGAACGGGCAAGTCCCACCTCGCCGTCACCCTGGCGCTGGCACTCGGCGCGCCGGATTCGGAGGTCGCCGACAGGGTCCTCGCAAACCTCGCCACTGCCGACCGGGATATCGGTGCCAGAGCGCGATCCCTCCTCAAGGAGCTCGGCCAGCCGTTTCTGGTGGTGGCCCTCAATGGGATGAAGGACTTTGACCTGACGGGCGAGATCGTCAGGCGGATTCTCGCCGCGCTCAGGGAGCGCGAACTGGATACCTCGCCGCTGGAGGACCTTCGGCCGCGCTTCAGGTTTGCGGCCAACTTTACCGCATCGTTCTTTGATGCATTGCGCAAGGACTATGAGGGGGCCTTTGGGCCAACGAGTGCCGATCGGATCGTGGCCCGGCTAGAGGAGCAGGATGAGGAGGCCTTCCGGCGGGTGAGTGCCATCCACGAGCAGCGAATCGGCACCCCCATCCGGGCCCTTGGGCAGGAATCGCTCCATGACTTCTTACGTGTGGCGCGCCAGGCCTACTGTGGCCCGGAGAAGCCCTTTGCCGGCATTCTGATCCTGCTGGATGAGTTTGGCCGGTACCTGGAGTTTTCGGTGGAGAGGCCACAGGTTGCGGGCCCTGGTGCGTTGCAGCAACTCTTCGAGGCGGTGCAGGCCAATGGCGAGGGCGTCTTCTTCCTGGGCTTTATCCAGTACGAGCTGCAGGCGTACATATCGCGCGTTGCCCGCGAACTGCGGGATGACCTGCAGAGGTACGTCACGCGGTATGATGCGGTGCACAAGCGGAGGCTCTCCACCAACCTGGAGACCCTCATCGCCAACCTCCTGGAGAAGCGCGACCCGGCCGCCCTCGCGCGGCAGATGGCGGATGCGCCGGACGCGGCCGAGCTACAAGCCCAGATGAAGCGCTGGTATCCCGAGCTGGCAGACCACGCCGTATGGGCCAACTCCGAGAGCTTTCGGCGTGTGGTTCAGGAGGGCTGCTGGCCGCTGCATCCCCTGTCCACCTGGCTGTTGTACCGGCTGGCCTCTGTAGGCCGAACCCTGCAGCAGCGCTCGGCCCTCTCCTTGCTCGCCGACGCGTACGAGGCGTTCGTGGATCGTGAGGTGGGGCCAGGCTTCTCGATCGCTCCCGTTGACCTGTGTACCGAAGGCCTCATCGAGGAGTTCTGTGCCTCTGAGCGGTTCGGCCAGCAGGGCACCTCCGGGCAGGCCTATCGCAGCGTGTTGGCCAAACTCGGGCACCAGCTGAGCCCCGAAGAAATCCGGGTGCTCAAGGCCGTGCTGCTCGCGGCCAAGACCAACGCCAGGGTGGCCTCAAAGCAGGATGGCCAGCGGCTGATTGCCCTGCTTGCCGGCTACAGCGTATCGGCTGCAGCTGCTGCCCTCCAGTCTCTCGAAGCCGAGAGAGGAGCGGTAACCTGGAACGAGGGGCTTCGGCAGTATGAGATCGTCAGCGACGCGGTGCCCCGGGCGCAGTTCGTGGCGTACCTTGCGGACCGGGTGTCGGACATCCCGGCGGAGCAGCGGGCCCTCATCTTCAGCGAGAACTTTGCCCGGTGGTTCCCTGAGGCCACGACGTTTTACACCGATTTCGGCGCCGAGAGCCAGATCCACACCAAGGAATGGCACTATGCCGTGACCTTCTCCAATGCCGGCCGGCTGCCCAACCACATCAAGCTCGCCTTCGAGAGTTGGATGGAGGCTAGGGCTGTCAACGAGCCCAAGGGGCGGCTGATCTACTGCTATGTAGATGAAAAGAGCAGTCTCTCCATGATCATGGAGGCCGCTAGACAGCAGCTGCGTGCCTGCCTCGAGCAGGCGGACCCGAGGCCGAGCAATGGAGCGCCGATCGCGATTGTCTTCCTGAATGACCTGGACGGCACCTTTGGCAGCACGATTGCCGAGTACTGGGTTCTGACGCAAGGTCTGAGCTCGACCGAGGCGCAGCGCTACGGGAGTTTCGTGCTCGACCGGCAGGCGGCCCTGGAGCAGGTTCTCAGGAACCAGTTCGAGGCCCTGCAGCGCCAACGCCTCATGCTGTTCGCCACCGACCGTAAGGTGCGTGCGTCCACCCTGAGTGGCACGCTCATGCAGCTGTTCGAGGCTGTCTATCCGGAGCGTATTCCCTTTCCGTTTGACGGCTTTTCTACCACCAGCGGGAATGCTGCCTCCGACTGTGGGCTCTTCACGCGCCAGCTCTTTCAGGGGCACGTGGACGAAGAGTGGATAGCGGCCCTGCCGATCAGGCAGCGCAACAGAGCTGTGACGGTGCTCGTTGACTCCTGGGGTGTGCTCAGCAACGCTGGCGGTCTGCGAGCGCTGCCGGCGAATGCGGCCGTCCGGCGGGTGATCGAGTCGCTTGAGGCGCGGCTCACCGCACCTGACGATCCACGGCCGCTGAACCTGGGGAGAGCGTTCCGAGAGCTCTGTGCGCCACCGTACGGCTGCAACACCGCATCCGCTGGTCTCCTCCTCGGACTGTTCGTCGGAGCGCGCAAAGACCAGGTCGAACTGATAAGAGGCGGCAAGCCCATCAGCTTGGAGAGGTGGTTGCAGTCGGCCATGCCTCGGAACTACCTCGATCTCGTGGTGCTCGACGGTACCGCGGTGATTCGCGTCTCCGAACAGGCGATGGGTGAGTGGAACCGTCTGCTGAACGCCTGGGAGCTTGAGACGACCCATGAAGGACGGGCCAGGTATCTCAGCCAGGCCGAGGAGTTGCGGGATCGCGTCCCCGTTCCGCAAGCGCTGTACTATCAGTATGAGAACCTCTGCCTGAAGGCAACGGAGTCGAGGAGGAAACTGCAAGAGTACGAGGAGGAACTGGAGAAGGGCCTGAAGAAAGTAAACAAGGGTCTCAATGCGGACGACGTCGGGAGCCTCTCCTGGGGAGGTGCCATACTCTCGCAACTGCACTCGAAGCTGATCGCCGAGCGCGAGAAGTGGACCGACGACCAGGTCCGTGTCGTTGAGCGGAGCGCCGCGCAGGCGCGCATCGAGACGCAAACCCGCTTCCGCGCCTGGCTGCGCCGCCAAACCGTGACGAGTGCGAGCGAGTTTGCGCCATTTGAGATTCTTATGGCGTTGATCGCACGAAACCTGGAGCGTCTCGGCCTCCTGAAAGAGAAGGCCGCTCTGGAGGCCCATTTGGAGAAGCTAGAGGAGCACATCCGCTTTGTCGAGGATGTGCGTCAGCTCTCCGAGCAGATAGACGCCTTCGCCCGTGCTAACCCGCTTGGTGGCTCTATGCCTCTGAGTGCTCTGGAAGCCTTGCTGCGGGAGGTTGCGGCGTTTGAGCAGGCGATAGAAGAGGCGCGGCAGCGCGGAGTCGAGGCCGTACGGGAGAGGCTCGACGACGCTGCCAAAGTACTCTCCGGGTTCCGGAGGGCATGTCAGGACCACATCGCCCGGCTCAGGGAGCGGGCGTCGGCGCTATACAATGCCCGGATTGGGTCTCTGAGCGATATCCGCAAGCTACAGGCGGAGGTGGTTGCTCTCTGTCACCTCTACGAGGGAAAAGAGCGTGACCTCAGCGACTTTCGGATGGTCGGCCGACAGCTCGACAGGCTTGAGGCGGACTACCGCCGGCTCGATAGCGACGAGCTGAGCGAGAGCGACTTTGAGGCCCTGCTCAAGGAATGCATCGCGGCCACAGAGGCCGAGTTCGGCGAGGACGAGCCTCCGCTGGACCATGAGGCCGCCTATGAGGGCATCGCCGAAGACATCCGGGTCCGTCGGCGGCAGAGAGCCCACGAATGGATGCGCACCTACGTGCCGGACAAGGCCACCGTGCACAAGGCCGATGCGGATCGCGCCCTGGAGATACGGGCTCGACTGCAGGGCGCGCCGGGGTGCCTGGCGCCAGACCAACTGAAGGTCGTCAGCGAGTTGCTCAAGGCTTGCGAGCGGCGCCTGGACGAGCTGGAGGTCGAGGGTCTGGTGGCCCGGTATCGCAGCCTTCCCGAGCCCAGCAAGCAAGAGTTTCTTAAGAGGATAGGCGTGCTCGCTGAGGCCTAGGACGAGGTCCAGCTGACAGCCTTGGGCAACCCTCTGCGCCGCCATCAGCCGGGGGGCGCAGGCTGTGCCGCACCCCCTTGCCCGCCCCTCCCCAATGCGCTATAATCGCCCCCGGCACTCCCCTGCGGACCTGTGGCCTTCTTCCCTTAAGGAGATGCCGGCCGTGCCTGCCACCCGCTACGCGGACTATCGCCGGGCCCTGGAGGCGACCCTGGCCGCCTATCGCCGGCGGCACTTTGCCGGGCGCGAGGCCCTGTTCGAGACTGGACCCGGCGGCCGTGCTCGCTTCCGGGCCGAGGCGGCGCACCGCAACTTTTTCGACGCCGCCCTGTATCACGCCCTGACCTCTCGTCCGCTGGCCTTTCGCAGCCTGGGCAACCCTCAGGTCCTGGCCATCTCGGTCTTTGGCACCCTCGCCCGTCGTGAGGAGCTGCCGCTCCTGGCTGAGGAGCCGTGCGATGATGGTGCCCCGCTCCTCTCGCCAGGGGAGGCGCGGGAGGCCGAGCTCGAGATCCAGCGCCGGTTGCCCCTGCCCGGCGGGCGCCGGCACGCTATCGTCGACCTGTGGCTCACGACCGGCACCGCCATCCTCGGCCGATTGAGGGAGCGGGGGCTCGGGCCTGCCCTGCGGCTCGCCGCCCTGCTGGCGGCAACCCCAGGGCAGGGAGGGGAGGCCCGGCGGCAGGTGCTCGTGGTCTACGACGGGCGGAACCCGGCCTTTGCCCCCGGCCGCATCGCTGACCGCGAGTTCACGGCCCTGCAGGCTCGCCTGCCGGCCGGGGTCGCCCTGCGCCGCATGAGCTGGCAGGCCCTCGCCCGGGCCATGTCCCGCTCGGAGTGGCTCTCGGACCTGCTGGCCTATATAAGGTCTAAGTACGGCATCGAGGCGGCCTCCTGACGTGGCGGGCACGCTTCAAGTCGGGCGGCCCGGTTGTCGCTCCTCGGGGATCCGTCGGCTGTGCTGCCCGGAGCTCAGCCGGGTGTTCAGAGGCTGGCTGCCCCACCCCCAGCCCCCTCCCCAGCGCGCGGGCGCGCTGGGGAGGGGGTATCAAGAGAGTGGGTTTTCGCGGCGCGTTGCGGCGAAGCCGCCGCAACGCGCCGCGAAAACCCACTAGCAAGGGGTCTCCCCGCTCCCCTGTGTCGAGACTGTTGCATGGATCGGCTTGCGCACATGACACACTTAAGGTATAATGGCCACACTCTGCCTGCGTGGGGGGG
>DYEI01000551.1 GCA_020725765.1 Anaerolinea sp. | reverse complement strand
TCCCCCAGGCAGGCGCCAGGCGCCTGCCTGGGGGAGGGGCAGGGGTGGGGGCACTCTGTAGTTGCAGTGCATCGCAGCTGCTGCTCGACCCGTTCCGATACGCTATCGCAGTTCCCATGATGATCTGCAGATCGAGTCGTGGGTAATGGATAGGCCGCGGCGGGGGCAGGGTTAGGGGTGGGGGTCCCTCGATGGGTCATGCCCTCGCCCCACGGCCGAAGAAGGCCATCCGCCCTTGAAGCGTGGACCCGAGGGGGCATAGACGTCCGCCGCGATGGCGAGAGGCCCGACCCGCTTGCAGGTCAGGGTCGAGGGATATTGCGCTTTCATTGCTCCCCTTCCGCACGCAGCGAGGGTCCGCCGCTCTGGTGCCCCTGCTGATACGGCGAAGGATCAAACCCCACCCACTCGATCCCCTCGACCCCGGCGAACCGCCGCGCCATGACCTCCAGCGCATCGCGGCTGTCATCGACCAGGATGAACCGCCGGCCAAGCTCGAGGGCGGCGGCACCGGTGGTGCCGCTCCCGGCAAAAAAGTCCAGGACGAGCGCCCCCGGCCGCGACGAGGCCTGCACGATGCGGCGGAGGATGCCCAGCGGCTTTTGCGTGGGGTAGCCCGTCTTCTCGGAGCCGTTCGTGGGGACGATGGTGTGCCACCATGTGTCGGTTGGGAGCTTGCCGCGCGCGGCCTTTTCCGGGCCGACGAGCCCGGGAGCCATGTACGGGATGCGCTCGATCTCGTCGACGTTGAAGACGTGGCGGGCCGGGTCCTTTACGTACAGGAGGATGTTATCATGCTTCGGGGGCCAGCGGTCCTTCGGCCGGCCGCCATAGTCATAGGCCCAGATGATCTCGTTGAGGAAGCACTCCCTGCCAAAGATGCCGTCGAGGAGGACCTTGCAGTAGTGCACCTCGCGGTAGTCCACGTGGAAATAGAGCGAGCCGTGGGCGGCGAGGACGCGGTGAGCCTCAACAAGGCGTGGCTCGAGAAAGGCGAGGTAGTCATCGAAAAGGTCGCTGAACCGCCTCCGCCCCACGACGATGCTCCGGTAGCGCCGGCCCTGGAAACCGACCCGGTCCCCAGCGTCGGAGCGGACCGTCCGCAGCGTCGCCCGCTCCCGAACCCGGCCGGTGTTGAAGGGTGGATCGATGTAGATAAGGTCTGCCGATGCATCGCTCAGGGTGCGCAGAACCTCGAGGTTGTCGGCGTAGTAGATCGTCCCTCTGATGTCGGTTCCCATGGTGCGGCCTTGCCTCGGGGCGAGCGCGTGCCTGTCGCCTCGAAATGAGCTGTGGCCCAGAGGATACTACGAGTCCGTGGCGAGTCAACCGCGCCGGCGGGGGGCGTAGTTCAGTCTTGGGGCATCTCGGACTCTGCCAGCCGTCATCAGCCCCTCCCCCGTC
>DYEI01000550.1 GCA_020725765.1 Anaerolinea sp. | reverse complement strand
GCCCCCTTCCCCGCGGCCGCGGGGAAGGGGGCAGCTTACTGAAAGGGGGTGTCCGCAGGCGGCAAAGCCGCCCGCGGACACCCGCTTTTCCCTGGGTCCCGCGCCCGCGGCACGGCCTATGCACAGGTCGGGCTGAAGAGCATCACGGCGCAGCTGCAGGAGCTGGCTTGCGCGCCGCCCGGCGCACCGGGAAGATGAGGAAGATCGCGTTCAGCAGAATGCCAACCACAGCGGCCGTCGCAATGGAGGGCAACTGGAGGTTGCCGACCGGGATGTTGCCGCCGGGAAAGGCCGCGCCACCAATGCCGATGACCATGATGACCGCGCCGATTGCCAGCTGGCGCGGGTCAAAGAGGTCCACCTTCTCGGACTGGATCAGAGCCACGCCCTGCAGCCCGATGACGCCAAAGAGGTAGATGGCCAGGCCGCCCGTCACCGGAGTGGGCAGAGTCTGGATCAGGGCTGCCAGCTTGCCGACGAAGCCGAGCGCCATGGCGATCACTCCAGCGCAGACGAGCACTGGCGCGGAGTAGTTGCGGGTGATCGCCATGAGCGAGTTGTTCTCGCCATAGTTCGTGCCGGCGCAGCCGCCGAGAAGGCCGTTAATGGCGTCGCCGATGCCGTCGAGGATCAGGTTGAGGCCGATCAGGCGGCTGATCTTGAGCGGGGGACGGCCCATCTCCTCCGCCAGCCGATCAACGTAGAGGCTGATCTGATAGAGGTGCGCCGTGGACTCGGGGATGGTCGCCACGGCGATCGGCGCGATGGCCAGAACCGCCTTCCAGGCACCCGGGCTGCCGAAAGCAGGGAGGGAGAAGGCCGGCCAGCGCAGCCAGGCCGCCTCGTGCACCGCCGTGAAATCCACCTTGCCCATGCCCAGGCTCACCAGGTAGCCGACCACAGCACCCAACAGCACCGGCAGCATCCCCAGGAGGCCCAGACCCCGAAGATAGATCGAGAAGAGGATGGTTGCGACCAGGGTGATGAGGGAGACGAGCCAGTCGCCCGAAGCCATGTCCAGAGCTGCCTTGGCCAGGGCGATGCCGATGACCACGGCCACGGATCCCGTCACGATGGGTGGCAGGACCCTGTCCAGCGCGTCCTTGCCGACCAGGCGGATCAGCAGGCCCGCGATGACCGACACCGCCGCCGTCGCGACGATGCCGACCTGCGCGACCTGCGTTCCGCCCCACTCGGCTCCGACCACGCCGACGACAGCGGCGATGTAGCTAAAGCTGGAGCCATAGTAAAGCGGAATGCGCATGCCCGACCCCAGTAGGGCTACGATGGTGGCCAGGCCGCTGGCAAAGAGCGTCACGCCGATGTCAAACCCGGTGAGGATTGCGACGAGGACAGTCGCGGGGAACATGGTCAGCACATGCTGGAAACCGAGGCTGACCAGGGCCCCAGGAGAAGGGACGTCCTGGGGCAGATACCCGGGCACGCTGCGCGTACTCACAGTGAGGGCCTCCTTTCCGGACTCTGAACAGGGTGGATGATGTGAGGACGCACAAAAAGAGGGCCCAGGATCGGCGACTCACCTCCTGGCGCCCTCATTGTGCACAAACCCGGAGCGTTGCTCCGACCCGAAGCATTGTAGCACTGTTTGATGCCTGGGGCAAATACGCCATGTCCGGCACGTGTTCAGCCCATGGAACGGAGGCGGGCTGCCCGCAGCCCTGCGCGTCGCGGAACCCCTTCCCCCACGCGGACCTGTGCACTACCCACAAGCCGGGCAGCAGCGCATCACGGGCCATGAGATTGCGCCCCGGCGCCAGCCACATACCAACACTATTGGGGCGGTTCGCACTGTGCCAGCCGTCACCAGCCCCTCCCCTGACCCCCATGGGCGGCAGCTTCACGGACTCCAGCGTGCTTGTTTGTGCAAGTGCCCCTCCGCCCCGCCCCCGCCGCGGGCTATCCATTACCCACAAGTGGTTCAGGGGCGGACAGGCGCACCCTCTCGCTGGCAGGCGCCCAACTGCAGGGGCGAGGCGACGCCTCGCCCCTGCCATCGGCTCAGCCCCCGAAGGGGGCTTGGCTCTTTTCAGCCCGCTGAAGCCTCCGGCGGCAGGCGGCTGCCCACGCCCGTGGCGCCGCGCGGGGCTGAAAGCCCCGCGCTGAAAGAGGCGAAGCCCCTTCGGGGCTGGGT
>DYEI01000549.1 GCA_020725765.1 Anaerolinea sp. | reverse complement strand
GGGGGAGGGGCGGGGGGGGGGGCACTCAGTTGCAGCACATCACGGCTGCCGCTCGGCGTGTCCCCAGCACGAGTACGACCGGCGGACGGCGCCCTTGCATGGGCACCAGAGGACTGCCGCGTGCGCCGTAACACTGCGACCCCATCTGGGGGTAATGCAAAGGCCGCGGCGGGGGCGGGGCGAGGGGCATCACCTGTGCCGGAACGCGGGAGACGGGGACATTCGCGCGGGGAAGGCGAAGCGAAGGGGACAACGCCCCGCCGTGATGCACGGCCCGCAGAGGCAGGCCTCTATTCTCGCCCCGCGTTGCTCCCCTTGACACAAGGCCACGCTTGGGGTACAAGTAATCCGTGCGGCAGGGATCGAACGCCCCGCACATCGACGCAGGCCGGAGCAGGCGCGCGCGAGCGGCGCACGGCAGGCCCCGGGGTTTCTGCTCTCACGACGAAAGGGGTCCCGGACATGAGGCGCACGCGTTGGGCTGAGGTGGTCGGGGCTGTGGTGCTGATCGCGGCGGGGCTGATCCTGCTGCTGGGCTACGCGGGGGTGCTGCCGGAGCTGAGCTTCGCCCCGCTGCTATGGGCCATCCTGCTCCTCGGCGGAGGCCTGGCCTTTGTGGCGGGGTTCCTGTCGGATCGCGAGCAGTGGTGGGCGCTCATCGTGGGCGGTGCGCTGGTCGGCGTGGGCCTGACAGTGCTCGTGGGTGGCGTGCTGCGCGCGCCGGGCACGCTGGCGGCGGCATTGCTGTTTGTCTGCGTGGCGGCCTCCTTCGCCTGGATATACCTTCTGGACAGGCGAGGGAACTGGTGGGCGCTGATCCCGTGCGGCGGTGCGCTGGCGCTCGGCCTGGTAATCCTGCTGAGCGGCGTGGCAGCTGCCCTGGGAGGTGCCGCACTGTTCCTGGGGTTGGGGGCTGTGTTTGTTGCCCTCTACTTTGTTGAGATCGGCGGCCAGCGGCACAACTGGTGGACGCTAATACCCGCAGGGGCGCTCTTTAGCCTGGCAGCCGTGGTCATCCTGAGTGAGTACGTCTCGGGGGCCCTGGGGGGTGCGGCGCTCTTCCTGGGCCTCGGGGTAACCTTTGGTGTGCTGTACCTGATGCGCGGGCCCACGCGCCCGCTGGGTTGGGCCTGGATACCGGCCGTGAGCCTCCTGGGCTTTGGTCTGTTCGTCTTTGTCGTCGCCGGCGGCGCGCCGGCAGCCAGGGTCCTCTGGCCGCTGGCCCTCATCATCGGTGGGCTGGTGCTGCTCCTTACGACCCTCGTGCAGCGGAGCTAGAGCCGGCCCGCGGCTGCGTACGAATCGAGGATGGCTGTGATTCGCACACAAGGGCTGACGCGACACTTCAACGGCCGCGCAGCGGTGGATGACCTCGACCTCGAGATCGGTCGCGGCGAGGTGTTTGGCTTCCTGGGGCCGAACGGCGCTGGCAAGACGACGACCGTGCGCCTCCTGTG
This sequence comes from Anaerolinea sp., assembly GCA_020725765.1. Lineage (GTDB taxonomy): Bacteria > Chloroflexota > Anaerolineae > SpSt-313 > SpSt-313 > SpSt-313. Next base: position 3,929 of record DYEI01000549.1, on the reverse strand, counting down.
CTGCCTGATCGCGCCGACGCGAGGCCGGGCCTGGGTCAATGGCTTTGAGGTCGGCGTCGACAGCGATGCGATCCGCGCCAGCGTCGGCATCCTCACCGAGACCCCTGGCCTCTACGATCGCCTCAGCGCCGAGCGGAACCTGGATATCTTTGCCCGGCTCTACGGCATGTCGGCCAGTGAGCGAGAGGCCCAGATCAAGCGCTATCTCCAGATGCTGGACCTCTGGGAGAAGCGCCGGGAACCTGTGGGGACCTTCTCCAAGGGCATGCGCCAGAAAGTGGCGCTCGCTCGCGCCCTGCTGCACGAGCCACCGGTGCTCTTCCTCGATGAGCCGACCGCCGGGCTGGACCCGGAGGTCGCCAAGACGGTGCGCGACTTTATCGCCGAGCTGCGGGGCGAGGGCCGCACCATCTTTCTCTGTACGCACAATCTGGACGAGGCCGAGCGACTGTGCAACCGCATCGCCGTCCTGCGGACGCGGCTGATCGCCGTGGATACGCCGGAGAGCCTGCGCCGACGGCTCTTTGGCCGGCGGACGGTCGTGCGGGTGAGGAACCTCGCCCCGGAGATGGTCCGGGCGGTCGCGGGGCTGCCATTCGTGCAGCACGTCTCTCAAGAGGGGGCGCAGCTGGTGGTGGACCTGGGGGATCCCGAGGAACAGAACCCCGCCCTGGTGAACTGTCTGGTTGGTCTGGGGGCGGAGGTCCAGTTCGTTACCGAGCTGCGGCACTCCCTCGAGGAGGTCTACCTGACGCTGCTCGAGGAGGAAAAGCCGGCATGAGGGTACGTGCGATCATCGACAAGGAGTGGGAAGAGATCGTCAGGAACCGGTCGGTGTTCTGGAGCCTGGTGCTTCTTCCCCTGGTGCTGACGGTCATCTTTCTGGCCATCCTCTTCTTCATGCGGCTCGAGGTCCAGCGGACCGGCAGCCTCCGAAGCAACAGCCCGATTCCCGCGCACCTTGCCGGCTACCGGCCCGCCGATGCCGTGCAGATCATGATCCTCAACCAGTTCCTGATGTACTTTCTGATGGCGCCGATGGCGCTGCCCATCTATGTGGCGGCCCACAGCATCATCGGTGAGAAGCAGGCGCGCAGCCTCGAGCCGCTGCTGGCCACGCCGGTGAGGACGTGGGAGCTCTTGTTCGCCAAGTCCGTGGCGGCGGCCGTGCCGCCGATCATCGCTGCGTGGGTCTCCTACGGGCTCTTTGCCCTGGGCGCCAGCTTCCTGGTCAGCCCCGTGGTGCTGGCAGAGATTCTGCATCCGGCGTGGGTGCTCTCCGTTGTCATCCTGTCGCCGCTCTTTGCGATGCTCTCCGTCTTTGTGGGGGTGATCGCCTCGTCGCGGATGAACGATCCCCGGGCGGCGCAGCAGTGGTCGGCCGTGTTTCTGGTCCCGGCCATCGCCGCGGGGATGGCCATGATGTTCGGGGTCATCCGCATGAGCCTGCTCACCCTGCTCCTCGGGGCGATCGTGGTCGCCATCGCGGATGCGGTCGTGCTTTGGTTCGCGGTGCGCCTGTTCCAGCGGGAGGTCATCCTCACCCGCTGGCGGTAGATGGCGCCCACCCCACCGAAACCGGCTTGACAGTCCCCCGCCCCTGCTGTATGGTGCAGCCGACCGGATCAGGCGAGATCGTGCAGACGCTCGAGGCACGCCCGGGTCCTGCCCGGGCGCCTTTCTGTACCAGCAAGGTTCGCGTCCGCCCGCTCACCTCCGGAGGTCCCACGCGTGCACCGACTCCTTCCCCTGGCGGGAGGAGCTGTTCTTACCGTGCCTGTGTCGGGGTCGGTGTGCGAGGGCCGCAAGCAGGCTGCACGGTTCGTCCGTGCAGCACAACGTGCATGGGCCAATGGCCCGTAGCGCAGGGTAACGGCGCAGGCCGTCCCCTGTTTGGAGGATAATGTGACCAGGCGTTTGTTCGTAGGCAACGTTCCTTACACTGCAACCGAGAGCACCCTGCGAGACCTGTTCTCGCAGTATGGCGAGGTCGAAGGAGCGCAGGTTGCGGTTGACCGCGAGACCGGTCGCTCCCGCGGCTTTGCCTTCGTCGATATGGCCACCGATGCGGGGGCCCAGAGTGCCATCGCCAACCTCAATGGCTATCAGCTGAATGGCCGTCCGCTCACCGTTCAGGAGGCTCGTCCGCGCGAGGAAGGGGCGGGCGCCCGGGGCATGGGCTTCGGGGGTCGCCGCTAGGGCGCCGCATCGGGCGCCTCTGATACCGCTTCGCGTCCCCGAGTAGAGGCGGCTACGCCGCCGGCTGCTCTCCGGCACGGCTGTGATCACCACTGGTTCGTCCGGCGAGAGGGGTATCGTCGCGCCTGCAGCCGGGGCGGGCAGCGTCGCTATCGGTGCGATCCGGCGGCGTGAGCCCGCCCCGATGCCATCCTGCTGAGCGCGGGCGTCAGCTGGCAGCACCTCGCTCCAGGACATCGGCCGCTGCCCTCGCGCCTGCTCCCGGCAAGAGGCGCAGGCCCTCGGCCCGCAGCACGCGCTCGAGGGCGGCGAGGAACTGGAGGACGTTCTCCCCGCTGGAGGAGTATCCCATCAGGCCGATGCGCCAGATGCGCCCCTTCAGCTCGCCGAGGCCGCCGCCGATCTCGATCCCATGCTCGTTCAGCAGCCGCCCGCGCACCCGGGCGTCGCTGACGCCCTCGGGAATGCGCACGGTGTTCAGCGTGGGCAGGCGGTACTCCAGCGGCACAAAGAGCTCGAGCCCCATGGCCTCGAGGCCCGCCCACAGCGCCTCGGCGTTGAGCTGGTGCCGGGCAAAGCGCGCGGCGAGGCCCTCCTCGTGGATCAGGCGCAGCGCCTCATAGAGGGCATAGTTCATGGAGATCGGCGCTGTGTGGTGATAGATGCGCTCCTGGCCCCAATACTGCTGGATGAGGCCGAGGTCCAGATACCAGCTCTGCACGCTGGCCCGTCGGTTGCGGAGCGCCTCTCGCGCCGCCGTGCTGAAGGTGATGGGCGCAAGGCCCGGCGGGCAGCTCAGGCACTTTTGCGTGCCGCTGTAGCAGGCGTCGACGCCCCAGCGATCGACCTCAACCGGCACGCCACCGAGGGAGGTCACCGTGTCCAGCAGGAAGAGGGCGCCGTGCGCGTGGGCCAGCTGTACCATCTCCTCGACGGGCTGCAGGGCTCCGGTCGAGGTCTCGGCATGGACCATGGCCAGGACCTTGGGCGGATGCTCACGCAGCGCCTCCTCGACCTGCTCGGGCCGGAAGACCTCACCCCAGGGCACCTCCAGCCGCCGCAGGCGTGCCCGGCAGCGCACGGCCATCTCGCTCAGCCGGTCCCCAAAGTAGCCGTTCACGGCGATGAGGATCTCGTCGCCCTCCTCGAGCAGGTTGCAGAGCGCCGCCTCCATGCCCGCCGAGCCGGTTCCGGCGATCGGCAGGGTCAGCTCGTTCTCCGTCTGGAAGACGAACCTGAGAAGGTCGCGCGTGCGGTTCATGATCTCGAGGAAGGCAGGGTCGAGATGGCCGACGAGCGGCGTGGCCATGGCGGCGAGGACCCGGGGGTGGACGTTAGAGGGCCCCGGCCCCATCAGCAGCCGGCGGGGCGTGGTGGAAAGGGCAGGATAGGCGTCCATGGGCAGCATCCCTCTTTGTTCATGGCAATGGCGCAAGCGCATTATGCCCTGGAATCCTTAGGGAGGCAAGAGCGCCAGGTCCAGGGAGTCCAGTCCACCCTGGAGGCAGGCTCATCTGCGCTGTTGGCAGGGCCCTCCAGTGCCCCGTCCCCGGAGCCTTTCAGGGGCGGACACGCTGCTCTGGCCGCCGTCCCTCCGCCCTTGCCAGAGGGTGCCCCATCCCCCCCTCCCCCTTCCCCGCCGCTTGTGCGGCGGGGAAGGGGGCTCTTTTTTGTAAGGGGGTGTTCGCGGGCGGCGGAGCCGCCCGCGAACACCCCCTCCCCCTGTAGTT
>DYEI01000548.1 GCA_020725765.1 Anaerolinea sp. | reverse complement strand
CCCCCGGGGGGGCGCGTCGCGCCCGCCAGGGGGAGGGGTCGGGGGTGGGGGCGGCCCCGCGAGATGCCGCGCAGGCCACGGGCGCATACGCTCCCCCCAGGCCGCTTGTGGGTAATGGATAGCGCCGCGGGGGGGGGGGGGAAGGGGGCAGGGGGATGGGGCGAGGGTACGAGAGAGTGAGCCGCATGCAGGGCCCGCTACGGGGCTCGGCCTCGTCAAATCGAGGGGAGCGCGGCTCCAAGTTAGCGCCCATGGGGCAAAGGGGGGGGCTTCGACGAGGCCGCCCAATGCCCATCCCCGCGCGCAGGGTTACTGTCAGCCACCGTCGGTTTCCTACGCCGGGCGAGCCTGGCCACATGCAGAGCTCAAGGCTATTGACAGTAAGCCCACTGTGTGATATACTGAAATCGGTACCATGTGGAACGCGTTCCAGTTGTGGCTAGGAGGAGCAGGCCAGGGGTGCTTCGCCAGAGTCAGGCAACCATCAGGGATGTGGCGCGGCTCGCCGGTGTCGCCCCCGCTACGGTGTCGCGTGTGCTCAACAGGTCCGGTTATGTCAGCGAGCGCACGCGTGCGCGTGTGGAGGAGGCCATCGCGCAGCTGGGCTACGTCCCGAACCGCCTGGCCTCGAGCCTGCGGTTCAAACGCACGGGAACCATCGGCCTCGTGCTGAGCGATGTGACCAACCCGTTCTGGACCACTGTGGCCCGTGGCGTCGAGGACGCGGCGAGCGATCACGGCTTTAACGTGATCTTGTGCAACACGGACGAGTCGGAGCAAGAGCAGGAGCGGTACATCACCGTCCTGCTCCAGAAGCAGGTCGATGGCATTCTCCTGGTGCCGGTGCGAAGTGCGCCGAAGCCTGTCGAGCAGATCCAGAATCAGGGCGTCGCCGTGGTGGTCCTCGACCGCCGGGTCCCGAATGCTCGGGTGGACGTCGTGCGCTGCGACTCCTTTGGCGGAGCCTATCGGCTCGTCAGGCTACTCCTCACCCTCGGTCACCGGCGCATCGCCGCTCTGGGCGGCCCCGAAGGCGTGTCTACGGCGGATGACCGCGTCGCCGGCTACCGGCAGGCGCTGGCAGAGGTCGGCCTTGACCGTTCGGCCGAGCTGATCTTCCGGGGCCCTTTCACCCAGGCCTGCGGCTACGAGATGGCCCAGCGGGCGCTGACCCTGGAGCCGCGGCCGACGGCCATCTTTGCCGCCAACAACTTTATCGCTATAGGTGCCCTCAAGGCACTGCGCGACGCGGGCGTCCGCGTCCCCGAGGACATGGCGGTGGTCACCTTCGACGACCTGCCGGAGGGATTGGTCGTCGAACCTTTCCTTACGGCGGCAGCCCAGCCCGCCTACGAAATGGGCCAGCAGGCGACGGAGCTCTTGCTGGCCCGGCTTGCCGGCCGCGGAGGCCCCAAGCCGCAAGATATCGTGCTGCCCACCGAAGTGATAGTGCGCCGTTCCAGTGGGACGGCGCTGGCCCGATCAGGCGCCTAACGTCCCGTCTGTACACGGCGCCCGATCACTCCTGCTATCGGATGGCATCCGGACGACGATGCTCTCAGGAAACGAATATGTGTGGTTCGTGTCATGTTCTCGCCGGGGGCTGGCGGACCGGCTGCCATGAAGCTCGGGGCGGCCAGCCGTTTCCTGAGAGCCTCCACCGTGGAAAGGAGGTGGGGCCAGTGTAGAGAGTTGGGCACCCTGTGTGGCCAGTATCCGGTTCCTGTCTCTTGGAGAGGAGGACTCCAATGCCCGCAAAGCGCATGACCCGAAGGAGTTTCCTGAACCTTGTGGCAGCACTGGGGGGTGGCACGGTCCTGGCCGCCTGCGCGCCCAAGGTGGTCGAGAAGGAGGTACTCAAGAAAGAGACCGTCGTGGTGCGGGAGAAGGAGACCGTCGTTGTGGAAGCGCCCAGCGAGAAGATGGTCGTCCTCACCTGCGCCCACGCCTGGGAGGCCGCCTTTGAGGCGCACCAGGAAAAGTTCGACAACCTGTTCATGGAGAAGCACCCGAACATCTTCATCAAGCGGATCAACAGCGGCTGGTCGGAGCACAACCAGATAGTGCCGACGTGGGCTGCGGCGGGTGAGTTGCCCGATATCATCTATGTCCATGGGTCTCGCGCCTTCCCCTGGAACAGTGAGGGCATCCTCATCAGTATCCAGGAGTATGTTGACAACGACGTGGCCTTCGATGTCAAGGGCATATGGGAAGAGGCGCTCAAACTGTACCGCTATCAGGGAAAGCTGTACGAGATCCCTTACGATCACGGCCCCATAATCCTCGGCTACAACAAGGACCTGTTCGACCAAGCCGGCCTCGAATACCCCAACGAGAACTGGACGTGGGAAGGCGAGTTCTTGCAGGCCGCCAAGGCGCTGACCAAGGAGGGCAGGCAGTGGGGCTATAGCGGGTACTACGGCACAGTAGTGGGGCTTGGGAACGAGCAGGGCATCGCCAGTGTAGGCCCATGGGGTGGCGAGGTCTTCAACGAGGATGAGACCAAACTGCTGGTGGACAGTCCAGAAGCCAAAACGGGACTGCAGTTCTTTGCCGACCTGATTCATGTGCACAAGGTCGCGCCCACACCGGCGGAGACTCAGGCTTTCCCGGCAGGGATCTGGATCTCGGGTGTCGTCGGCATGTTCGCTCTTGCCACGTGGGGCACACCCCAGATGCACGAGTTCGGCAACTTCAGGTATGATGTGGCGCCTTGGCCGAAGGGTCCGAAGGGGCGCAAGACTGGCTCGTTCGGGAGTGGCTACGGCATCACCAAGGACTCCAAGCACCCGGCTGAGGCCTGGACTTACCTCAGCGCATACCTCTCGAAGGAAGGCATGGAGTTCATGTGGGGCTCGTCGGGTCGCGGGAGCCCAGCTCGCAAAGCCGCGTACCAGAGCTGGATCGACTCGGCGATCTCCCCTGAGCACGCCGAGTACTACCTAGAGGCGTTGGAGGAGTACGCGGTCACTGGTCACCCATACAAGACCCTCAGAGCCGCCGAGGTCATGGACGTAATCAACAAATACACTGGCCTCGTCCAGACCGGAGACATGACCGTCGATGAATGCGTGAACAGGATCATGGCCGAGGCGGATCCACTCCTGAGGGCGTAGTCGCTGGCGACTTGACAGTATCCGTGCGCCGCCAGGGTGCCCGCGGGTCCTTCGTGGGCACCCTGGCGGTGGGCTCTGATGGGGGGATGCGTGACACATGAGAGCGACCAGGCTCTTCCGTAGACCCCGGCCACTGACCCTGAGAGCGCGGGAAGAGTTGGACTTTTATCTCGCCATCTCGCCGTGGGCGATCGGTTTCATTGTGTTTGGGGGCGGCCCTCTGGTCGCGTCGCTCGTCATGAGCCTGACCGATTGGACCGGACTCACTACCCGGCATTGGGTGGGCGTGCAGAACTATGTGGCAATGGTCACGGCGGACAGGGACTTTTTCACCGTCCTCCGGAACACGTTCTACTACAGCTTTGGCTCGGTGTCTCTGGGTGTGGTCTTGTCCCTTGCCGTGGCCTTGCTCATGAATCAGAAAGTTCCGGGGATAAACGTCTTCCGCACCCTATACTACCTGCCAGCGGTTACGAGCGGCGTCGCCATCGCCATCATGTTCGCCTGGATCTTCAACCCACAGGTCGGGCTTATCAACTTTCTACTCTCGCTCATAGGCATAAAAGGGCCCCTATGGCTGGCAAGCCAGCAATGGGCGATGCCCGCCCTGATCCTCATGAGCCTGTGGGGAGTGGGTGGCAACATGGTCGTGCTGCTTGCGGGGCTGCAGGGCGTGCCGGAAGAGCTCTACGATGCGGCCAAGGTGGACGGTGCCGGCAAGTGGCGAGAGTTCCTTCACGTGACCTTGCCCATGATCTCCCCGGTAGTCTTCTTCATTATTATCACGTCCATTATCAGCACCTTTCAGGTGTTTGAGAACGTCTACATCATGACGCGCGGAGGACCTGGGACGGCAACGCGCGTCTACGTGTTTCACCTGTACCAGAATGCCTTCGAGTATCAGAAGATGGGCTATGCCTCTGCCCTCGCATGGGTCCTGTTCCTGATCATATTAGGGCTAACCTGGCTGCAGCTCAGGGCCAGCCGGTACTGGGTCTACTACGAGTTTGAGGGGGAGACACGGTGAGCAGCACAACTGCAGCACCACAGGGCCAGCGTGGCATCACTCTGCGATCAGTCCGCTGGTACCGCCGCAAGGCGGTGCGTGAGCTTGCGCGTGTCGTGTGCGTCTACATCTTGATCGTGCCTGGGGCCATCCTCCTGTTGTTGCCTTTCTTGTGGATGCTCTCTACCGCTCTGAAGCTGCCGAAGCAGATATTCGTCTTCCCGCCCCAGTTGATCCCGAACCCGCCCCAGTGGCGCAATTTCGTGGACGGGTGGACCAAGTACGTGCCCTTCACGCTGTATCTGCGAAACACGCTGATCATCACTGGGAACAACATTCTCGGGAACCTGTTCTCCTGTTGCCTGGCGGCCTATGGCTTTGCCCGGCTGCGCGCGAGAGGCAAAGACGTCCTCTTCCTGCTGGTTCTCGGCACCATGATGCTGCCGTTCTGGGTGACGCTTATTCCCCAGTACGTCCTCTTCAGCCGACTGCGCTGGACCAACACCTTCCTGCCTCTGACGGTGCCGGCCTGGTTCGGGTGGCCGTTCTTTATCTTTCTGCTGCGTCAGTTCTTTATGACCATACCGAGGGACCTTGATGCCGCCGCACGTATAGACGGGTGCTCCACGTGGGGTATTCTGTGGAGGATCATCCTACCACTCTCCAAGCCAGCCCTGGCCACAGTGGCGGTGTTTGCCTTCATCGGAAACTGGAACAACTTCCTGTCACCCCTGATCTACCTGCGCGACCAGGACAAGTACACATTGGCCATCGGCCTGCAGCGTTTCCAGGGCGTGCATGGCAACATGCAGTACCACCACATGATGGCTGTATCTACTCTGATCGTTCTGCCTATCCTGGTTGTGTACTTTCTTGCGCAGCGGCTCTTCGTCAGAGGGATCGTGATGACAGGGATGAAGGGCTGATCGCCGGGCATCAGCCTGGGGGGCGCTGGTGGCTGAGGGGAATGCGTGCCAGGACGTTGAGGCCAACCTGTCCTGGAACCTGGCTGTCAATCTGCTTGACATCACCATGATGATGTTTGCCCTCAACCTGGTGTCGCGGGAAACAATTCTCCCCCTGCTGGTGAGCCGCCTGACGCCGTCCAAAGTGGCCATCGGCCTTGTCCCGGCAGCTTACAGCCTGGCGTATCTCCTCCCCCAATTGCTGACGGCCGGCTATGCGGAGGGGCTTCGCCGGAAGAAGCCCTTTCTGATGCTTGTCGGGGGCCTGGGGGAGCGCTTCCCCTTCCTCCTCATGGGGATTGCCGTATGGCGCCTGGCTGAGCCTGCTCCGGCCCTCACCGTGGCGGCCATCCTGTTCCTGCTCACTGTGTCAGGTGCGTCTAACGGCGTCGCGACCCCGGCCTGGTTCGATCTGATAGCCAAAGTTATCCCCGTGCATCGTCGTGGCCTGTGGGCAGGGCTCGGGCATAGCCTGGGAGCGCTCTTGGGCATGGCAGGAGCCACCCTGGCGGCCTGGGCGCTCTCGCACTGGCCTTTTCCCCGCGGATTCAGCCTGTGCTTTCTGGTGGCCTTCTTGGCCATGGGCATCTCGTGGGTAGGGCTGGCCCTGAATCGCGAGCCGGACGCTCCCCTGATCAAACCCCGACCTGGGCTGCGCCACCACTTCGGGCGGTTGCCCGGCATTCTACGCCGCGACGCCAACTACGCGCGGTTTCTGATGGCGCGCTCGGTCAGTTGCCTGGGCGCTATGGCGTCCGGCTTCTACATCGTCTACGGCAGCGAGCATCTGTGCCTCAGCGGCGCTGACGTAGGGTTCCTCACAGCCGTTTTGACCGGCAGTCAGGCAGTCATGAACCTGGTGTGGGGCGCGCTTGCCGACCGACGCGGCCACAAGGGTGTGCTGCTATCGGCTACCCTCACCATGGCGCTTGCCAACATGGCGACATGGGGAGCGACATCTGCGGTCGGACTCTGGCCTGCCTTTGCGCTGCTCGGAGCATCTCTGGCAGGCTATGCGGTGTCGGGCATGAACATCGTCCTCGAGTTCTGCCCGCCGCAGGACCGTCCCACCTACGTCGCGTTGACAAACACCCTGCTTGCGCCTCCCACGGCTCTGGCCCCGCTCCTCGGCGGCTGGCTTGCCAGCCAGCTGGAGTACCAGGGCATGTTTGCGGTGGCTGCGGGCGTCTCCGCGCTCGGGGGTGCGCTCCTCGCCTTCGGGACGCGAGAGCCACGCCGTGCCGGGCTAGCAGGCGGCGTTATCGCATCTGAGGAATAACGAACTCGAGGGGCCGGATCGCGGGGAATCCTCGATCTGGTCAGAGGTTAGGTCGGTCTCCCACAGGCGCGGTCGGCGAACTCGCCCTGCGGAGTGCCCTCTCTTCTCATGGGCGCGGCTGTCCGTAGAGGCAAACGGCCAGGCTCACTACAATCCGCGCAGAGGCGACCCGTGCGCTCCTTCGTCGGGCACCCTCACCCCGCACGCGGACGCCGACTTGCCTCCTCTGCTCGCCCTCTGCACCGCACTTGACGGCCTGCGCATTGTCAGTATCCTGCGGTTGATCTGACGGCACGCGCACAGGCGCAGGCCTCCCAACGCCCGTTCTGGCTGCGTATCTCGCGCCGATTCCGATAGTTCTGCTGCGGCCGCGCCTCCAAGGGCGGCAGCTTATCAGCGGGAGGCGGACCGGCTGGAGAGGTCTATCGCTCGTGGGTCCGCTAGCCGTCCACAGCCACGCCGCGGTCGCGGGGGCAGGCGGAATCGGAGGGCGGTGGCACGTGCCCGTCAACTGAGTCCCACAGTATGCGTCTGAGGTGCAGGAGGCGAAGGATGAGCCAGCACCAGAAGATCGTCTCCCCGGGCGTCGTCGCGCAGGTTCTGGTCTTTGTCCTCCTTGTCCCATTCCTGCCGCTCCTCATCTCCTGGAAGTGGACGTGGTGGGAGGCATGGGTCTTCGCGGCGCTCTACGTTCTGGGCTTTGCCGTCAGCCGGGTACTTGCTGCGCGGCGCCATCCGGAACTGATCGCCGAGCGCGCCCGCTCCCTATGCCGGCAGGACGCCGAGCCCTGGGACAGGCTCCTCGCCCCTCTGGCAACGGTGGGCGGAGCGCTTGTGCTGGTGGTCGTCGGGCTGGACGGGCGCTTTGCCTGGTCGCCGGAAGTGAGCCTGCCGATCAGGCTCCTGTCGCTGACCATTCTCCTCGCGGGATACGCCCTCGGGTCCTACGCCCTGATCGAGAACCCCTTCTTCTCTGGGGTTGTGCGTATCCAGGCCGAACGCGGCCATCACGTCGTCTCAAGCGGACCGTATCGCTGGGTCCGGCACCCCGGCTACGCCGGCGGGCTGCTCACCTACCTGGCGACCCCGCCCTTCCTGGGGACCCTGTGGGCCTTTATCCCGGTTGCGCTCCTGACCGTCGTCCTCGTCATCCGCACTGCCCTGGAGGATAGGACCCTTCACGAGCGACTGGAGGGCTACCGGGAGTACGCCAGGGAGGTCCGCTACCGGATTGTGCCGGGAGTGTGGTGAAGGAGGTGGCGGGGACCCGGCGGCGAGGGGGCAAGGGCCGCCCGGGTGAGGAAGCAGGCGGGGGATGAGTTCGGCGCTACGCCGGCAGCCGACCGAACGGCCATGAGCGCGATGCCGCTTCGGTCACAGAGAGGAGGGTCGTCGTCCCATGATACGAGAGCCCGGTACCGGCAAGCGGGTGTGGTCATTTTTCCTGCTGGCCTATACCTTCTCGTGGCTCTTCTGGGTGCCACAGGCGCTTGAGAGCCGCGGGCTGGGCCTGCCAGCCGGAGTGTCTGCGTTCCTCTCCAGTCCACTCAACCCCGCGGCGTTTGGCCCGTTTGTGGCGGCGGTGGTGCTGACTCTGGCGGATGGCGGCGCCGGCGGCGTGCTGGCCCTGCTGAGGCGGGGCGTGGACTTGGGCTTCCGCAGGGTCTGGCTGCTCCCGATCCTGCTGCTGCCGCCCCTGATCTTTTCCGGGGCGATCCTGCTCTCGGTCGCCGTTGGAGGAACGGCCTTCGACTCGTCGGTCCTTGCGAATCCGGTCATCGCCCTTGTCGCGCCCGTGGTCATCCTCCTGACCGCGGGGCCGCTTCAGGAAGAGTTTGGCTGGCGCGGCTATGCGCTTCCCCGCCTCCAGAGCCGGCGCAGCGCCCTGGTTGCCAGCCTGATCCTGGGCGTCCTATGGTGGCTGTGGCATCTGCCGCTGGTGTTTATCCCTGGCAGGTTCATGGCCGGCAGCCTGCCCCTGTTCTGCGCCCTGGTTTTCGAGATGGTGCTGGTGACCATTCTCTTCACCTGGGTCTACAACAACACCGGTGGCAGCATTCTGGCCGCCATGCTGTTCCACACCGCCATGAACTGGTCCATCTGGGTGGTGCTGCCCTCCATGCAGGTGACGCTCCTCATCGTGGGGCTTACCACGCTCCTGCTCGTGATCGCAGTGAGCGTGGTGCTGCGCGTGTGGGGGCCAGAGCGCCTCAGCCGCAACGGAGGCTGACCGGCTTCGGGCAAGACACGCGGGGGCCGGATTCCTGCGGCCCCCGCGGCAATCCTGGGCACTGCGCTCAGCCGGACCGATCGGGGGAGACGAGCGGTACGCTGAACTCGAAGACGAACGGCCCCACGATCTCCCCGGCAGGGACCGGCTCCAGCGACACGATGATGTTGGAGCCACCCTCTGTGAGTGGCCTGGCGTTCGTCTGCTGCGGCAGCACGACCTCCTGTGCGCGCGCGGTGAAGCGGAGGTTGAGCGCCGGCGGCAGGGCGGCGTCTTCGGGAAGGCTGTCGTATATGGCCACCCACTGCCCGTCGCCATCGCCGTACGTACCTTGCCAGGTGAAGGCGAGGCCTGTCTCATCGGTCAGCGAGTAGTCGCGGAGGTCAAAGTGCCTCCCGTCGGCCGCGTGCACCGTGTAGGCGACGAGCAGGCGCTCCGCGTCGGCGTAGGCCCACTGGAGCGTCACCGTCACGCCGCCTACAGTCTGGTTCAGATGCAGAGGCTTCGCCAGATGGGCGACATCCACATCCTGGGTGCGCACGTCCCTCTGCAGCAGGCGCATTATCGTCGGCGCAGCCGAGTAGGCCGCCGTGCCAAACGCGAGGAGGACCGCGGCGGTCAACGTGGCCCAGCACAGCCTCGCTATCGGTGGGGAGCCTGCCCATCCCCGCCTGGCCGACTGGCCGGCCACACGCTCCTGGACCTTGGGCCACAGGTCTGGGCTGGCCGGTACCGCCCTCTCGGCCAGCTCATGCAGCGCTTGCCGCAACTGGTTTGCCTTCATCTCCCTACCTCCTTATCGGGTCTGTGCATGCGATGGTCCTCGGCGTCCCACAGGGGGCGCAGCCAGCCGCGCAGCCGCTCCCGGGCCACGTGCAGGCGCCATTTGATCGTTCCCGGCCGGCATCCTGAGGCCTCAGCGATCTCATCCTCGGTCAAGCCGAGGTAGTAGCGCTGCACTACCGAGGCGCGCTCTGCCGGCGAGAGCCTGCCCAGCGCCTCCCACACCGCCTCGCGCAGCGCAGCCTGGCCGGCCAGGTCCTCGGGGCCGGGGCCGTCCGCGGCAAACATCTCGTCGAGGGCAATCTCACCGCAGGCACTCGCCTCGCTCCACGGCACGTGGCGCTCGCGCTGGGCCGCACGCCGCCTGGCGATGTTGACGACGAGGCGAAGGAACCACGGAGCGAAGGGACGCGCTCCGTCGAAACGGCCGATCTGCTCATAGGCCCGGACGAAGGCGTCAGCAACCACGTCCTCGGCCAGGTCTCGGTCGCGGACGATCAGATAGGCGGCGCGAACGGCTCGAAGCTGGTGTGCCCGTATCAGGGCCTCCAGGCCGCCGGCGTCTCCTCGCCGCAGGCGCTCGATGGCCTCTTGCTCCGACATGGCTCTCCTCTTGTGGCAGGTGGCGATTGCTCTGGCCACATATGATATACCCAAGGGCGCCAAAAGGTTGGGTCAGGCCCGGGCGGGCGCTTCGCCCTCTCGGCTTCCCGTCACCGCTCCTTGCTTACATTCAGTAAAGGTGGTATCCTCCAGCGCGACGCGTCGTAATCCCTGCCGACGCCGTCCGCGGCGAGGGGCGGTTCGCCCACGACTGCTCGTGCCTCCCTCGCCAGTAGCGGCAGCACTCGCGCCTGTTCCTCAGGCTACGATGCATCGCCGCCCTCGGGGCAAGATGAGCGCGTGCGGCGCGCCGAGAGATCGGTGGTCCGACAGTTTCTGTCGAGGTCATAGCTTACCATAGATGCGAACCCCATCATGGGAGGCGAGGCATGAAACGACCTGTCCGCCTGAGCTACCTGCAGCGCCTCTTCTACCGGAACCCGCAGGGCTACCGCTCGTCGGAGCTGGCCCGGCTGTGCGGCGTCGACCAGCGCACCATCAACCGGGACCTGCTCGACCTCCAGGGCGAGCCATTCTATCTCCCGCTCGTCCAGGATGACGACTGGCGCTGGCGCCTGATGGAGGGCCACCGCTTCACCCTGCCCCCGATCCACCTCTCGCTTCAGGAGGCGGCGGCGCTGTATCTGGCGGCCCGCCTGCTGGATCGGGCCTCAGATGAGCCCAACCCTTATATCGGCCGGGCGCTCCTCGCCCTTGCCGATGCCCTTCCCGAGGAAGTCGGCCGGCAGGTTCGCACGCTGGCCTCGAGCCGGCTCGCCGACGAGCAGTCGCGCTTTGCGCGCGTCTTCGAGGTCATCACCCTGGGCTGGGCGACCGGCCGCAAGGTGCGCATCCGGCACCGCTCCCTGCGCAGCGATCGGGCCTATGAGTATATCCTCTCCCCCTACCTGATCGAGCTCTGGGGTCCGGGGAGCGCCGCCTACGTCATCGGGCATGCCAGCTACTTTGACGCCATCCGCACCTTCAAGCTCGAGCGCATCGAGGAGGCCGAGCTCCTGCAGGAGACCTTTGAGGTCCCGGCCGAGTTTGACCCTGAGACGCTGCTCGGGCGGGCGTGGGGGATCATGTACGGCGAGGAGGAGAGGGAGGTCGTCCTGCGCTTTACGCCTGCCGTCGCACGACGCGTATGCGAGACGGTCTGGCATCCGACGCAGGAGATTGAGCAGCAGTCCGATGGGGGCTGCACCCTGCGGGTGCGGGTCGCCCACACCCTGGAGATGAAGCCCTGGATCCGCAGCTGGGGGCCCGAGTGCGAGGTCCTTGCGCCGGCCGACCTGCGCGCCGAGATCGCCGACGAGCTGCGGCGGGCGGCGCAGGTGTACGGGGGAGAAGGGGCGGGCTGAGGGTGACGGGGGGGGGGAGGAGACGTGCAGTACTGGGCTTTGTGGGGCAAGACGCGCCGGGGGATCATGCCGGGCGATGACACGCACGCCCTCATCCACCATATGGTCGATGCGGGGGCGGCTGCCTGCACCCTCTGGGAGCGGGTGGTAAGCGAGGCACTGCGCCGGGACCTGTGCAACGCTCTGGGCCTCGGCATCGACGAGGCGGGGCGTGCGCTGGCCTGGCTCGCCTCGCTCCACGACCTGGGCAAGGCCAGCCCGGCCTTCCAGGTGCAGTATGCCCCTGCCATCCCTGCGCTGAAGGCGGCCGGCCTGCGCCTCGAGCCCCAGGCGAGCATCCGTACGCACCACAGCGCCATCGGCCGGGCGCTGCTGATGGAGGTGCTGCCCGCCCTCACCGGGGCGCCGGCACCGGTCGTGCGCGGCCTTGCCGCCGTGATCGGCGGGCACCATGGCACCTGGCAGTGTGCCGAGCCAAAGAGCTGGGAGTTGGGCGACGACAGCTGGGCCTGTGCGCGCCGCGACCTCGTCAGCGCGCTGACCGATCTCTTTGGCCGGCCCTGCCCTCGGCGATGGCCATCGGCAACCCGCGGCCTCAACGCCCTGCTCGCCACGCTGGCGGGGCTCGTGACTATTGCCGACTGGTTCAGCTCCATGGCTGAGTGGTTCCCCTGCCGCAAGGGGCCCTCGGACCTCGGCAGTTACCTGGCAACAGCCTTGGGGCAGGCCCGGGAGGCTGCCGGGGAGCTCTTGCCAGAACGCCTTGCACCGGGTAAAGGCGCGTCCTTTGGCGCCATGTTCCCCTTTGGCCCAAACGCCATCCAGCAGGCCGCGATCAACCTGGCTCGAGAGCTCGAGGGCCCGGCGTTGGTGATCGTGGAGGCGCCGACCGGCTCCGGCAAGACCGAGGCTGCCCTGTACCTCGCAGAGCAGCTCCGGGGCAAGGCAGGCGGCGGTGGAGCCTACGTGGCCATGCCAACGGTGACCACAAGCAACCAGATGCATGCCCGGGCCCTGCGCGCCTTTTCAGCCGCCCATCCTGACCGCTCGGTTCGCCCCCTCCTCGTGCACGGTCAGGCGATCTGGGAAAGCCCGCCGCCGAACCTGGACGCCGGGGAGGATGAGCAGGCCGCAGCGGTCGACCCGATGGGCTGGTTTCTGCCTCGCAAGCGGGCGCTCCTTGCACCCTATGGCGTTGGCACGGTCGATCAGGCGCTTCTGGCCGTGCTGCCCACGACCTACTTCTACCTCCGCCTCTATGGCCTCGCGCGCAAGACGGTCATCTTTGACGAGGTCCATGCCTACGACACGTACATGAGCAGGCTGTTCGAGCGGCTGCTCGAGTGGCTGCAGGCGTTGGGTTGCTCGGTGATCATCCTCTCGGCCACGCTGCCCGCCAGCACCCGCCAGCGCCTGCTGGCCGCCTATGGCGGGCAGGGGGCTGAATCTGTCGACACGCAGGCCTATCCCGCCATACGCTGGTGCTCTCCCCGGGGCGCGGGAATGTTGCCCCTCCCAACCGAGGGTCCGGAGCGGGAGGTCCATCTGCGCTGGATACCTCGCGATCGGCTGGTGGAGGATCTGCGCGGCGCGATCGCCGGGGGAGGCTGCGCCGCAGTGATCTGCAACACGGTTGCGAGGGCCCAGGAGACGTACACCGCCCTAAAGGCCGCGGACCTTGTTCCTCCCTCCGAGCTGTACCTCTTCCACGCCCGCTACCCCCAGGGCTGGAGGGAGTCGATCGAGCAGCGCGTGCTGGAGCGCTTTGGCAAGGACCGTCGGCGAGGGCCGGGCGAGCGGGCCATCCTGGTAGCGACGCAGGTCGTGGAGCAGAGCCTCGATCTCGATTTCGACTATATGGTGAGCGATCTGGCGCCTGTTGATCTCTTGATCCAGCGTGCGGGCCGGCTGCACCGGCATCCCCGTGGCGCCAACGAGCGGCCGGCCGCGCTACGCTCGCCGCAGCTTACCCTCCTGCAGCCGCCGGATGCCGAGGATGAGCTCGACCGGGCCGACGAGGCGGTCTATGACCGCTATCTCCTCCTCCGCACGCGGCTTGCCCTCGAGGGTCGATCCACGCTGCGCACGCCATCGGAGACGAGCGCTCTGATCGCAGCGGTCTACGACTCCCCCGAGCCGGAGCTCGCCGACCGCCCGGCCCTCAGGGCGGCGCTTCAGCGGGCGCGCGAGCGCTTTCAGGCGGCGGTGCGCTCGGAGTCGGCCGAGGCGGAGGCGCGCCTCGTGGAAGGGCCCGACAGCCGCTATGCCATCGGAGGCTCCGGCGAGGTGCTGTACGAGGATGATCCGGCCGTCCACCGCAGCCTGCAGGCGCTGACCAGGCTGGCGGAGCCGACCGTCCGCGTCGTGTGCGTGCATCGGCGAGGGGATGAGCTACACGCCGCGCCGGAGGGCGGCACACCGCTTTGCTGGGATCGACCGGATGACGAGGTCGCCCGGGAGCTGGCCCGCTGCACCGTGTCTGTGACCCACCGGGGGGCGGTGTTCGCGCTGCTCGCGCAGGCTGCCCCCGAGGGGTGGGCGCGGCATCCTTTCCTGCGGCACTGCCGCCTGGCCGTGTTTGCCGATGGTACCTGGCCTATCCCCGGCAGCGCCTACGTGCTGCGCCTCACGAGGGAGCTGGGGCTCCAAGTCTGCAAGGAGGTGTCATGAGGCTATCCTTCAACCTGATCGACGAGCCGTGGATACCCTGTCTTCGCGCCGATAGCACGCTGGTCGAGCTGGGGCTGCGGGAGGCCATCCTCCGTGCCCACGAGGTGCGCGAGATCGTGGCGGAGAATCCTCTCGCGACCGGTGCCCTGTACCGCCTGCTCCTTGCGTTGCTGCACCGGGTCTACGGTCCGGCCGACGAGGATGCGTGGCTCGCCCTGTGGCAGGCGTCCCGCTGGGAAGCGGGACCCCTGGACGCCTACCTCGGGCACTGGCACGACCGCTTTGACCTCTTTGACCCTCAGCGCCCTTTCCTGCAGCGGGCGGACCCGCGGGTGCGGCCGAGGCCGGTGACGGTGCTCCTGCCGGAGGCGGCTTCGGGGAACAACCCCACCCTCTTCGACCATACCGTGGAGGGCGACCCGGTGAGCCTGACGCCGGCGCAGGCCGCCCGTGCGCTCCTTGCGGCGCTGGCCTTTGGGCTGGCGGGGCTCTCGGGCCTGCCTGCCAAGTTCACCGATGCGCCGTGCGCCCGGGGCGCGCTGTTCGTGGCCGAGGGGGATACCCTCTTCGAGACGCTCTGTCTGAATCTGGCGCGCTACCCCCGCCCGGAGGATGCCCCCGAGGACCGGCCCTCCTGGGAGGTCGACGACCCCTCGCAGCCGCGCCGCGACCGGCCCTTGGGCCGGCTGGACCTCTACACCTGGCCCAACCGCAACATCCTGCTCCTCCCGGAGGGCGGTGGACCCGGCGCCGTCGTGCGGCAGGCAACCATGGCGCCGAACCTGCCGCTTCACCCCGACGTCCTCGACCCTATGAAGTGCTTCCGTGTCGACCCCAAGCGCGGGCATCTGCCCCTGCGCTTCACCGAGGAGCGCGCGCTCTGGCGGGATGTGACGGTGCTCCTCGCCACGACCGAATCCAGTCGGCCGCCGCTGGCCGCAGGGTGGCTGCGGGGCCTCGTGGACTGGGGATACCTGCCGCGCCAACGTCGGCTCCGCTTTGTCGGCATCGGGATGGCCAACGATCAGGCCAAGGTCAACTTTATCCGCACCGAGCGCCTGCCCCTGCCGCTGGAGTACCTGGCCGAGAAGGCCCTCGTCGATGCCGTCGAGGAGTGTCTCCAGCTGGCGGAGGAGGTCGCACGGCAGCTCTGGGGCGCGGCGCAGACCCTGGCGCGCGTGCTCCTTTCCCCCGGGAACGGCGGCGCCGACGGGCGGGAGCCTCGGCGCGAGGATGTAGCCCCCCTCACCGGGCAGTGGGCTGTGGAGCGGCACTACTGGTCGCGCCTCGAGCTGCCCTTCCGCGAGCTCCTCGTCGCCCTCCCCGCCGACCTCACCGGAAGCCGCCTCGCCTGGCGGGAGACCCTGCGGACCTGCGCCCGTGAGGCTCTGGAGGCGGTGTGTCGCTCCCTGGAGCAGGACCCCCGCCGCATGAAGGCCGTCGTGCGCGCGCGGGATCAGCTCACGGCCGGCCTCGCCAGGGTCCTGCGCACGGCAGGGGGCTGAGCGCCGCCGGCATGATGAGATGAGGAGGAACCATGACCGAACCCGAGCCTTTTGTGAGCTACCTGGAGACCCTGCGGGAAGACCGTGCTGCCCTGGCCTCCCTGCGCCGTGGCCTCGGTCAGCCGCCGGGCACCGTGGCCGACATGTTCCCCTACGTCGCCCGTTGGGTACCGGCGCAGGCGCCGCGAGCACTGGAGGAGGTCTATTACCTCGTCGCCGCCCTCTTTGCCTCGCACCCCGAGGCCGGGGGCACCGGGAACATGGGCGATCACTTCCGCCGGGTGGTACAGGCTGACGCGGAGAGCGCCGCCGCCGTCGAGCGCCGATTCACGGCGCTCCTCGCCGCGCACCCCGATGACCTGCACTTCTACCTGCGGCAGGCGGTGAGCTTCTTACGCTCCCGTGAGGTGCCGGTCAACTGGCACCAGCTCTTTGTGGATATTCGCCGCTGGGCCCATCCCGAGCGCCCGGTGCAGCGCCGCTGGGCCCGCTCCTTCTGGGGATACACGGCCCAGACAAGCCAAAGCGAAAAGGAGGCCTGACATGTTGATCGAGCTGCACATGCTGCAGAGCTTTGCGCCGTCCAACCTCAACCGGGACGACACCAACAACCCCAAGGACTGTGAGTTTGGCGGCGTCCGCCGGGCGCGCATCTCGAGCCAGTGCATCAAGCGCGCCATCCGAACCTGCCCCGAGTTTGCGCGCGTCACTCAGGTCGAGGGCGGCACGCGCAGCCGGCGCGTCATCGCCGAGCGGCTGCAGCCCGAGCTCGAGCGCGCGGGCAAGTCGGCGGAGGAAACGGCCCGAGTCCTGAGCGCCTTTGTGCCAGCGTACCTCTCCAAGCTGGATAAGGACGGCGAGCGCACCTCCGTCCTGCTCTACCTGAGCCGGGATGAGATCGATGCCATCCGCGATGGGCTGCTCTCGCGGTGGGACGATCTGCTCGCCGGCGACGCGGCTGCCCTGAAGGAGCTGACCGGCGACCTCACAAAGCGGTTCCGCTACCATAGCTCCGCTCCCGACATCGCCCTGTTCGGGCGGATGCTCGCCGAGCGCCCCGAGCTCAACCTCGACGCCGCCTGTCAGGTTGCGCACGCCATCTCCACCCACCGGGTCACTATGGAGATGGACTGGTGGACCGCCGTTGACGACCTTCAGCCGCAGGCGGAGACGGGCGCGGGGATGATGGGCTTTGCCGCCTTTGACAGCGCCTGCTTCTACCGCTATGCCTGCATCCACTGGCCGCAGCTCGTGGCCACGCTGCAGGATGGCGACCTCGCCCGCCGCACCGTCGAGGCCTTCCTGAGGGCGTCTATCGCCGCCATCCCCTCCGGCAAGCAGAACAGCTTTGCCGCCCACAACCCGCCTTCGCTCGCCGTAGGAGTGGTCCGCAGGGACGCGTTCGCCTGGTCGCTGGCCAATGCCTTTGAGCGGCCGGTATCGCCGGATCGGGAGGGAGGCTACGTGCGCCCCTCGGCGCGGGCCCTGGATGCCTACTGGGGCCGCCTGTGCCGTATCTACGGCGAAGGATCGCTGGCAGCGGTCGCCGTCCTTGCCGTCGAGGATGGCCTGGAGCTGGCCAACCTGGGCGGATACCGTGCCGATGGCCTGGAGCCCTGGCTCGAGAGGCTCCTCGCCGCCCTGCCGACCGGGGAGGGTGAGCCGTGAGCGTCCTGCTCCTGCGGCTGAGCGGGCCGTTTCAATCCTGGGGTGTGCAGAGCCGCTTCGGGGTGCGCGACACGGGCCTCGAGCCCTCCAAGAGCGGCGTGGCCGGGCTTCTGTGTGCCGCCCTCGGGCGCCCGCGCCATGCCCCGCTTGGGGATATCGCCGCCCTCACCATGGGCGTGCGCGCCGATCAGGAGGGACGGCTCCTGCGAGACTATCATACCGCCGGCAAGGGTGGGTTCCTCCGCGCCTCAGGGCACATCGAGCGGGAGGACCTGATCGTCTCCAGCCGCTACTACCTGGCGGATGCCCGGTTTCTCGTGGCCCTCGAGGGGGAGGACTCGCTCCTGCAGCGACTGCATGACGCGCTGAGGAGCCCCGTCTGGCCTCTCTACCTCGGGCGTAAGGCGTTCCCGCCCGGCGAGCCGGTGTGGCTGCCCGACGGCTACCGCCCCGGGGAGCATCTCATGGAGGCGCTCGAGCGGTACCCCTGGCTCGGCACCGACGAGCGAAGGCGGCCGGCGCAGGTGCGCGTGGTCATCGACGACCCGCAGGGCCCGGAAGTGCGCCCGGATGCGGTGCCCCCTTCCTTCGCCGAGCGCACCTTCCTGCCCAGGCGGGTCTCGACCCGCTACATTCCAGCGCCGCCCCTCAGGGAGGCAGGCACATGATCCCAGAGCTGTACCTCTCGCGGCTGGTTATGGACCTTCGATCTCGCCGTGTGCAGCGCGAGCTGGGTAACCCGTACGAGCTGCACCGCACCGTCATGGCGGCCTTTGGGGATGGCTGCCGGGGCGATGGAGAGCGCGTGCTCTATCGCCTGGACCCTGTGCGGGGCGCAGCCGTCTCCGTGCTGCTCGTGCAGTCGCTCACCGAGCCGGACTGGGCCTTCCTGGCCGCCCCGGAGGCGCGGGGATACCTGGCCGAGGGGTGGGGGGAGAACCCTGCCGTCAAGGGCTTTGTGCCGCGCTTCTCCGAGGGGCAGGTGCTGGCCTTTCGCCTGCGCGCCAACCCGACGGTTCGCCGAAAGGGCAAGCGCCTCGGCCTCTACCGAGAGGAGGAGCAGCTCGCCTGGCTGCGCCGCAAGGGCGAGGAGGCGGGCTTTGTGCCCCTCTCGGTGCGCGTCATCCAGGAGGACGCGCTGCGCGGCAGCCTGGAGCGCGAGGGGACCGTGCACAGGCTCAAGCTGGCGAGCGTGCGCTTCGATGGCTACCTGCAGGTCGTCGATGCCGCGCGCCTTGCCGGCGCCATCGCGCAAGGCATCGGCGCAGGGAAAGGGTTTGGGTTCGGGCTCCTGTCGCTGGCGCGTCCCTAGCTTGGTGGGAAGGAGGCACGGGGATGCCGAAGGACCTCCATGAGCTTCCGAAGCTTCGGGATAGCCTGAGCTATCTCTATCTGGAGCATGGGCACATCGAGCAGGATGCGCTGTCGGTTCAGTTCATAGATAAAGAGGGGCGCATCCCTATCCCGGCTGCCTCGCTCGCGGCGCTCCTCCTCGGCCCGGGCACGACCATCACCCACGCCGCGGTGAAGGCGCTGGCGGATAACGGCTGCAGCATCGTCTGGTGCGGCGAGGATGGCGTGCGCTGCTATGCGGCGGGGTGCGGCGAGACGCGCAAGGCCTATCACCTCCTCAAGCAGGCGGTGCTCGTCTGCGACCCGGTCCGACGCGAGCAGGTCGTGCGGCGGATGTACGAGCTACGCTTCGACCATCGGCTGCCGGAGGGGCTCAGCCTGCCCCAGGTGCGTGGCCTCGAAGGGGTCCGCGTTCGCACCGCGTACGCTCGGGCCAGTCAGGAGTTTGGAGTGCCATGGCGCGGGCGCCGCTACGACCGGAGCAACTGGGGCCAGAGCGATCCCATCAACCGCGCCCTGTCGGCGGCCAACGCCTGTCTGAACGGCATCTGCCACGCGGCGATCGTGTCGGCGGGCTACTCGCCGGCGCTTGGGTTCATCCACACCGGCAAGCAGCTTTCCTTCGTGTACGACATCGCCGATCTGTACAAGGTAGAGTTGACCATTCCGGCTGCCTTTCGGGTGACCGCCGAGGGCACTGCTAACCTCGAATCGCGTGCCCGGCAGGAGTGCCGGCGGGTGTTCAAGGAGGCGCGGCTGCTCGACCGGATCGTTCCGGATATGGAGTGGTTGCTGGACGTGCCGGTGGAGGTGCCGGAGTACGGCGAGGACATAGATGCCGATGCGGCCTGCCCGACGCCGCTGTGGGAGCCGTTGCTCGGCGAGGAGGATAGGGCGAGCGATGGTGGTGATGATTCTGGAGAGGGTGCCGGAGTCGCTGCGGGGTGAGCTGGCGCGATGGCTGATCGAGCCGCACCCCGGGGTGTTTGTAGGGGACGTATCGGCCATGGTGAGGGACCGCCTGTGGGAGAAATGCTGTCGCCGGCTAGGGGGCGGGGCCGTGCTGCAGGTGTGGTCGAGCAACACCGAGCAGGGCTTTGAGGTGCGCACCTGGGGCGCCACGCGCCGGGAGATTGTGGACCTCGAGGGCCTGCGGCTGGTCCGGTTGCGGTAGCAGGGCCGGCCGCGTCTGCGGCCGGTTCTGTGGGCCGCGAAGGGTTTTCCCCACGCGCGTGGGGGTGGACCGTTGAGCTTCGACTTTGATGCCGACGGGCAGTCGTTTTCCCCACGCGCGTGGGGGTGGACCGTCCAGGTAGCGAGTGCTGCATACCGCGCCGACGTTTTCCCCACGCGCGTGGGGGTGGACCGGTCGCGGCCCTGCTTCAGATGGCTGCCCAGTACGTTTTCCCCACGCGCGTGGGGGTGGACCGGCGGGTCCGCGTACAGGCGCCAGACCTGATAACGTTTTCCCCACGCGCGTGGGGGTGGACCGGGCAAGGCCCGCGATGCGCGGGATTTCGACGAGTTTTCCCCACGCGCGTGGGGGTGGACCGAACAGCCGTGCAGGGCGCTACTTGCCAGGCCGCGTTTTCCCCACGCGCGTGGGGGTGGACCGGCATACCGGTCGACCTGGCACGCCAATTCACAGTTTTCCCCACGCGCGTGGGGGTGGACCGAGTGGGTGCGGCTGGGCTATGGCAGTGGTGCGCCGTTTTCCCCACGCGCGTGGGGGTGGACCGCGCACGTCGGGCGGGTCTTGCCCAATCTCAAGTTTTCCCCACGCGCGTGGGGGTGGACCGCCCCGGGCGAACCCGCCCGGGGCCGCGGACCCGTTTTCCCCACGCGCGTGGGGGTGGACCGACGGCATTCAGCTATAAGCGGGCTGCGTCGCTGTTTTCCCCACGCGCGTGGGGGTGGACCGATTGTCGAGGTCGAGTCGTGGAGCGGCGACGCGTTTTCCCCACGCGCGTGGGGGTGGACCGGGAATCCTGCGGTCCGAGATCACCCACGTCGTCGTTTTCCCCACGCGCGTGGGGGTGGACCGATAGGCGGGGCTTGCTGCGCCGTGCGCGACCCGTTTTCCCCACGCGCGTGGGGGTGGACCGTGAGCGCGAAGGGCACGAAAGGCCGCGAAGGACGCGAAAGGGGGAACGCGAAGGACGCGAAGCGTCAGCGCCGGCGGAGCGCGCCCCACCAGTCACGTTTCACGCTTCACGTTTCACGCTTCACGCCTCACGTTTCACGCTTCACGTTTCACGCGCAGTTTTCCCCACGCGCGTGGGGGTGGACCGTAAGCGCGAAGGGCACGAAAGGCCGCGAAGGACGCGAAGGAACGCGAAAGGCCGCGAAGGACGCGAAGGCGGCGCGCGAAGCCGCTGACGCCAGTCAGGGCGTGAAGCCCCGACGCCGTCTCCACCCGCCACACCCCTCACGCTTCACGCCTCACGTTTCACGCTTCACGTTTCACGCTTCACGTTTCACGCTTCACGTTTCACGCTTCACGCCTCACGTTTCACGCTTCACGTTTCACGCGCAGCTTTCCCCACGTGCGCGGGGGTGGACCGTGAGCGCGAAGGGCACGAAAGGCCGCGAAGGACGCGAAGGGGGAACGCGAAGGACGCGAAAGGCCGCGAAAGGCTGCGAAGGACGCGAAGCGTCAGCGCCGGCGGAGCGCGCCCCACCAGTCACGTTTCACGCTTCACGTTTCACGCCTCACGCCTCACGCTTCACGCCTCACGCTTCACCCCTCACGCATCACGTTTCACGCCTCACGCCTCACGTCCTCATTCCCGCAGCATCCGGTCAAGGCGCGCTTCGATCTGCTCGAGACGGCGGCGGATCTCCTCGAGCTCGGCCCCGTAGCTTCCCGCATCACCGCCGACCACCCCCTGGCCTGAGCCGGAAATCTCCCCGCCAACCAGGTAGGAGGCGATACTGGCTGTGAGGTAGCCAAAGATGGAGAGTGCGACGACACGCAGCACGAGGCCAATGACGCGCCCTTCGAAGGTGACGGGCTCGGTGCTGGTGTTGATGGTGGTGATCATGGAGCCGCCCACCACAGGGCAAGGGGGAAGCTGGCCACCTCGCTCTGGGGGTTGACGCGCTCAAAGAACGAGACGCTCGCCGCCCCGAGCACCGTCGCGAGCACGGCGATCAGGGCGACGTACTGGAAGCGGCCCCGGCCAAGGATATCGGCGGCGCCCTGCGTGGCACGGTTGGCACCGAGGAGAACGCGCGCAAGTGCAAGCGAGCGGATGGCAGCGATGGCTCGGACGATGCGCAGAAGGCCAAAGAAAAGAAAGGCAAGAGGACCGATAGGGTGGTGACCCAGTTGTCCCGCAGATAGCCGAGCTTGTGAGGAGTGATCGAGAACTCGACGGCAAAGAACGCCCAGGTGGCGATGTCGACATCGTAGACGTACGCCAACAGGGTGGGGGGCACCAGGTCGGCGAGCTCGATGACGATGATGAGGAACCAGATGAAGGCCAGGATTGCCATTGGCACGGCCAGCCTATCGGTCAGTCGCTGCAACAGCGCGAGCCGTTCTTCGTCTGGCCACTGCCAGAAGGGCACGCGCCTGGTCTTCACCTCGTGGCCCTCTCCTCCCCACTGCCCAAGTACGGACACCTCGGGCGCGGGGTCGAGGACAACGATCTACAGGGGTTCACGCTGGGGGCAAGCTTGAGCGACTTGGCACAGAGGTATATGCCCTGCGGCATCGCTTTCGGCTTCCTGTCCGTCCCGCGTCCGCAGACGAGCGGAGAGGGAGCCTGCCCGCAGAGGCCCTTGCCGGGGCGAGGCGACGCCTCGCCCCGGCATCGCTTCGATGGCGGGAGCCCTTGGCGGCAGCGGTATGGCCTTCGCTGAGGACGGCGCGACACTTTCTGTCGAACCCCTGTGGTACGATGGGGGTGCGCGGCCCCAGGAGGCGAGGGCGCTCCGTGCCTTGGCCTTTCGGGCATCAGGCTCGCCGCCGATGGATTCCCTCGCCCGGCCCGGGCGAACGGGGCCACGCCGTAACCCCATCCGACCCGTGGGGCATTGAGACATATGGGAGCAGATACCATGTCCGCACAGCCGACCAGACCCACCAGGCCACCGCTCGCCCTCCTCGTGCTGGCCGCGGCCCTGTCCGCCTGCTGCCTGTGCGGGGCAGCGGCTTCACTGATGGCCCGGAGCAGGGGGAGGCTTGCTCGTGCCGGGCGCGTCGCCGCCGTCGTCGAGACGGCTGCCGCAACCCCGAAGGCGCAGACACCGGCCCGGCCGACGGAGCCGCCTTCGCCCACGCCGGAGGCGACCGCGACGCCACGGCCGACCGACACACCCGCACCGACCGACACGCCGGCCCCAACCGCTACCCCCGAGCCGACGAGCACGCCGAGGCCGACCAGCACGCCCGCGGCGACGCCAACGCCGATCCTCCTCCGTGGGCGTGGGCAGACGGCGACCGACCCCATCACCTTGCCAGCGCCGCTGTGCGTGGGGAGGTTCACCCACAACGGCGAAAGCAACTTTGTGGTGTGGGCCTACTATGATGGCAACAGGGACCTGCTCGTCAACACCATCGGGCCGTACGAGGGCGTCCGCCCGGTCGTTGGCGACGTAATCATGCTCGACATTGACGCCGATGGCGCCTGGACCGCAGAGATCGTTCCCATCGGCTGGGCCGCCGATGCGGCGTTCTCCGGCCGCGGGGATGATGTCAGCGGCATCTTCGATCCGCCGGAGACCGGCCCGTGGCAGTTCTGGCACAACGGGACGAGCAACTTTGTCGTCTGGCTGCACTGTGCCGGCGGGACCGATCTCGTCCAGAACGAGATCGGTCCCGTGGCCGGCAGCAGGGTCGTGCAGTTTTCGGATGGCCCTTGCTGCTGGGAAGTGAAGGCGGATGGCGAGTGGAGCCTCAAGCCGCGGTGAGTGCTGCCCTTGCTACGTCAGGGAAGGCACGGGGCAGCACCGCTGGCGCGCGATGGCCCCGCAGATCCCATTGGCCCGCTCATCCGCCGGCCGGGCGACGGCAAGGCGCTCTGGCGCGGCGGCCGCGGGCCCGGCCAAGGGGGATGAGGTCTGCCATAGTCTCGCGCACCTGCCCGCCTTCCCGAGGGGCGGCCCATAGGCCGCCCCTTGACACCCGCCGGAAAACGCGGTAAGAGGCCAGGGAAGGCCACAACGAATAGTGGGCGCTTCACCACGCCTCGCGCTAGATTGCACCTGTGCGCATCCCGCACTAGCCGGAGCGAGGGAGATCGATGTACGCGAAGCGTCTGGCGTCGACGAGGGCGGCCTATCTGCTCATCGGAGCCTTTGTGGCAGCGGGCGCTCTCTACGCGCTCGCCATGCCGCCCTTCGAGAATGCCGATGAATCGTCCCACATGGCGATCGTTGGCTACATCCAGCAGCATAGGGCGCTGCCCCCGATGGCCGTAGGCCCGGTTGTGCGGACGGGTGAGGACTGGGCCCGGTTCCTGGGCTACCACGACCCGCCCATCTACTACGCGCCGCCTCTCTACCACACACTCGGTGCGCTGCTGACGGCGCCACTGGGGCAGATGGACGACCTCTCGGAGCTGATCGTGCCCAATCCCCGCTGGGAGCGCGGCTGGGCGCTGGTACCCGGATCGTCCTCGGACGACAAGAACTGTTTCGCGCACCGCTTTGGCGAGGAGGCGTTGAGCAGGACCGTTCGGATGCTCTATGTGCTGCGCGGCTTCTCGTTGCTGCTGGCCGCGGCAACCCTGCTGGCCATCTGGCGGGCAGCCTGCCTCCTCTGGCCTGACCGGCCATGGCTCTGCCTGGGCGCCCTGTCCATCGCTGCGCTGACGCCGCAGTTCATTGCTACGAGTGCCTCGGTGAGCAACGACAGTCTGGCGAACCTGCTGTTCGCGCTCTCGTATGCGTTGGGCCTGGCGGTAAGGCGACGCTCGACAGCGCGCGGCTGGCTGGCCCTCGGTGCGCTGGCCGGACTGGCCCTGCTCACGAAGCAGAGTGGCCTCATGCTGTTGGCCCTCGGGGTCATCATGGCCGCCTGGCGCGAGGAGGACCGGCGGCTGCGCCTGCGCGACGCGCTCCTCTTCGTCGGCATGGCGCTGGCGACGGGCGGCTGGTGGTACGTACGCAATGCCGTTCTGTACGGTGACCCCTCGGGCCTGAGCACACACTTTATACACGCCAACCTGCCCAGGTTTCCGAAGCTGGCGGGGGTACTCGATACCTTCTATGCGCAGTTCGGCTGGGCCATGATCCGCGTTGACGAACCGGTCTACTGGGCGGTGCGACTCTTTGTGCTGGCAGGCGTGGTGGGCTTGCTGCGCTCTCTGCGCCGGGACCCGCGCTCGTGGGCTTTCGAGGCCAAGCGAAAGGAGCTGGCCATCCTGGCCGTGGGCCTGTTGGTGAACCTGGCCCTGCTCATGCCCTGGATCCTGGCCACAGGGCCCTCTCTGGGGCGGCTGCTCTATCCGAGCCTCGTGCCTGTCACCTGCCTGTTGGCCTGGGGTTGGGCTCAGTGGGCGCGCTGGCGTGCGGGGCGCGGGCTGTGCGTCGCGCTGGCTGCGGCAGCTCTGGTGTTCGTCTTTGTGGTGCCGTTCCGCTATCTGCGGCCTGCCTTCCGGTCACCTCTCCTGCGGGCCGTGCCCGCGCAGGCCCGCCCTGTTGTGGTCGAGTTCGAGCATGGGATTTCGCTCGTCGGCTATGCCACCAAGCCTGGGATCGGCGCCCTCTTGCGACCAGGAGACAGAATCCGCGTCTCACTCTACTGGCGGGCGGACCGGGTCCCGATAAAGGACTATTTCACCTGGGTGCAACTGGGGCCGGATGGAGGCTTTCCTCCCCTGTCCAAGGTTCACACTTTCGCCGGCGGCACGCTGTACCCGACGAGCCTCTGGCGGCCCGGCGACGTGGTGCGGCAGGAGGTCATGCTGGTGGTGCCCGGCGAGCCGGAAGTCGTGGGGCGCATGTGGGTGCGCGCCGGATTCGTAGATGGCGACAGGCGGGTTACAGCCCTTCACTCCTCCGAGGGCGCCTGGGACGGAGACCAGCAGGCGGCCAGGCTGGGGCCGTTCTATGTGGTGGATGCAAGGGCGCAGTGAACCGGACCCGGCATCGCCTGCGGCCCGACGGGGGACGCGAAGGGGGGAACGCGAAGGAGGGAGCGCGAAGGTCGCGAAGAGGGGAGCGCGAAGGACGCGAAGAGGGGAACGCGAAGGCCGCGAAGGGGACATGCGGGCGAGCGGTGTGGAAGCAGCGGCTCGCGGGCCGCTGCCTGATGGGGCATGGGCGCTCCTAGTCCCGCCCTCCATAGGTGCCCCCACCCCTCGGGGCATTCCCCGCTTTGCCCAGCGGGCAAAGCGGGGT
>DYEI01000547.1 GCA_020725765.1 Anaerolinea sp. | reverse complement strand
GGCGGCGGGGAAGGGGGGCGGGGGGATGGGGAAACCTCCGGCAAGGGTCGACGGGCGGCGGCTACCGTAGCCTGTCCGCCCCTGAACCCGTCCCCTCCCTGATTCGGCGTGCGGGCCGACTCGGGGGAGGGGGCGCCGGGGGTGGGGCCCCTGCCGACAGCGCAGATGAGCCCGCCCCATCGTTGAGCTACAGCCATATCGGGAGCGAGGGTTGCCAACCTGTTCATTTTCGGGTATGCTACGCGGCGCCCGGAGAGCCTCCGGGCATTCACCGGCGCCCCTCGGCGCGGGTACGGGTGCCGTCCATGCTTATCTGTGGGAGGAGGCGACAGAATGCCCCAGCACTCGAAAGTGGCCGTGCTCAGGACCCGTCCGGAGACGGTGCTGGAGGACTATGGGCGGCTCCTAGAGCTGGCCGGAGTCCGGGAATGCCTGGCACCGGGGGTTACGACCATCCTGAAGGACAACATCTCCTGGCACTACCCCTTCCCGGGCGCCAACACCACCCCCTGGCAGCTCGAGGGGACTATCCTCGCCCTTCGGAAGGCGGGGTATCAGGACCTCTCCTGTGTGCAGAACCGGACCGTAGTCATCGATGCCCTCAAGGGGGAGGACCTCAACCACTATCGCCCGATATTCCGCCGCTACGACATACCCGTCCTCTACAACTTTCGGCCGCAGGACATGCGCTGGATCCAGTACGTGCCCAAGACGCGGATGCTGGTGCTGGATCGCATCTTCCCCGAGGGGATCACCATCCCAGACTACTTCGTGGGGAAGAACATTGTGCATCTGCCGACGGTCAAGTGCCATATCTATACGACGACTACCGGCGCCATGAAGAACGCCTTCGGCGGCCTGCTGAACACGCACCGGCACTGGACGCACACCTGGATCCACGAGACGCTGGTGGACCTGCTGGCGATCCAGCGCGAGATTCACCCCGGTATCCTGGCGGTGATGGACGGGACGACGGCCGGAGATGGGCCGGGTCCGCGCCTGATGCGCCCGGTGACGATGAACCTGATCCTCGCTTCGGCGGATCAGGTGGCTATCGATGCGGTCGCGGCGCGGCTGATGGGCTTTGACCCGCTGTCGATCCGCTACATCGCGCTGGCGCACGAGGCCGGCCTCGGCTGTGGCGACCCGCGCGAGATCGAGGTCGTAGGCGACGACATCTCGGGCGAGCAGTGGCACTTTCGGCTGGCCAGGAACTTTCACACCACCATGGCCTGGCTCTCCTGGTACGGCCCGACCCGGGTGCTGCAGAAGCTGATCTTCCGCACGCCGCTGGTCGTCATCCCCACCCTGGTCTCCGAGATCTACCACGACTACTACCGCTGGCCGATGAAGGAGCGTCGGATCGCCGAGGAGTGGCGGCGCACCTCGCCATGGGGGCAGCTCTTCCAGCACTACGCGGAGGCGAGGTAGGCGAGCCGGTCAGGGCCGGCTCGCCGCGCGCTATCGGCGGTAGATTCGCTCGCCGAACTCGGCATAGATGCGCGGGGCAGCGGCATCCTTCTTGATCTCGCCCAGCAGCCTGGCCAGCGCCATGACCCTGGTCTCGAAGAGCGCCTTGCCCTTTTCGCCGGTGGCAGGCCGCGGATCCCCCGCGCAGTGCTCGGGAAAGCTGGCGTACCAGTCCGCCGGGGTGTAGACGTCTGGCAGGTGTTTCAGGCGCCCCTGGGGCGGCCACGAGCGCTCCCTATCGAGGAGGTCCATGCGCACGAGCTGCGGGAAGTGGTAGAGCATGATGCTCGTCTCACACTCGCAGGCGTGGCCGTGCAGCTCGGTCTCCATGATCTGGCGGAAGAACTCGGGGTCGACCTGATAGCCTGAGACGTAGTAGGGGGTATAGTCCTTTCCCTTGTCCAGGGCGAGCTGTACGAAGAGTGGCAGGAAGAAGCGGTTCCCGCCGTGCCCGCTCAGGAGCACGATCTTCTTGAGGCCGTTCCGACTGACCTCCTCGCACACGTTCTCGAGGAGCTCGAAGAGCAGCCTGTCCTTGATGACGATGCCGCCGGGGTAGTGCTTGGTCTCGGTGTTGACGCCAAAGTAGTAGGGCGGGAAGACGATGGCGGCCTCGCGCTCGGCTGCGGCGCAGGCGAGCTCCTGGCAGGCCATCATGTCGGTGCCGAGCGGCAGGTGCGGGCCGTGGTACTCGATGACGCCGACCGGGATGATGCAGACGCCCCCGGCCTCTCGGACCGCCTGCTCGAAGGTGCCACCGGTGAGATGCTCCCAGCGCATAGAGTGCCTCCTCGTAAGTGTTCAGGGGTGGACAGGCGTGTCCCCAATCGATGGCAAGCAAGCAACGACTTGTGCGGGCGAGGCGTCGCCTCGCGCGTGCTATCGGCCCAGTAGGCGTGCAGCGGCGCTGCGCCCCTACAGCCGGGCGCCCGCCTGAGGCGCAGCGCGGGGCTGAAAGCCCCGCGCTGAAAGAGGCGAAGCCCCTTCGGGGCTGGGTTCAG
>DYEI01000546.1 GCA_020725765.1 Anaerolinea sp. | reverse complement strand
GAAGCAATCCCGCCTCCCGTTTCGCGGGATTGCTTCGGCGGCTGACGCCGCCTCGCAAGGACAGGCCGGCGTGACTGGTAGCCAACTCGCAGGGCTGGCGAAGCAATCTGGCCTCCCGTAGTCGCGAAATGGTTGCAGTCTGCGCCGACGATTCTGGGATACACCCCCGCGCTTCTCCAGGGTTGCGCGCTACGGGCACGTCTGGTACAATGGCGCGGTCCTCACTTCTGGCATGCCCCGCGAGGGCCGGACCCCCGGGCCGTCGCGACCCGTGGTGGTGCTGTGCCGGCGAGGATAGGAGGTTGGTCCCCTGGACGTCACAACTCTGCTGCTGTTCGCTGTCGTCATCGGAATCGTGGTGGTGGCCAATCTGGGCGAGCGCTCACGGGGATGGCGTGCAGTGGCCTATGGCTCCGTGGCCCTTGCCGGAGGAGGATCGCTGCTGCTGGGTCTGATGTACCTCCTCGTGGCGGTGGCGCAGCGGGTCTCGCCGGAGGCAATGGCGAGGGAACTCCCCGCGGCCCTGGTCGGGGTGAACCCGGCGCGGCTCGGCCTCGGGCTGATCGCCGGCGGGGTGGCATCCTGGATTGTGCTCCTCGGGCCGGTGCGCCGCGCGCTGGCCCGGATCATACCGATCCGGGCGGAATCGGTCGTGAACGCGGTGGCACTGGCGCTCCTGGCGCTGCTCCTCGGGCAGAGCATCGGCCTCGGCGGGCTGGGACCGCAGGGGTTTGTGTCGCTCACCGGGACGCTCACCGTGGCCCAGGTCATGGCGAGCGAGCTACCTCTTGCCCTCCTCGCGATTGCAGGTGTGGGTCTGGGCGTCCGTCGCAGGCCGCGGGAGACCTGGCAGCGCCTGGGTCTGGGGGGGCTTTCGTGGCGGCAGCTTGGCCTGACGCTCCTTGGTGTGGTGGCACTGCTCGCGTACGAGGCGGTGGTGAGCGCCGTGGTCGCCCGCGTCTCCCCGGAGCTGCTCGAGAACCTGACGCGGGCTACAGAACAACTCTACCAGGGGCTCGCTGCGCCGCTGGCGGCGGTGGCGGTCAGCCTGGCCTCCGGCACTGCGGAGGAGATACTGTTCCGCGGTGCCCTGCAGCCGCGCTTTGGCCTGCTGCTGACCTCCTTCACCTTTGGCGTCGTGCACATGCAGTATGGATTGCTCTTTGCGCTGCTGACGACAGGAGTGGTCGGCGTCGTGCTGGGGCTCTATCGCCAGCGCATCAACACCACGTCGTCCATCATCATCCACGTCCTGTATAACCTGACGCTCTTTCTGCTGGCGGCTGGCACATAGGAGCCAGGGAGCGACGGCAGAGGCGCTGCTCGCCATCCTGTTGGTCAGCAGAGACCCGCCGAGCATCCGCTTCGAGTCGTTGCGGGGCCCGCCTCGCACTGCTAGTGCAGGGTCAACCGAGGTGCTCGGTAATGTGGTATAATATCGGGCATGAGGACTCCTATTCATGTGCGTCCGCTGACGGACGCCGAGCGCCAGGTCTTGGAGGCTGGCCTGCGCTCGTCAGATGCTTTCACCCTCCG
>DYEI01000545.1 GCA_020725765.1 Anaerolinea sp. | reverse complement strand
GGGGGTGTTCGCGGGCGGCGGAGCCGCCCGCGAACACCCCCTTGCAGGAAGAAACGCCCCCTTCCCCGCCGCGCAAGCGGCGGGGAAGGGGCACGGGGGGATGGGGTAACCTCCGGGAAGCGCCGACGGACGGCGCCCAAAGCAGCCTGTCCGCCCCTGGACAGGCACAAGGAACGGCTCCTGCCCCGAGGGGGTGTGTCATGCCCGCTTGGGGAGCAGTGCAGGGTGGGGGCGAGAAGGTGCTGGCGGCGAGGGCCGCCGAACACGAGCCTGAGCAGGTCACCGGGCGAGCCACCTCTGGTCTCTGGAGCGCTCCTGGCCTGGGTGCGCGACAGTCATCGCTTCGGGGGCATCGGTCTGCTCAGGCTCCTTTCCCCGCAGCAGCAAGTATCTCGTCGAGACGTGCCCTGAGGGCCTCCCTGGGCACCTCTCCGATGATGCGGCCGAGCTCACGACCGCGGAACAGCACGACCATGGCCGGCACCCCGGTGATGCGGAGGCGTCGTGCGATGCCGGGACTGCGCAGCGCGTCGACCTGCACGAAACGCAGGCGCCCGGCGTACTCGCGGGCGACCTCCTCCACTACCGGAGCGATGCGTCGGCAATGGGGGCACAAGGGTGAGTAGACCTCGACGACCACGGGGATGTTTTCGGCAAGGACAACCTGATCAAACTCTGCTTCCTGGACCTGCGGAAGGCCCTGGACTGCCATGTTCCTCCTCGCCATCGGCGCTGGCCGAGGGCCAGTGCCTTTTCTCGAGCATCGCACAGGCACCGTAGACCACGGCGATCCCGTGCTCCTCACAGAAGCGTATCGCGCTCTCGGATTCGGCGCCGGGCTGCATCCACACCCGGCAGAGGCCAAGCTCGGCGCACTCCCTTACGATTCGCTCGGTGACCGGCGGAGGCACCACGAGGTCAACGACTTCCGGCCGTTCGGGCAGGGCGGCGAGCGAGGGATATATGGTCTGCCCGTCGATCTCTCGCGCGTTGGGGTTCACCCCGTACACGCGGTAGCCTGCCTCCCGCAGCGACCTGAAGATGCGATAGCCGAACTTGGCGGGGTCTGCAGATACGCCGACCACTGCCCAGACGCGCCGGTTGATCAGGTCGTCGATCAGCGAGGCCATGTCTGCCATGGTATGACCCTCCTCCTGGCAGAGCCGAGTATAGCTTGGGGGGCGGGGCTGTCAAGGCCCTTGGCGGCCGACTTGCCTTCTGCCCTGGTTGCCATACAATGGGCACCGATTCTGGCTCTGGAGGTGTTGGCGTTGGAGCGAGTCTTCTCGTATGAGCGCCATCCAGGCTACAACAGGCTGGCGGGGCCGGGCGATGCGGGCCTTCGCCATCTCGAGTTCGGAATCGCGCGCATCCCCCGCGATGAGGAGTATGTGCTCAGCACAGAGGGAAGCGAGGCGGTGCTCGTCGTCCTCAGTGGTGCCTGCACCGTGCGTATTGGGGAGGAGAGCTGGGGGCTGGCGCGGGCCAGCGTCTTCGCCGAGCCGCCGAGAGCCGCGTATATCCCTCGGCACCGCGAGTACACGCTTGCTGCAACGAAACCGACCGACATGGCCATCTTTATGGCGCCTGCAGGTGCCGACTATCTCCCGCGTCTGATCACATCGGATCAGGTCGAGGAGCACATAGAGGGCGCCGGGCGCTTCACGCGGCGGGTGGCAACCATCGTCGGGCCCGAGTTCCCCTGCAGTCGACTTCTCGTCGGGGAGACGTTCGTCGAGCCCGGTGAGTGGTCCTCCTATCCTCCCCACAAGCACGACGAGGACCGCTACCCGGACGAGGTGCGGCTCGAGTCGGTCGTCTTCTATCAGATTGACCCGCCACAGGGCTTTGCCCTCCAGTACCTATACAATGCAGACCGGAGCATCGATGAGGCGCACGTCGTGCGCAACGAGCAGGCCTTTGTGGCTGCGGTGGGCTACCATCCGGTAGCCGGGGCACCGGGCTACAGCATCCACTATCTGTGGGGCATGGCCGGCGATGGACATGTGATGCGCTCGTCACTGGACCCGGATCATGCGTGGGTGGCACGTGAGGCAGGCGTGCCGGAGCGTGTCGGTGCGTCCGGCTGACCTCTGAGTGAAAGGATCTGGCCCGGCCAGCACTGACCCGCGGGGGCGCAGTGGCCTGACGGGGAAGCGGATAGGCACGCGGAAAGGAGACCAGGGTGGACGCAACGGAGCAGTTCCTGAAAGAGATCACCGACGCCGCTGGCGTGCCGGGGTACGAGGGTCCGGTGCGCTCGGCGCTGCGCCGGGCACTCAGTGGGCTCGCCGCCGACATCGAAGAGGACGGCCTCGGCAGCCTCATCGCCAGGCTCCCCGGCACATCCGAGCGGCCCCGGATCATGCTGGCCGGGCACATGGACGAGGTCGGCTTCATGGTACGCTACATAACCGAGGGCGGCTTTATCCGCTTCATGCCGCTCGGTGGCTGGTGGGACCAGGTGCTCCTCGCCCAGCAGGTGGTGATCAAGACCCACAAGGGGGATGTGGTCGGGCAGATCGGCGCCAAGCCGCCGCACCTCCTCAAGGAGGAGGAGCGGAACAAGGTCGTCGAGAAGGACGCGATGTACATCGACGTCGGGGCGACGAGCCGCCAGGAGGTTGAGGAGATCGGCGTGCGAGTCGGCGATCCGATCATACCCCGCAGCGAGTTCACCATCCTGGGCAACGGCCGCACATACCTGGCCAAGGCGTGGGACGACCGGGTGGGCTGCGCACTCATCGTTGAGGTCTTCAGGGCCCTGGCCGGACAGCCGCACCCGAACACGATCTATGGCGTCGGGACGGTTCAGGAGGAGGTGGGCCTCCGCGGGGCGCGCACCAGCGCCTTTGCTGTCGCGCCGGACGTGGGGATTGTCCTCGAGGTCGGGCTCACAGGCGATCTGCCGGATATGAAGCCCGAGGAGTGTGCGGTCAGGCTCGGAGCCGGGCCGGTGCTCCTTGCCTACGATGGTGCCATGATTCCCAACCTGCGGCTGCGCGACCTCGTCATGGACGTGGCGCGGGAGCTCGG
Source organism: Anaerolinea sp. (assembly GCA_020725765.1). Lineage (GTDB taxonomy): Bacteria > Chloroflexota > Anaerolineae > SpSt-313 > SpSt-313 > SpSt-313. The sequence goes on along the minus strand of DYEI01000545.1, from coordinate 2,427 downwards.
CATCCCGCTGCAGATCGATGTGATGCAGCGGGGCGCGACCGATGGAGGTCCCATCCATGTCAACGCCCGGGGCGTGCCCTCGGTAGTCCTCGGCGTGCCCGCGCGACACATCCACAGCCATCAGGGGATCATCAGCCGGGATGACTATGATGCGACGGCCCGGCTGGTCGTGGAACTGGTCCTGCGCCTTGACGCGCGGCAGGTGGCGGAGCTCGCGCCATAGGGCGCGCAGACGCGCGTCATCGGGACCTACCCTTCGAGGGCGAAGGCCTGCTGCGGGTTCTCCACGGTCATGGTGCTGATGGCCGACTCGTCAAAGCCAGCAGAGCGCAGGGCGGGCACGAACGATCCGGCCAGGTATCCGTAGCCCCGGATGGGTGCCTCGGGATCGCCTGGCTGGTACCATCCGGCGTCCTGCGAGAGCAGGATCCGGCTGCCGCATCCGGCATCCCACAGGCGCTCGAGGAGGCGGATGAAGGACGGGTCGGGCCAGTCGGGCGACCCGATGGCGTCGTACTCGACATATACGCCGCGCCGGGCGAGCTGCACGTGCAGCTCGACGTCTGGCTCGCAGTGCGCGTGCACCCAGACAAAGCGCGCGAGATCGAGGCCTTCTTCCTCAAGTATCTGGGCCTGCCGGAGCGCTGCAAAGCCCGTCGTCGTGTGGCTGGCAATGGCGGCGCCGGTCCGCAGGGATGCCTGAGCGGCCGCGCGGAGCAGCCGCTCCTCGGCCGGGGTGAGGCCCTCATCCGATGCCCCGAGCTTGATGAGCCCCGCCCGCACCCGAGAGTTTCCGATGCCCTCGGTGAGCTCCTTGAGCATCATCTCGGTCAGCGCTTCCGGTGGCAGCTCTCGCATGGCCTGCGGGAGGAAGGGATCGCGGTAGGCGCCGGTTGCAGCGACGATGGGCAGGCCCGTTGCCTTGGCGACTGCCTCGAGCGCAGGCAGATGCCGCCCGACGCACGGGGGTGTGGCTTCGACAAGGGCCGTCACCCCCTGCGCCTTGATCTCTTCGAGCAGGGGCGCAAGGCGCCTCACGACGTGGCCGAGGTCGATGCTGGAATAGTCCCATGGCCCCGGCCCACGCAGGTCGGTGAAGAGGTGCTCGTGCGGCAGGATCATGCCGAGCTCTGATGTGGGTATGGGTCCGAGGACGCTCATGACGATGGCCATAGCCGCTCCCTCCCGCTTACAGCTGCAGCGAGGCCGAAGGCCCCGCTGAGCATCATGTTCCCATATGGGGCAGCAAAGTGGTATCCGAGGCCGCCGGCGAGGGCACGCCGCGGACCGGTCACAGCGACAAAGGGCACCCGGGTCCATGGCCGGTGCTCGGGGTGGACCGCGGCGCCGTGGCCGTTGTCGGCGCGCACGGCCTCGTCGCTGATGGTTCCATCATAGAGGGCCCTGAGGAGCTGCTGTAGCTTGGGGCGGTCCACAAGCACGGTATGGTGTTCGCAGAGGCCGAAAATGCGCTCGCCGCGCACCAGTGCCGCCACGACGTGCTGATTGCCCACGTTGACGACGATCAGGCCGTCGTCCCGCCGGGCAGAGACGGCCGGGTCGCAGAGGGCCCCCCAGATCGCCGCGGCGGCAGTGTCCATGACGATGGCGCCCGGCACCGCGCGCTGGACCGCTCGCATGCGGGTAAAGTGCGCCGGAGCGGTAGTGTACGCGAGGTCGCGGAGCGCGCCGCCGGCGAGGATGCAGTCCCGCCACAGGCGAAAGCGCAGGGCGCGGTTCTGGCCGGCAAGGCACTCGCCGTGGTCCTGCACGGCGACGGCGACCCTCTCCGGCAGCGTGACGTTGTAGCGCGCCAGTATCTCCCGCAGCGCGGTCAGGTCGACGTCCCCGGTGGCGATGATGGCGGCCGAGGGATCTGGCAACGCGTCCACGATCTGCACCCCCCTGCGGCGAACCTCGTCGAGGTTGTCCCGTACGGTGAGGGCGGCCGTGGGAGTGGCATAGGCGGGAAGGCGGGCCGCGATGTGTCGCTTGAGGGCGCTCACGCAGGCGCCGCCCCCCATGAGTTCGCCCGTCAGGAACACGGGGCGGCCTGCTGCGGTGGCCCGGCGGATCTGATCCGCCACCAGCACAGTGGGTGCGGGCAGCACGAGCTGCACCGAGTTCTCGGCCGGCTGCGCGGGGTCGTAGATGAGGATGTCCTGCGTGCCGCCGCCTATGTCCATGGCGAGGATGCGATCCGCCGTCATGCCGCTGCGACCTCCAGAAGTTACAATCTCAGATCGTCCGCGCGACCCGATGGCTGGCGGGCAATCCCCCTGCCATTTTCCTCGCGGCCGCGCAGAGGGCCTCTCTACCGGAGGCAAAGCACGTGACAGCAGCCGGTAGCGCCAGGCGGCTGGACTCGACGGATTCCCCAGGGATGCTCTCCATTACCCACAACTCGGTCTGCAGAGCATCATGGGG
>DYEI01000544.1 GCA_020725765.1 Anaerolinea sp. | reverse complement strand
TGGCTGGAGACCATCTCCGCGAGCTCTGGATCCGTGCCGCGGGTTGCGCTCCGAAAGGCCAAACTCGAGGTACCCTCCGGCAAGGGCCGAGGGACGGCGGCCAAAGCAGCCTGTACGCCCCTGCCCCTCCCCTGGCGGACGCGACGCGTCCGCCAGGGGGAGGGGTTAGGGGTGGGGGCGGCTCCGCGAGATGCTGCGCAGGGCTCCCTCCATAACATAAGAGCCCCCCTTCTCCGCCGCCTCGGCGGCGGAGAAGGGGGACGGGGGATACGGCATATCTCCTCCGTCTCACTCCTGCATGCCCATACGCAGCACCTGGAACAGCTCGCTGCGCATGGCCCGGTGAATCAGCCCGCTCTGGGCCGCAACCTGCAGCGCGGCAAAGGCGCCCGCCATGGCAGCGATGCTCCGCTGATCCAGCAGCGTGAGCAGAGGCGGAAGCGGGAGCTGACCCTGCACCCCGGAGACGCGGAAGAAGGGGATGAACAGCCGCGAGGCCCACTCGCCGATGAGCACCCCGGCGGCTATGCCCGTGAAGAGCACGATCAGGTACTCGAGCTGCACCTGCGCCACGAGCTGCCGGCGGGAGAGGCCGATTGCCCGGAGCGTGGCGAAACGGAAGAGGCGCTCCTGCAGGGACTTGTGGTACTGGATGAGCAGACCGGTGCCCGCCAGCCCGAGGCAGGCCAGGAAGCCAATGGACAGCGTGCCATACACCCCGATCCGCTCCTTCTTCTCATGCTCTTCCTTCAGCAGCGTACGCACATCCTGATAGCGCGAGTAGTACCCTGCGATCCGACCAATCTCCCACTCCAGCTCCTTAGGGCTCGTGCGGGTCGGATCGATCTTGAGCCACAGCTCGTAGGTGCTGACGCCACCGGCTACCGTCGTGAGATAGTCCAGGTTTCCCACCACCGTTGGCGTCTCTTCGTCGTACACGGTCGGAAAGTACTCAAAGGTCCCGACGATCACCGTCCGCACGTCGACATAGTTCGTGCCATCCGGCGTGATCCGCAGCTGGAGGGGATCGCCGATGCTCCTGGCCCCACGCTCGAGCAGCTGGCGGGATACCAATACCCCGTCCTCATGGAGGGCGAGCCTGTTCAACAGCTCACCCAGCGACTCCGCGGTAAAGTCGGGCCGGAAGGCGGCCGTCGCGGGAAAGGTCACACGGTCGACTCCGAGGAACCTGCCATCCGAGAGCCGGTCGATCGTGACCGGAATCTGGGCGCGGTAGCTGCCCACATTGGTCGCGGCCACAACACCCGGGACGGCGAGGACACTGGGCAGGGGGATGAACATTGCGCTTTCGGCGATCACGCCGCTGCCCGTCGCCGCCGCACCCATCGGGCCCCCGCCCGCCTCCTCCGGCATGCTCTCCACGCGCAGCACCACATCTGCTCCGAGGCGATACCGCAGGCGATCCTCGAGCCACCGGTCCAGGCTGAGCGCCATCGAGGCCATGAAGGCGCCCACGCTGAGCGCCACCATGATCAGGAGCAGCGAGCTCACGTACTGCCCTCCCTGCCGGCCCAGTTGGCGCAGCGTCACACACCATGACAGGCTGAGATGACCCGACACAAAGCGGTCCAGCAGGCGCATCAGCAGCGGGAAGAGCCGGGCACAGAGGAGAGACGCCGTCAGCATGAAGAGGGCAGGCACGAGAAAGAGCGCCGGATCGCGGAAGATATCCCCCGAAGAGCGCCAGCCGAGGATGACGATCGAGCCCTGCTGCTTGAGCTGACGGTAGGCGTACACAGTTGGGATGATCAACACAAAATCCAGATACAGCCTTTGCCACCCGGGCTTCTCGACCGGTCGCGACGCATGCTGCAGGTACTCGATCACGCTGCGGCCGCTCTCACGGATTGCGGGCCACAGCCGCGCCAGGAGCGCCACACCCATTGTCAGCGCGACGAGCCAGACCTTGATGCCCGCCAGGCTCACACTCAGTGGGCTTCGCGGCACAAAGCGCATAAAGCTGGCGCTATGCCCCATCAGGCGGGCCGCACCCAGGCCTACCAGCACCCCAAGCGGTGTGCCGACTGCCAGCAGGAACAGGCCCTCAAAGAGGCTGATCCTCAGAAGCTGTTCGGGCGTCATGCCGCGGCTGACCATGATGGCGGTGACCGGCCGCTGACCGTCGACCAGCACGTTGGATACGAGCGTCAGCGAGTAGAGCAAAAAGCCCACGATGGGCACCGAGAAGGCGAAGAGCAGGATGGTCAGCGAGTGGCGGCGTCCGAGGTAGGCCTCAAAGACCGGCAGCGGAGAGACGTCGCAGCGCGCATCGGGCAGGAGCTGCTGCAGGCGCACAAGGGACCGCTTGAGGCCCCTGACGTAGCGCTCCGCCAGCTCTGGCACAAAGTGCGCCTCGTCCAGGCTCACGGCCCAGGATAGCGATCCGACGGCGGCATCCCCGAGGGCGGGCTCTACCATGGCCGCATAGTCGTCGGGCTGGAACAGGAGCACGCTGCGCCAGACCGCATCCGGGCTGCTGGGCCAGAAGGGGTCCTGCACATCCTTCGGCCGCCACGTCCCGGCAATCCGCACCTTTACCGGTGCGCCCTGCACAATTGGCTGAATGATAAACTCTTCGCCATCCTCAACGCCCATCTCCGCCGCCCAGGCCTCGTGCATCCAGGCGTTGGCCGCACTGGTCGGCGAGCGGGTGCCGATCGGCTCGCCGGACACGCGTTCGACGTGCTCCTCGATCCCGGTGAGAAAGCCTACCTTCGCATTCCCAAGGAAGGTCCCCTCCGGCCCATAGGCTCCGTCGCTGGCCGACTTGAGCATCAGGCCCATGGACTCGATCGTCAGTTGGCAGGCGCGTACCGGGATGCCGAGCTCCTGCTCAAAGATGCCGGCGATCTGTGCGCTCAGGTCCTGCGCCTGCTGCGCGGTTACCGGCCGGGCCGACACCGGCAGCAGGTAGACGCGAATGGACAGCGCGGAACGCCCCGTCTGCCGCGAGAGGGCGGCCAGCTCGTCCTCCATGATGCCGCGGCTCACCGCCTGCGCAAAGATTGGGACGCTCACCGCGAGGCCGACGGCCAGCGCGATGCCAACGATCGACATCACCGCCAGCCAGGGACGCCCCCACAACCTCCTGTGGGCAATCCACAAGAGCGACATCAAGCGAACCTCCTCGTGGGCACAGGGACACGGGCCCGGTCGCCTGCAGCCGGTATGCCGGCGCAGGTCATGGCGAACAAACAGGCGCTGACCCCCACGAGCCAGCGCCTGCGTGTCGCCTCACCACCCGGATCGTGTCGGCCGCGTGGGCGGCCGACACATCTCCAGCAGAGCAGTCAGAGAACGCCCTGCACGACCAATCCCAGGACGCCAAAGGCCACCAGAGCGCTTACCACTCTGGCCGCACGCCGCAGGAGCTCGCCGGCCGACTCGGCGCGCCGGTAGTAGTGCTCGAAGGCTATCACCAGCGCCAGCCCCACACAGGCAAAGACCAGGATCGCGCCCAGGGTCACTGCCTCGGCCGTGAAACCAAAGATATCGTAGACGATCTCGCCCCGCGCGCGAATGGCCGCCTCGCGCTGTGCGCCCAGCCAGACCATGACGACAAGCACGGTGCGCACCCCGATAAAGATATCGGCGACCACCAGGAGCATGGAGAGCAGCCACGCGCCGAACCGCAGGAGCGTTGCCTTCCAGCCAGACTCTTCATTCACGCTATCAGCCCACCACGCCCCGTAGCTTGAGCTCGTCAGCAAAGTGGCACCGGGCATAGTGGAGGGGAGTGACCTCCCGGAACACCGGTGCTTCCTTGCTGCAGACCTCCTTGGCGTAGCGGCAGCGCGGATGGAAGTAGCACCCCGAGGGCGGGTTGACGGGGCTGGCAACCTCGCCGGGGAGCTTGATCGGACGGTCGCGCCGCCTCGGATCCGGTTTGGGCACCGCCGCCATGAGCGCTTCCGTGTAGGGGTGCTTTGGCGTGTAGTAAAGCTCGTCGGTGCTGGCCAGCTCAACGATCTGCCCGACGTACATCACCGCGACGCGGTCGGAGATGTGCTCCACCACGCTCAGGTCGTGGGCGATAAAGATATACGTCAGGTCAAACTGGGCCTGCAGGTCCTCCAGCAGGTTGAGCACCTGCGCCTGTATGGAGACGTCGAGGGCCGAGACCGGCTCGTCGCAGATGATGAGCTTGGGGTTGAGCGCGAGGGCCCGGGCGATGCCGATGCGCTGCCGTTGCCCGCCGCTGAAGGCGTGCGGGTAGCGGCTCATGTACTCCGGGCGCATGCCCACGACCCGCAGGAGGTCCGCTACCCGGTCCTTGAGCTCCTGGCCCTTCGCCACCTTGTTGATGACCAGCGGCTCGGCGATTATCCGCTCCACCGTCATGCGGGGATTGAGCGACGAGAAGGGGTCCTGGAAGATGATCTGCATGTTGGGACGGACCGCCGCGAGCTCTTGCCGGGACATACGCTCGAGATTGACCCAGCCCAGCTTGGGGTCGTTGAAGCGGATCTCACCGGCAGTCGGCTGCAGCAGTCTGAGGATGGTACGCCCGGCCGTCGTCTTGCCGCAGCCGGATTCTCCTACCAGACCCAGCGTCTCGCCTTTGCGCACAAAGAGATCAACCCCATCTACCGCACGCACCGTGCCCACGGTCCGGCGCAGTAGCCCGGACTGAACGGGGAAGTACTTCTTCAGGCCCTTGACGTCGAGGAGCAGCTCCTGCTGCATGAGATCAGCCTTATCCATTGTCTTCCCCCTGCTCGGTGTACAGGAAGCAGCGGACGGTGTGGTTCTCGCCCACCTGCGTGGTTGCCGGAACGCGGACGTCGCAGAGACCTGGCTTGCGGTAGTCGCAGCGCGGATGGAAGGGGCAGCCCTCGATGGTGGCGTACGGGTCGGGCACCACACCCCGGATCGGCTGCAGGCGTGCCTTGGTGCGGCTGCCCACGTGAGGGATGGAGCGCAAGAGCGCCCGAGTGTAGGGGTGCTGTGGGTCGTAGAAGAGCGGCTCGACCGGCGCCTGCTCGACGACGCGCCCGAGGTACATCACGGCTACCGTGTCGCACATCTGGGCCACCACACCGAGGTTGTGGGTGATGAACACGATGGCCATGCCCATGGCAGCCTGCAGCTCGCGCATCAGGTCCAGTATCTGCGCCTCGGTCGTCACGTCCAGCGCCGTGGTGGGCTCGTCGGCGAAGAGGACCGATGGCGTGCAGGAGAGCGCCATGGCGATCATCGCCCGCTGGCGCATGCCGCCGGATAGCTCATGGGGGTAGCGCCTGACCACCGTTTGCGGGTTGGGCATCCCGGCCCGGGCGAGGATGTCGACCGCCCGTTCCTCGGCCTCCTTCCTGGTGCACTGCTGGTGCAGCAGGATGGCCTCCATGATCTGGTCGCCGATGGTGTAGGAAGGGTTGAGGGAGGTCATCGGCTCCTGGAAGATCATGGCCAGCTCGGCGCCGCGGATGCTGCGGATCACCGGGCCCTGTGGGTCCAGATCCGTCAGGTTGACTTCCTCCACGATGCTGTGCCCGTTCTGCTTCTCGCGCTCGCGGTAGAGGAGGATCTCACCTTTGGTGATCCGGCCGGGGTGAGGGACAAGCCGCATGATGGAGAGCGCGGTCACGCTTTTGCCGCAGCCGCTCTCACCCACCACGCCCGTCACCTTTCCGGCGGGGATGTCGAGGCTCACGCCATTCAGCGCCCTCGAAACGCCCAGGTCCGTGAAGAAGTAAACGTGAAGGTCTCTGACACGCACGACCAGGCCCTCAGGCGTGGTCGACGATCCGGCTTGCTTGGCCATTGCGTCCTCGCTCCCCTGCCTCTAGATCGAATACGGGTCGACGGCATCGCGCAGGCCGTCGCCGAGAAAGCTGAAGAACAGGACGGTGATGACCACGGCGACTCCGGGGATCATCAGCCAGGGATGCTGGACCACCACCGCTACCTGCTGCGCACTCTTCAACAGGGCGCCCCAGCTCACCAGAGGCGGCAGAATGCCCAGGCCGAGGAAGCTGAGGGCGGTCTCCCCCAGGATCATGCTCGGGATGGCCAAGGCCGCCACCACGATGATGTGGCTGGCCGCGTTGGGCAGCATGTGCACAAAGATGATGCGCGCATCCGAGGCTCCCGCGGCCAGTGCCGCCTGCACAAAGTCGGACTGACGGTAGGCCATGACCTTGGCCCGCAGCTGCCGCGCCAGCCCCGTCCAACCCACCAGCGACAGGATCACCGTGATCAGGAAGTAACGGTGCAGGGCGGTGAAGGTTGCCGAGATGGGTGGCAGGGCCGCTGCCAGCGCCGCCCACAGCGGCACCGTGGGGAAGGACATGATCAGCTCGATGATGCGCTGCATGATATCATCGGTCAGACCGCCCCAGTAGCCGGAGGCCGTCCCCATGATCGAGCCCAGTATGATGCCCAGGGCCACACCCACCAGACCGATGGTCATAGAGACCTGTCCGCCCATCAGGATGCGGGCAAACATGTCGCGCCCGAGCTCGTCAGCGCCAAGGAGGTAGAAGCGCTGCGGGCGGTCCACATCGAACAGGTGCACATCGGACTTTATAAATCCGAACAGGGTGTAGGGATCGCCCCGGACGAAGAACCGGATGGGGACCTTCTTCTCCCGGTTCTCGACGAACACGAACTTGAAACTCTGCTCATCGAGGACGGTCGAAATCTCATAGGTGTAGGGGCGCAGCGAAAACCTGCCATCGGGCCCGATGAAGGTGATCGAGTTGGGCTGCCCGAAGATATAATCCGTGTTCTGGTACATATAGTCGTTCGGCGCCAGGAAGGGCCCGAGGAACACGATCACGTACATCACCGCCAGGCCGATCACCCCCGTCATGGCCAGGCGGTTGCGGGAAAAGCGCAGGCGCATCAGCTGCCACTGCGACATCTGCCCGACTTCGCTGACGGGCTCGCGCACAAGCTCTTCGGGGATGGGAATAGAGGTTTCTGCCTCAGCCATCGCGTCCACCTTTCCGCCTTCTGGCGCCTACTCGAAGCGTATGCGTGGGTCCAGCCACGCCAGCAATATGTCGGCAAACAGGTTGCCGATCAGGAGCAGGACTGCCAGGAACATGAGGAAGGTAACCGCCAGGTACATGTCCTGCTGCAGGAGCGCGCGGAAGTACAGCGGCCCAGTCGTAGGCATGTTGAGCACGATGGCGACGACCGTCTCCCCCGAGATGATGCCCGGCAGGCTCATGCCCAGGACCATGACCAGGGGGTGCAGGGCATTGCGTACCGCATGCTTCCAGATCACCGTGCGCTCCGACAGGCCCTTGGCGCGCGCCGTCTGCACGTACTGCATGTTCAGGACGTCGAGCAGGTTGCCGCGCATAACCCGGCTCAGCCAGGCGGTGCCGCTCGCGCCAATAACCAGGATGGGAATCCACAGGTGCTTGAGGAGGTCGATGAACTTGGCCAGGCTCCACGGCGCGTTACGGTAGGCGCCGGAGAAGAGGCCTCCGACCTCCATGCCCAGCACCTGCTGGGCAAAGACCATCAGCACCAGGGCCAGCAAAAAGTTGGGCACCGAGAGGCCGATGAACTGCAGCACGGTGATGGCATAGTCCGGAATGGTGTAGCGGTGCGTGGCTGAGTAGACCCCGACAATGATGGAGACAACCCAGCTAAAGATCATTGTCAGGACAGAGATGAGCACAGTGAAACCCAGCCGTTGCCAGAGCAACTCAGACACGGGCAGGCGGTGCTCGAAGGACCTGCCGAAATCGCCGCGCACAAAGCCGGAGAACCACTTCCAGAACTTGAGGTAGATAGGGTCATGAACGCCGTAGCGTACCTCGAGTGCCCGTATCTGCTCCGGCGCCATGTCACCGCCCAACTGGCGCAGCCGGGCGATCTCAAACTCGAGGTAGGAGCCGGGAGGCAACTCGATGATGAGAAAGCCGATGACGGCCACAAAGATCATGGTGACCAACATGTAGCCGGACCGGCGGAGTATGTACCGCGCCATCTAAACCCCCTCTTCCGCAAGAACCTGATGGACAGGAGGGGGGAGTCGGCCGACTCCCCCCTCCTCATCGCTCAGGAACCGGCCGCTACGCCTTGAAGTAGTAGGTCTCGGGGTTGGTCACGGCCGGATAGGGGATGATCCACGGGTTGACGAACCCGCCGAGCCTGAGCTGCTCTTTCTTGGGCACGTTGCCAAGCTTCTTGCTCTTGAAGATGATGCGAGGATAGTTGGCCACCGTGCCGATGAAGAACGGCCCGTCGTCGATGTGGATGTTGATCATGTCCCACACCATATGGTGCCGCTTGAGCTCGTCGACCTCGATCATGGCCTTGAGGTAGATCTCAGTCAGCTTGGCCACGGGCCCGTCCTTGTAGCCCGGCTCCGTGGAGGCCCAGCGCGGCGGGGTGCGGTCCCACGGGCTCTTGTCGAGCTCGGTGTCCTCCTTGGGCGTGCCCACGAGCATCAGCCGGTTGCCACAGAGCGGCGCCCAGCGGTCCGGCTCGTTCGGCACCATCCAGCTCGGGTACAGCAGGTGATCGGGACCGTCGCCGACCTCCCAGTTGGTGTGGATCTCGAGCTTGCCACCTCTCCAGAGCGGACCGAACTCGGCAGGCGGCATCTGGTTGATGACGATGTTGAGCCCGATGTCCTTCCAGTTCTTCTCGGCGATCTGGAGGACGCTCATGCACTCGGTGCCCGCATCGGCGGGGATGTCGATGCTGACTGCGAGCTTGGAGCCATCCGGGAACTCGCGCCAGCCGTCGCCGTCCACATCCTTGACGCCGATCTCGTCCAGAAGCGCCTTGGCCTTCGCCGGGTCATAGTCCACATAGGCGCTGCGCGCCTTCTCGTACATGGCCTGAGCCTCGGCGTTAAAGTTGAACTCGATGGCCTTCGGGCTCATGGTGCCGGTCGTCAGGATGCCGGTGTTGTAGTAGACGACACGCTGAATCGTCGGGCGGTCGAGGGCATGCGACATCGCCCGCTTGAACTTGGGGTTGCGGTACAGGGCACGACGCTTGTCGTCCGGATGGTCATAGTTCCAGAAGTACATCATGCCAGTGCCGGAGCCCGAGTCCCACAGGACCACGTCGTAGCCGCCCTTCTCCTGGTTCTCGAGCATGGTGGAGAGGTCGGAGAGCGCGGCCTTGTGGAAGTGCACAAAGTCGACGCTGCCCTGCATGATGGTGAGCTTCTGGACCTCAGCATCCTCGATGTAGGTGGCATCGATGCCGTCGATGTACGGGAGCTGGTTCCCCTCGGTGTCAACGGCATAGTAGTAGGGGTTCCGATCCCAGGTCTGGCTCACCGAAGCCTCGTACTTGCTGAGCTTCCAGGGGTTGAGCGTCGGATACTCGGGGTTCTCCATGACCGACATCTTCTGGTCATGGACCTCAAAGTCCTTGTACTCCGAGTTGTACTTGGGATGGAACTGCTTGAGATAGTGCTTGGGCACGATCCAGCGTGGGCCGATGCCGGCGTTCACCCACATCGCCAGGCGCTTGGCCGTGAGCGGGGTCGGCTCGATGTACTTGAGCTTGACGGTATAGTCGTCGACCTTGATGAACTCGACGAGCTTGCCGCCCGCGGAGCCAAAGTCGGGTGGCTGGTCGGGGTGATCCTGGTTGAGGACGAGGTCCTCCCACCAGTAGAGGACATCGTCGACCGTGCAGGGCTCGCCGTCGGACCACTTGAGCCCCTCGCGGATGTGGAAGGTCCACTCGGTGTTGTCCGCATTGGCCGACCAGGTGTCGCAGATGCCAGGGGCGATCTCCATGCCGTCGTTGATCCAGCGGACGGCCGAGTGGCCGTACTGGCACTCCGCCCAGAAGCCCTGCCAGTGGTAGAAGGTGCGGATGCGGCCACCGTAGGTGCCGATCTCGTTCACCGGGGCAAGGACCAGCGGGTTCTTGGGCAGGCGGTCGGTAAGCGGTGGGAGCTTGCCCTGCTTGACCAGCTCGGCAAGGGCCGGTGCCTCCTTGGCTGGCACAGCGGTCGGCACCGGGGTGGCTGTAGCCGCCTGGGTGGGGATGGGCGTGGGCGACGCCTGCACGGCGGCCTTGGTAGCGGGCGGCTGCGTGGGTTGTGGCGCTGCCTGGCGCGCGCACGCCGAAAGCGCTACGCCAACTGCGGTCATCGCTGACCCGAAGAGGAACTCACGCCGGTTGATTCTGGTAGACATGCCGCTTCCTCCTTTGGATGGATGTCGAATGCCGTGCGAAACGAGTTCCGCGCGCGCAACTATCGAATCATCTCTACTGCGGGGCATCACCTCCTTTGCACAAAGCCTCAGTGCGCGCCCTGCCCCGCCCGGACGCCGCCACGCCGCGGCCACACCGACGGAGCGGCGGGGTCGAGACCATCGGCACTCCGACCGGCTACTGCAACGCTGCAGCACCCATCGTCGGTCATCCGCCGGATATGTCCCCTCGAGGCAGCCTGGGCACGGCCAGACCCTGCCACCTGCCACCGGTGCACTGAGCCCGGCTGAGAGCCGGTGCGCACGGCGGAGCGACAGGCGACACGCTGGCCCGGCAGTGACGCGTAGAGACACACGCCATAGCAACTTGCAGAGGGAAGAGAGACAGAAGAGACGCCGCGAAGAGACGGACGCCGCGCGACAGGAGACGACACGGGGAGGGAACCGAAGGCCCGGGACACGCCATACACCGATGCCCACCGGGATGAAAGCAGCCCACCTGAGCATGCCAGCCGCAGGGAAGAAGCGTATCCGGGGATTCGAGAGGGCCGGTTCAGGATCCCAGATGCCATATCGCCTCTGCCACTTGAAGCGTTGCGTCCGCAGCCATTACGGACAATCAGTTGATTGCGAGGTCAGTATACCATGCGCGTTGGGGAGAGTCAAGGGTGTGAGATCCGAACCTCAGACCCCGGATCGCCCTCCCGCAGGCTCCGCGGGGGCACCACCTCAGGCCCCCTGCGGGCCTGCCCGGAACCAAGACGGGCGGCCCAGGACACACCCGCGCCCCTCACCGGGCGCCTCACCCACGCAGACCCTCGGCGTCAGCCCTCCATCGGCCACGCCTTCCGAAAGCCCTCTGGACGGAAACCGTCCTTTCGGCGACACCGCTGGCGCTATGCCGTTCCTCTGCGCACCAGCGTCAGCGGTAACTCTACGTGCTGCACGGGCCGCGAAGGGTCTGCCAGACGCGAGAGCAGCAGCTCAACCGCCACACGGCCCGACTCTTTCAGATGCTGGCGTACCGTCGTCAACCCGACAAAGTCCGCGATCTCCAGATCATCAAAGCCAACGATGGCCAGTTGCTCCGGGACGGCGACTCCACGTTCTCTGGCGGCCTTCAGCACCCCAAGCGCCTGTGTATCGCTCGCCGCAAAGATCGCCGTTGGCGGCTCCGGCAGATCCAGAAGGCGATGGGCCTGCTGCCGGGCCTGCTCGAGGCCATGCGGCGCCAGGGCGATCTGCTCGGCGGTGAGATGGAGACCGGCCTCCTCCAGGGCCATCCGGAAGCCTCGCAGGCGCCGGTCGCTGGGGTAGATCGCATAGTCCGGGAGGTCCGTATCCCCGACAAACCCGAAGCGGCGATGCCCCCGCGCTATGAGATACTCGGCAACGATGCGCCCGCCAATCTCGTCGTCGATGGTGATGCTGGACAGTTCCCGGTGATAGAACTCGATGACAACCGTCTCCAGCCCGTGCTCGATCAGGCGCTCAGCCAGCCGGTCCGCAAACTCGAGCGAGATGACGATCAGCCCATCAAGGCGCCGGGTTACGGCCAGGCTGTTCAGGTATCCATCCCGCCTGGCCGCGGAATCCACACTGTAGATGACAAGCTCGTAGGGAGAACTGGCCAGGGTGGCCGAAATGCCGCTCAGGCGCTCCGTGAACGACGGCTGCGTGAAGAATGGCGCCAGGACCCCGATGCTTCGGCTGCTCCTGCGGGCCCGCTCGACCGCCTCGGCCCTTGGCTCGTATCCCAGGGCATCGATCGCCGCCAGGACCCTCGCGCGCGTCGCTTCCCTGACCTTCTCCGGCGAGTTCAGCACGCGCGAGACTGTAGCAATGCTGACCCCCGCCTTCTCAGCAACATCGTAGACGGTAACCGCGGCCATCCCGTCGCCCCGGCGACCCAAGCAACCCGCCCCTCTCCGCCTTGAGAGTCATTGGGCACGCTTCCACGAAAGCACTTACACTGCGATTCTAGCATTAAAGGCTGACAGTGTCAAGATTCGAGAAGAGCCGGGTGCATCCAAGGTCAGTCAGCAGATTCGCCGTCAGGCAGCCCGCCGGGGACCCTCCCCCGTCCCGGTCCGAGGGCGGACAGCCTTCTTCGGCCGTAGGGCGAGGGCCTCGCCCATCGAGGGACCCTCACCCTGCCTCCGCGGCGCGCTTTCCATCACCCACAAGTCGCCTGGGGGGAGCGTAGGCGCCCGTGGCCTCCGCAGCATCCCGCGGAGCCGCCCCCACCCCTGCCCTCGACTTAGGCCTTTCGGGGCGCAACCCGCGGCACCGTCCAGGACTCGCCGAGATGGCCTCCAGCCATGCTGCGTCCGAGATGCCCCTCCCCCTCGCCCCCTCCCCGGGACGGACGCCGCGGCGTCCGTCCCGGGGAGGGGGAAGA